>NZ_JBVIIM010000022.1:0-141693 GCF_055569765.1 Streptomyces sp. NPDC031365 | reverse complement strand
GGCCCGGTCCCTGCGTTCGTGCCGGGGGTTGGCGATCTTCTCCCCGGTGGAGAGCGTCAGCAGGTGAGTGAGGCCGGCGTCGATACCGACGGCCGCCATCCGGAGGCCGGTCATGGACGGAATCCAGGCCACGGAGCAGTTCATGCTGCTGGACGACCCGCCCCGGGTCCTGGTGCTGACCACCTTCGACAACGACGACGACGCGTTCGCGGCGCTGCGGGCGGGGGCCAGCGGCCTTTTGCTGAAAAACGCCCCCGCGGCAGACGTCGTGGGCGCCATCCGCACCGTGGCCGCCGGGGAGTCGGTGGTGGCGCCGCGCATCACCCGGCTGCTCCTCGACCGGGTCGCCCGCCAACTGGGGCCGTCAACGGCCCAGAGCGAAAGGCTGAACGTCCTCACCGTCCGCGAACGGGACGTCCTCGCCCTGGTCGCACGCGGACCGGCCAACACCGAGATCGCGGCGGACCTCCATGTCGCACAGGCCACCGTGAAGTCGCACCTGGGCACCATCATGGCGAAACTGCACCTGCGCGACCGGGCTCAGGCCGTCGTGTTCGCCTACGAGTCGGGGCTCGTCCGTCCCTCCTCCTGAGACATGGCACCTGCTGGAACACCTTGATGCGCACGACCGTCTTCCGCACTTCCCGGACACCCACCGTCGGTGGACTCGAACAGGACGCGGGCAAGGAGCGGGTCACCGGCGGCCACCGCGTGTCCGTGATTCCAGCCGGCCTCCCCCATGAGGTGCACAAGCGGCACCGGGTCTGCCTCCAGGAGTGCAGGTGATGCCCCGGCCGGCGGGGCAGGTCAGCCTTGTGCGGATTCGGGTCGGCGGCCGATGTGCGGGAGGCCTCCATACTTCAGGATTCTCGCTGTCGCCGTCCGGCGGCCGAGAAACACCAGGAGGACATGATGGATGCCTCGCCCGCTCAGACGGCCCGCAGGCGGCACCGGATCGTCATCAGCACGGTAGCGGCGGCCCAGGTCTCGGCGTCCGCCGCGGGGCCCGAGGCGGTCTGCCGTGCGTCGAGCCCGGCCATGCAGTCGGCGGAGACAGCCGACTCGGGTCAGTGCCCGGTCGGACACTCACCGCCGTCGTCGGCCCGTCCGGAGACCTACGGCCGGGGCACCGGTGGGCGCCCCGGCAGCCGGGCCGCCCGCCTCCCGGCTCGAGGGGGAGGTCACAGTTCGAGGCCGTGTCCGCATGCCCGGACGCACGCGGACACGGAGGGCCCGGACGCCAGGCCACTGCCGCGTCGAAGCGGCGAACGGTGGCCCGCTCTTCGGCCGCCGTCTCGATCAGGTTCAGCCGGGCCCTGGAGACCCGGGAGCGGATGGTTCCGACAGGGCACCGGACCACTCTCGCGGGCAGCCGTACACCGGGTGAGCAGGAAGCTCACGCCGGTCTGCGGGCAGGGAATCGACGAGGCGCATCGGCAAGCCCCTCGTCGAAGCCCGGCAGGCCGGTGGGCATGGCTGCCCTCGACGGTGTCCTCCCACTCCGTCCTGTCACACGTCCTCGGACGGCAGGCGGCCCTGCGCAGGCTGCCGGCAACCGCCCAGCGGGCGATCGACAACAGCCACACCCGGGCGGAGGACCGGCCCTCGAATCGGTGCAGCGCGGTAAGCACCCGAAGAATCGTGTCCTGTCACCGTCGGCAACCAGGACGACTTCCCGTCGCGGAACACCGATCGGTGTTCCGCGACGGGCTTGTGGCCACCTGCGGCCGTCCGGTAGACGCCGCCAGGCCGTCACCCTGCTGCAGCCGGTCCGCTCCGTGGTACCTCCGCCCAACTCACGTCTGCCCGCTCGCACGGCCCACTGCAGGCCTTGCCCACTGCCGTTCGTGCCACAACAGGATCGGCTCGTTCACGGATTCAGCCCGAAGGCGTATGCCGCCGGAGATCGAGGCGTGCCGCCACGGGGAGATGGTCGCTCGCGGTGGCGGGCAGGGTCCATGCCGATGTGGCCCTGGCACCCTTCACGAAGATCTGGTCGATGCGCACCACCGGAAATCGTGACGGCCAGGTAAAACCGAATCCGCCACCGGCAGTTGTCTGGGCCGAGGCGAAGCGCCGGGTGAGCGGGCGCAGCGCACGGTCGTCGGCCGACCCGTTGAAATCGCCCAGTACGACCACGTTCTGGGCGCTTTCGCGGTGAAGTTCGGCTGTCAGCCGACCGAGTGCCTCGTTACGTGCGCGCGTGGTGAACCCGGCGGAGTTGACGCGCACTGACGGGAGGTGCACGACGTAGGCGGCCAGAGAGCCTTCGGGTGTTTCCACTGTGGCGCGCATCGCCCGCGTCCACGGCACGATGGGCAGGGCGCGCACGTCACTCAGGGGGTAGATGCTCCAGAGGCCCACCGTCTCCTCGTAGGAGTGGTACGGGTAGGCGGACGCCAGCGCATGCTCGTAGGCGGACGCCGTGCGGGGAGTCAGTTCCTCCAGGGCCAGGACGTCCGCCTTGGAGGCGAGCAGCCGCCGTACCGTGTCCTCCGGATCGGGATTGTCCTGGTTGACGTTGTGACTCACTATGGTGAGGTCTCCCCCGGGCGAGGACTTGTCGGCGAGCGTGCTGCCGAAGAGGGTGCCCCACACGGTGACCGGCAGTACCAGTGACAGTGCTGCCAGCGGAGATCTGCGTACCAGCGCCAGGACAACCAGCACCGGGATCGCGAGGACCGTCCAGGGCAGCACGGTCTCGACCAGGCTGCCCAGATGTCCCGGGCTGTTGGGAATCCGGTCGGGGACCGAAACGACCAGCGCGAGAAGGACAGCGAGGCAGGCCGTCAGCGCTCCCTTGCGCGCCGGCCGGAGCGACAGGCGCGGCCGGAGTGACCGGAGTGGCCGGGACGGGGGCGGTGACGGCGCCCGGGTGGCTTGCGCCGTGCGCGTCGCCGATGACGTGCCGTTCACCTGTTCCGGTCCCCGGCCGTCGCGGGCCTCCGCGCCATTGCCTGTGGAGGGCGTCGTCATCTTCGCTCAGCCCTCCGACCGCAGGGAGCTCAGTCGGCTGCGCAGCCCGTCGATGAGTACACGGCTGTTGTCGAGAGCCGCCCGCAGTCCCTCTCCGGCGGTGGTGTTCGCCTGCTGGTGCAGCACGGCCCCCAGCATGAGACGGTTCTTGTCGCCGATGCGCACCTCGGAGGCCCACAGGAGATTGCCGCCGGCCGGGGTACTGGAGCCGGTTTTGAGGCCGATGACGCCCGAAGTGCCCAGCAGAGAGTTGGTGTTCCGCACGGGGCCCACGCGGGGGACGGTGACAGTCCGGCTCGCCACGATGTCACGGAAGACAGGGTTCTTCATCACCTGTTGTGCCAGCTTCAGTTGGTCGGTCGCCGTGCTCCGTGTCGTCTCCTCGATTCCGCTGGCCCCGGTATACGTCGAGTGATCCATACTCAGCTCGCGGGCGGCGCTCTGCATCTTCTCGACAAAGGCTTCCTGCGTGCCGGAGTCCCAGCGGGCCAGCAGGCGAGCGATGTTGTTGCCAGAGGGAATCAACAGCAACTCCAGCATGTGCCGCTGGGAGAACGTGTCGTCGGGCCGGACCGGAACCGTCGACTCACCGCCAACGCCCACCTCGTTCGCGGCCTGCCGGTCCACCGCGATGAGCGGGCCCTGTTCGTCGGGCCGGAGCGGGTGTTCGGTGAGGATGACGTGCGCGGTCATCACTTTGGCCAGACTCGCGACGGGAACCGGTTGTTGTTCGCCTCGCACACCCAGCGCACTCTCTCCCTCAATCTTGACAGCGGTCTGGCCGTCCTCCGGCCATGAGACCGCGGCGTCCTTGACGGCTTCCGCCAGGCTGCCGTCCCCGCGGACGGTCACAGCACCCTGACTGCCCTGGCGGGGGGCGGAACCGGAGTCGTCACGCGTCAGAACGACGGTGGTGCCCAGCGCCACCACGGAGGACAGGGCCAGCACGCCGACCGCCGTGCGACAGCGGTTTACGAGGGACGGGGACATCGAGAGCAACCTCCGTAGCTGCGCGCATGACGGGTACGGCAGCAAGACTGCTCGGGCGGTTCGTCAGGACGACGGACGCGGGAGCGCCGTGAGGTCGCAGGAACCCATCAGTTCAGCATCACAGCGAGGGCAGCCCCACGGACCCCGAGGCGGCTTCGGCCGTGCGGGCAGGGGGAGCCGTTTGTCCGGTCACGATCCCGATGGGCTGTCGTCGGGCAGACGCACGACGGCCACCGCCCCGCCGTCTTCGGGGTGGTTGGTGAAGTCCAGGGTCGCTCCGATCACCTGGGCCTGGCCCAGGGCGATCGTCAGGCCCAGCCCGTGTCCGCGGCCCCTCTCCGCCACGCCGGTGCGGAATCGCTCCGGGCCGCGCGCGAGCAGATCGGGAGGGAAGCCGGCCCCGTGATCACGCACCCTGATCGTCCGGCCGGCGACGGTGATCTCCACGGGGGTGGCGCCATGCCGGTGGGCGTTGACGACGAGATTGGCGATGATGCGGTCCAGGCGGCGCGGGTCTGTGACCGCCGCCACGGAATCGACCGTCGTCACATTCACCGTCAGACCGGTCCTCGCCACCGATTCCCCGACCATCTCGGCCAGGAGGACTTCTCTCGGCTGGAACTGCTCGGCGCCCGCGTCGAGACGGGAGATCTCCATGAGGTCCTCGACCAGGTCCCGCAGCACGCGAACCCGGCCCCGTACGAGTTCCGTGGTCTCCCCCTCGGGAAGCAGGCCGGCCGAGGTGACCAGCCCCATCAGCGGAGTGCGCAGCTCGTGCGCGACATCAGCGGTGAAGCGCTGTTCTGCGGTGATCCTCTCTTGCAGACTGTCGGCCATCGAGTCGACCGTGGCCGAGATGTCAGTGATCTCGTCACCACCGCTGCGTCCCATTCCGGTCCGCGCGTTCACATCGCCTTCGGTGATACGGCGTGCCGTATGGGCCACCCGGCGCAGTCGCCTGGCGGGCACTTCCGTCGCCAGAGCCGTCAGCGGGACCACGACAGCCAGGGTGGCCAGGGAGTACTTCCACAGATGCCGGTCGAGGGCCTGCCTGGTGAGCAAGTCGCCAGTCATGTCGATGCTGGTCGCGTAGAGCTGCCCGCCTTCCTTCCGCGCTGCCCAGAAAACGGGTGCCGGCGGATCGTTCTCGTAAAGGGTTCCCTGGCCGTGACGCTCGACCTGATACCTCAGGGCTGCGGGGAGTTCGCCGGGCGTGGCGAACGGCGGAGCCTGACCGGAGTCCCGAGCCTCCTGCATCTCCCGGTCCAGCGCCATAATGGCCTTGGCCGCGCCCTCGTGCATCGACCTTCTCAGCGTCGAGGCATGCACCAGCACGCCTACAGTGAGCGCCATCGCGGTACAGGACATGATCACCAGGAGGATGATCTTCCAGTGCAGGGAGCGCAGGTTCAGCAGGGCACGCACGATCGGCATCACGGGTTCTCCGGCTCAGCGCCGCAGCTTGTAGCCGAAGCCGCGGACGGTTTCGATGCGGTCGGCTCCGATCTTCTTGCGCAGTCGCTGCACACACAGGTCGACGACCCGCGAGTCCCCGTCCCAGCCGTAGTCCCATACGTCGCGCAGCAGGGTCTGGCGGCTGAGCACGACGCCGGGGTGCGCCGCGAACTCCAGCAACAGACGCAGCTCAGTCGGGGCGAGCGCGAGTTCCTCGTCGTCCCGGTACACCTCCAGCGCCGCTGGTTCGATGGTCAGGTTGCCAAAGACCAGCCTGTCGGCCTGCCCGCTCTGCTTCGTCGACACGACGGTGGCCCGACGCAGCAGCGAACGGATGCGTGCCACCAGGACAGGAGTGTCCACGGGTTTGACGACGTAGTCGTCGGCGCCGGCTTCCAGTCCGGACACGACGTCGAGTGAGTCGCCGCGTGCGGACATCATCAGGACGGGGGCCGTGCTGCTCTCTCTGATGCGGCGGCACAGGCCGATGCCGTCCAGTCCAGGCAGCATCACGTCGAGCAGCAGCAGGTCGCACGGACTGTCCCGGAAGAGTTCCAGTCCCGTCAGCCCGTCGGCGGCCACGGTCACGTGATATCCGTACCGCTCCAGGGCCATGGCCACGGACTTCCGGATCACCTCGTCGTCCTCGACGAGAAGGATCTTGGCAGCAGCAGAATCAGACATGGGCATCCATCGGAAGCGGTACCGGTCGGTCCTCCATCATGCCCGTCCATACGGGCAACCGTGCACCGGACGATGCCACGGCTTGGCCACGGGGGTGCGATGAGCAGGACCGATACACCGCTGACACGCAACCGGGCGGCTTCGGATACACGGTGGGGCCCATCCGGCCGCGCAACCTCGCCTTCCATGACGTCTGCTGACGCGGGACGGTGCGGTACCGCCGGCCGCCCGGCTGAACGGACACGCCTGGCCCGCCGCTCGGTGCTACCGGAGCCGGCGGGATTTCAACACAGCCCGGCGGTGGCGCGTATTCAGGGTATGAGCACCTTTCACTCCGCGGCGCCTCCCCCGGACCCCGGCAGCCGCCGTGGCACCCCTGTGGGGCGACGCGTCATGCTGGGCATGGTCGGGCTGGGTGCCGTGGGCGTCGTCGCCGGCGGCTCGCTGCAGCGTCTGGTCTCCGACGGCATCGACACCGTTGCCGAGAAGGACCCGACCGGCCTGTCGAACCTGCTGCCGGGTAATCGTTTCCGCTACTACTCGGTCACCAGTTCCGTACCCGAACGCGACGAGAACAGCTACCGTCTCACCGTCGACGGGCTCGTGGACAAGCCGATGACGTACAAGCTGTCCGACCTCGCGGATCTCCCGCAGCACAGGATCGTCAAGGACGTGCAGTGCGTGACCGGCTGGCGGGTACCGCAGACCCCCTTCGCGGGCGTGCGGCTGTCCACCCTCCTCGACGCGGCGGGCGTGGCGCCCGAGGGCAAGGCCATCCGGTTCACCTGTTTCGACGGGGCGTACACCGAGAGCCTGACGATGGACCAGGCGCGCCGGCCGGACGTGATGGTCGCCACCAGCATGGAGGACAAGCCGGTCACCCACGCGCACGGCGGTCCGGTACGGCTCTATGTGGCGCCGATGTACTTCTACAAGTCCGCCAAGTGGCTCTCGGGCATCACCGTCACCGAGGAAGTGAAGCCCGGCTACTGGGAACAGCTGGGCTACGACGTGGACGCGTGGGTGGGCCGCTCGAACGGACGCAGCGATGCCCCCACCGTCTGACCGCGCGGCAGTCCGCGAGGACCCTTCCGGTGCTGCCAACCGGCTCCTCAGGTTCACGGCGGCGGTGCGCTGGGTCCACCACACCACCGCGGCTCTGGCCGGGGTGTGCGTCGTCACCGCCGCGTGCCTGTACGTGGGTCCCCTGGCCGAACTCGTCGGCCGGCGCAGGCTGGTGACCACCGTGCACGAATGGTCCGGCGTCGCGATGCTCCTGCCTGTGCTGCTGGGGCTGGCGTCCCGGGCACTGCGCTCGGACCTCAGCCTGCTCAACCGGTTCGAGGACCACGACCGCCGCTGGCTGCGGACCGCTCTGCGGCGCCGCCGCACCTCGAACATTCCCTCGGGCAAATTCAACGGCGGCCAGAAGGCCTATGCGGCGTGGACGGCGGGAGCCGGCCTCGTGATGCTGGGCACCGGGCTCATGCTCTGGTTCCCGCAGCTCTTCGCCCTGAGCCTGCGGACCGGGGCGACGTTCGTCCACGACTGGCTCGCCCTGGCGGTCGCGGTGGTCGTGGCCGGCCACATCGGGAAGGCGATCGGAGACCCGGAGGCCCGCAGGGGCATGTGGAGCGGCACCGTGTCACGTGCGTGGGCGGAGCGGGAACACCGCTTGTGGCAAGCGGAGCCGGAGGATCACTCCAGTCGCTCCGGTCACTCCGCCGACGACCGGCCGTCCGGCGTCCCGGAGGGGTCCGCGCGCCCGTAGGACACGTCAGCCCCCGAGGTAGCGGACCAGCATGCCGACGAGTTCGCGTTCGAAGCGTTCGGTGCCGACGCGTGCGGGTGCGGCCATCAGCTTGTGGGTGACGAGTTCCACGGTGGACGCGAGCAGTACGGCGGCTGTGTCGACGTCGTCGACGCGCACCTCGGGATGATGGGCCAACAGCTCGCCGAACTGCGCGATCCGGCGCTCCTCGTGCCGGGCCACCTTCTCGATCAGGTCCGGGTAGCGCGGCGCCTCCTCGATCATGATGCGCAGCAGCTGGGGGTCGGCCCTGTGCGTCTCGATGGCCTCCCGGACCACCAGCCGCACGGCCGCTTCGAGGCTCCCGGCGGCCAGCGCCCGCTCGCTCTGCTCCGCGCTCGCCCTGGCTCCGTCGTCGAGGTGCCGGACCAGCAACTCGGCGAGGATCGCGTCCTTGTTCGGGAAGTACTGGTACAGCGAGCCGATGGAGACGCGGGCGGCTTCGGCGATGCGGTTGGTGGTGCCGGCCGCGTAACCGTGCTCGGCGAAAACGTGAGCAGCGGCGTCGAGGATGCGGCCCCGGGTGAGCTCGGCCCGGGCCTGCCGAGGCCTGCGACGTGGTTCGAGACGACGGTTTCCCGGTGCCAACGCGGTTGCTCCTCGGAGGCTCGAAAAGCGAGTGGCCGAAAAGTGAGCTCTGACTCACAATAGTGCCATGAGCTGGGCAAAGACCATTGCATTCAAGGACGTACGATGATTCCCCGGGTCCGTCGTCCGTCATCCCGCACGATGATCACACTCGAGGTGCGCGGCCGCACCTCCCTCACACCGAACTTCGCACGGGTGACACTGGGCGGCCCGGCCCTGAAGGACCTCGTACTCGTCGGCCACGACCAGTCGGTCCGGCTGTTCTTCCCCCGTGAGGGGCAGAACGCCCTGCGCATGCCGACCGTCTCCAGTGAGGCGTGGATGGCCCAGATGATGATGGTGCCCAAGTCCGCCAGACCCTGGGTGCGCAACCTCACGATCCGCCGCGCCCGGCCCGCCGGCGACGAGATCGACATCGAGTTCGCCCTGCACGACGACTCCCCCATGTCCGCCTGGGCACGCGGGGTGCGGCCCGGGGATCCGGCCGGCGTCTTCGACATGGGGTACGCCTACCTCCCGCCGGCCGAGGCCGAGTGGCAGCTCCTGGTCGCGGACGAGAGCGCGCTGCCGGCCGTACTGGCGATCCTCGGCCACGCGCCGCCCACCCTCACCGCGGAGGTCTTCCTGGAGGTTCCCACCGCCGCGGACATCCGGCCGTCGGAGATCACCGCTCGCGAGGGGGTCCGGGTTCACTGGATCAGCCGCGACGACCCGGACCTCCGGCCCGGCGCCCTGGTCCTGGACGCGGTGCGCACGGCCAAGCTGCCCCCGGGCCGCTTCTACACCTGGGTGGCGGGCGAGCACCGGCTGCCCACGACACTGCGCCGTCACCTCGTCGCCGAGCGCGGTGCGGCGAAGTCGGACATCGGCTTCGCGGGCTACTGGCACCAGGGCTGGTCGAGCCCCGGCTGAGCGGCGGTCGGCGGGGCCCGCGCGGCCCGGCCGCCTGCGCAGGCACCTTGGTGACACTGGCGATCCGACGTGTCGCCGGGCCGCACGGGACGCTTCGTGGCGGTGTCCACATACACCAACGGCGGCGTACCGGGAGGCTGGGCAGCACCCCGCCCGTCCCCTGGTTCGCGACCGCCTGCTGACACAGTGAGTCCGCGGCCGGCTTCGTCGCGCGGGCCGCCTCGGTCACCAGGCCGGGAGTCCTCAGCGCGTGACCAGGGTGGTCGGGACATACGGCAGTTGACGGGGCGTCGGGTTCGGGACAGGCGCGCAGTCGCCGTGGTCATCCGGTTCCCCGGCGTCGGTGTGCACATGGCCGATCCGGTGCGTGCAACGCCGTAGGAACAGACGGGGGATCGCACGATGGGGCCGACACGCCGATACGGAGTACAACCCGCGTCACCTCACCGATGCCACAGAAGCGGAACCAGCCGCCCCAGCGGCACGACTACCTGGACACCCGGCGCAGGAAGCCATCAACGGAAAGAGTCATCGGCATGCCCAAAGTGAACCGCAGGGACGCTCTGCTGTCCGGCGCCGCCCTGGCCACCGCCACCGCCGCCGCCGCCACTGCCGCACCCGCGGCAGCGGCAGTGCCCGCCACCCCGCCGCAGGAACAGAGGCATCACCCCCTGCGTGTCCACATCGTCGTCTTCGACGGGGTGGAGGAACTGGATGTGTTCGGGCCGCTCCAGGTTTTCGGCGCGACGGCCGCCATGGGCTTCCCGGTCACGTACCGGCTCGTCACGGGCGGCCGTCCCGGAACGGTCACCGCCCGCTTCGGGACACGGATCGACATACCGGATGCCTGGGATCCCGCGGAGGCGGATGTGATCGTCGTGCCCGGCGGCGGTTTCCGCCTCCGGAACGGTCCCGGCATCTGGGCGGAGGTCAAGGACGGGCACCTGCCCCGCCTGCTGCGTGAGGCGGCGGCGGACGTACGGCTGACCCTGTACGGACTGTGCACGGGGGTGGTCCTGCTGCATGAGGCAGGCGTGATCCGGGGTCGGCCGTGCACCACGCACACCGGTGCCAAGCAGTACCTGAGGGATCAGGGGGCCGACGTACGCGACGCACGCGTCGTGGACGACGGCAACCTGGTCTGCGCGGGCGGTGTCAGCGCGGGCGTCGACGGGGCCCTGACCTTGATGGAGCGGGAGTTCGGCTCCGAGGCGGCGGGAAGGACCGAACGCTACCTGGAGTTCGAGCGCAGGGGCACCGTCCTGGTCACCTCCGGGTAGGCCGGCCTCGCGGTATCGCCCCTTTCGGAGCGTTCCGGCCGCCGTGGCGGTGTGGTCGAAGGCGATCAACCGAGCAGCTTCTTTTTCAGGATGACTGTCCTGCCCAGGACCGGCACCTCGGCCGCGCGGTCCGCCAGTTCGGGGGCAGCGCACCCTTGGCGGGCGGGAAGCCGGTGCCGATCACCTTCTGTCCCGCTCGGAGCCGCAGCAGGATCTCCGGTCCTGCCGCGTCACTCGTGACGATCCTGCCAGGAGGTGCCTCGAACGTGGCCTTCTCACCGTCGCAGTTCTCCGCCGACATCCGGGAGCCCCGCGGAACCGCCCCGCGCGGCCGACGCTTCGTCCGCGCCTCCGCCGCACGCGGTGGTGAGCAGTCCTGCGGTGAGGACGACGCCGCCGATCGGGCGCCGCAGCCTGGGCACGTTCTGCCTCCACGGCCCGCTGTTCCACGCATCCGGAAAGCTCTGTTCGCCGGGCTTCGCGCATGTAGTCGCGGAAGGAGGGCTCCGGATTCCCGGTCTTCGCCGCGCTTCTGCGCCGCGGCAGGAGAACCGGCCGGGAACCCGGTCCGCGAACAGCCCTCAGCAGGGTCCGCCGCTTCCGCGCGTGTTCTCAGGCCGCCCGGACGGTGTCCGCATCCCCCTCCGCGTCGGCGCCGGCGTCCCGGATCATGTCGGCCAGTGCGGAGCGGGCACGCGCCACGCGGGAGCGCACGGTACCGATCGGGCAGCCAAGGACAGTGGCGGCCTCGGCATAGGGAAATCCGAGAAGCTGGGTAATCATGAAGGCCTCGCGGCGTTCCGTCTGGAGCGTCGTCAGCATCTCGGTGAGGGCGACGCCCTCCTCGAATCCGGGCAGGTGCCGCGACTGGGCCTGCTCGGCGGCGCCGCGCCAGTCGGGCTGGTCGGCGCGCCGGGGCCGGGCGGCGGCGTACCGGAAGCTGTCCGCCACCGTGCGCCGGGCGATGGACAGCAGCCAGGTACGGGCGGACGAGCGGCCTTCGAACCGGGGAAGGGCGGCCAGCGCCCGCAGAAAGACGTCCTGGGTGAGGTCGTCGGCCGCCTGGGGGTCGGAGCTGAGGTGTGCCACATAGCTCCACACGTCCTGGTGCAGTGCGCGGACGAAGCGGTCGGTCTTGTCGGCGTCGCCGCCCCGGGCAGCCAGGGCGAGGCGTGTCGTGGCCGCGTCGGAGGCGGGGGTGTGCCGTCCCGGTGCGCGCCCGGCGGGAGGTCGCGGGGCAGGGGAGGGCCGGTGGTCGGGGGGTTGTTGGGCAGGCGTCATCGCCACGGGGTCCTTATGTCGGTCGGGTGAGGTCTGGCGGCGCGCGAGCGAGACGGGACGCGGACACCTCGGGCGGGCCGAAGGGGGCACCGAAAGGGGCGCCGATGCCCGCGCCGGTGGGGAATCGTCGGCGCACGTCCGGGAAACCGGCTGTCACCACAGGACAGCGGTGCCCGCCCGGTGGGCCTCGCATGGGGTCGCCGACGACGAGGAGCGTCTGCCGCGGTACGGAGCTTCCGCGTCGCGGACGTACACGCGGACGTGCACCTCCCGGGGGTGCGCTGCGAAGTGACGGGCATCGGAACGGCGCCGCCAGCCATCCGGCGAGGGCGCGCAGCACGCGGAAGACGGCCCGTTCGCCGTACGCGAGCCATACCCCGCACAGCATGGCGGCCGCCACATGCGCGGCCGCCATGCCCAGCGGCGCCATGGCGGCCATGTCGTGCGCGCCGTGTGCGGCCGTGCCGGCGGCGGACATGTCGTGCGCCGTGGCGTGGGCGTGGCCTGTCATACCCGCGGCGGTCCGTTCCGGGGTGCGCGGTGCCATACCCACGCACAACAGATGCTCGACCCACCGGCGGACGAAGGAGGTGCCTGTCCGGGCGTCGGCACGGGCCAGGGTCTGCGCGAGTGAGAAGCCCGCGTGCAGCGCCGCCTGTGCCGTCACGGTGGTCGCGGTGACGGCGAGGCGTCCCCGTTCCCGGCCCGCGAGAGCCCAGGCCACCGCGGCCGTGCCCACGCAGGCGGCGGCCACCGCCCGGCCGGGGACGGCCGCTCCCGACATGAGGATGTGCCCGGTCGCGGCGAGCGTCACGCACACCGCGGCGAAGGCGGCGGCCCGGACGGCTCTGGAGAGGGAGAGCACGTCCGGTGTCATGGCGGTCCGGCGTCCACAGCGGTCCCGCGGTTCAGGGGGCGGCCCGGCGGTGGCCGGTCCCAGAGGTCGCACGCCCCGGTGTACGCAGCGGTGGCACGACGGCACGCTTGCCCCGTCGTCTCATGGGATCCCTCTCCCTCCGTCGTGCCCCGGCTCCTGCGTACCTCCGGTCCGGTGTCTCGCCGGGGTCTACGCGGTGCGGCGACGAGACGTTGAATGAAGGCTGCACTCCGCGGCCGGCTCGCGGCACGGGCAACGGCCCCCGTGGCAGGAAAAGTGGGTTTCACGTCCGCTTCACGGCGCAACCCCGCCCTCGCGTGATCCGTCATACGTTCGAGACCGAAGGCTGAACCCGGGTCGAGGCGGGGACATGAACAAAAGGATGATGTCGGGAGTTCTGGCGCTGCCGCTGGTGTGGGCGGGTTGGCAGGTCACTTCCGACGTGGTGGGCGACGGCGTCGACACGCAGTCGGTCCCGTGTGCGGAAGCCATGCGCTTCGCGGACCGAAGCGGCTTGCCGGCCGGGGCCCACGACGCGACATGTGTGTCCGTGGGCCGGATGGATGCCGCGTACGACGTCGGCTTCCGGATCACACGCTCCAGGCTCGACACCTGGCTGGCTTCCGCCTACCCCGGCCTGCGGTTGACATCGGACTGCTCCGGGTTCACGCGGGCCGCCGACGCGTGCGGCAGCCTCGACCTGTCACCCCCTGCCGACGGTGGCGCGGCGGCGGTCGAGGTGACCGCAGAGTACGGCGAGCGGGACACCGCCCTCGTCCGCTTCATGCCCTTCGGCACCTGAATTCCGGTGGACAGGGGTCTTCCCCGTTTCCTTCAACACTGGCACCAGTCCCTTCAACACTGGCCCCGGGGCCTGCGTATACCCCGTGTGATCAACACGTCGTCACGGGGGACGGCAACGAATCCATGCTCCCGGGCGGTAACCGCTGGAGGTGAGTGGATCCGATGAACCCCCGTCACTCGCACGGCATGTGGTACAGCGTGCTGGGACCCATAGAAGTGCTGCGCGACGGATGCGCACTGGACCTGGGTCCCCGGCAGCGCAGAGTGCTGCTCACCCGCCTCCTCGTCGAGGACGGCCGGTCCGTCTCCCTGGCGGAGCTGTGCCGTGCCCTCTGGCCGGAGGACCAGCCGGCGGCCGCCGTGACCTCCGTCCGCGCCCACATCAGCCGATTGCGCGCGGCGCTGGAGCCTCATCGTGAGGGCAGGTCCTCGGTACTGATCAGCGGAGCAACCGGCTACGCCTTGAGGATTCCACGCGAGGCCCGGGACACCACCGTCTTCGAGCATTCCGTGGACCGGGCTCGTGGAGCACTCGGGCAGCAGAACCTCGCACGCGCCCGTCAGGAGATCGACACGGCCCTCGATCTGTGGCGGGGCGAAGCACTCGGCGAAGCGGCCGAACACGCTTTCGCCCTGAGGGAGACCTCGCGCCTCAACGCGGTCCGCCAGGACGCGAGAGAACTCCGGACCACGATCCTGCTCCAGCAGGGCGACGTGGAGCGCGCCGTCCACGTCGCCGAGCACCTCACCGTCACCGCCCCCCTGCGGGAAGTCTCCTGGGCCCTGCTCATGCGTGCCCTTTACGGAGCGGGACGGCCGGTGGAGGCACTGCGCCAGTACGAGCGGTTCCGCGGCATGCTCTCCCGGGAACTCGGCCTCGATCCGAGCCCTGGCCTGCGCAAGTTGCACACCGCCGTCCTGCGCCACGACACCGCGGTCCTCGGAACGCCCCAGCCGTCCCGCTCCCTCACCACGCTCACCACCCCGCCGGCGCCTTCGCCCTCCACGATGCCTCTCGTCGGGCGCGCCGAGGAAGTGACACAGCTCCATGCCCTGCTGGAGGCGGCGACTCCCGGGCACGTCCAGTGGGCCGTGATCTCCGGCGATCCGGGGTCCGGCAAGACCAGACTGCTGGACGAGGCCGCCGCGCAGGCCACCAGGACCGGGTTCGCCGTCATCCGGGCGGGCGAGGGCCGGGACCCGGGCACCGACCGCCCGGCCGCCCTTCACTGCCGGGGCACCCGGCCGACAGACGGACCGCGGCGGCACGGTGAGGTCGACGGCGCCCAGGACGGTTCGGAAGCGGACCCGATCACCGCTCTCGTCCGCGAGGTGTCCCGGGCGCCCACTCTGTGTGTCATCGACGATCTCGACCGCGCGAACCCCGACGTCCCCGAGCGGCTGGGCCGGCTCACCGCGCTCCTGCCCAACGTGCCGGTCGTCGTCGTATGCGCCCTGCGGGACCCGGCGGCATCCACCGTCAGCGCACTGCTCGCCGAGCTGGCGCGGCTGGGCACTGTGTGGCTGCAGCTGAAGCCCTTGACGGTCGCGGATGTGCGGGAGCTGCTCGCGAAACGCGGCCAGCGGATGCCGGCGGCCGATGCGGAGGCGCTGCACCGGCGCAGCAGGGGAAATCCTTTCATGCTGGGCGAGTTGCTCAAGCTGCCGGCGGGTCAGCGATGCGGCCCGAACGCTCACATACCGGTCACCGTCCGCGCCATCCTCCTGGCCCAGCTGAACGATGTGGCGGCGCCGGTCAGGACGATGCTGTCCCACGCGGCCGCCGACGGGGAACGGCTCGACACCGCCCTCCTCGCCGACCTCCACAGAATGGGGCACGAGCAGCTGCTGCGGCTGGTCGACGAGGCGGTCGGCGCGGGCCTGCTCCTGTGGCACGAGGACCCCGACGATCCGGCCTCGGGCCACTACCGCCTGCCCGAGCTGGTCCGCGATGTACTGCTCGACACGACAACCGCCCCCTCCAGGCAGTTGCTGCACGCCGCCCTTGCGCGCGAGCTTCTCGACCGGGGCTGCACCGACCCGACACGGCTCGCCGGCCATCTCCACGCGGCCGGCCCACTGGCCCCGGTCACACAACCCGTTCCGGGTTTCCGGTCTGCTGAATCGACCGCTTCCGACCGCACCGCGAAGATGGGATCCACCTGTCTGACCAGCAGCAGACCGTGAGCGAGAGCGCCGCCCGGGGCGAGGAGTCCGACGTTGCCACCGGCTCCCCGGCCGGTGCGACCCGCTCCACCGGCCATGGCAGGCACGGTCCCGTACGAGGGTGGTTCACCACACCGCACGGAACGGACGGGCCCGCCCCAGGCGTGCGCGCCGGCCGGGGCCGGTTCGACTCGACCCTGACCAGCCCGGCGGTGTCCGTCCCGGCCGGCACCTCCACCCTGCACCTGGGCTTCGACTCCCATCTACCGGCAGGAGAGCCCGCAGGAGGCAGAGGTCACCGTCACGTTCGACTCCGGCGACACGGTGCGGCTGCTGCACCACAGCAGCGCCACCACCGGGAACACCAACCAGGGCAGGGACCAGGAACCGCCTCGTCCGGCTCTCCCGCCCCGTCCCAGCAGGGGCGACATCGGTGAAGGTGGGCTTCCGTCTCTTCAACGCGGGCAACAACTGGTACTGGGCGATCGACAACATCCGCCTGGGCACCGGCCCGGTCGACGATCCTGATGGAGTTGGCGGGCGGCCGGCGTGACGGGCGGTCATGGAGTCGTAGCACCGTCCGTCACATCGGAGGGTCCACAGGGCGTTGACCCGACGCCGGGTGACTGCCACGTCGGGCAGAGTTCCTCGCCGACGGCCTGGAGAGCCCCTGGGACGACCTGTGGTTCTACTCCAACCCCGTGTTCGTCGAGGTCCATCAACGCCCTTCACCCGCTCCGGCCGGGCCGGGACCCGTTCACGGCCCCGGCCCGGCCCTCGCAGGTCTCCTCGCCGGGGGCATCGCTGCACCTCGGCTCCCGGAGGCTGTGGCAGGTGACCACAACCAGCCGGGGACGGAGATCGGAAGGGATCGCCGCACCCGGTGTCGCCGGTGATCAGACGATTCGAATGGCTTCCATCCTGACCCCACCGGGGTGCTTGGGCCAGGTGAAGACGGTGTTCTTGGCAATCGGCTTGGCGGGCTGCCACCTACCGTCCCCGTACCACTGGACGCGGTTGTTGCCGGTCGAGATCCTGGTGACCCAGGTGTTCTGAGCGAAGGTCGTCGTTCCGCCGTTGGCGTAACACGAGGTGTCCCGCCGTCCGCCGTCGTTGTGCCAGCTGACCTCCAAGAAGTCGTGGGTGACCTTGCACGGGACCCAGTTGATCGCAGCCGCCTCCGTCGCAGTCACGACGGAAAGCGAGGCCGTCATGGTGAGGGTCGCCAGGGCGGCTTGGATCGTCCTCTTGACGGATCGATTCATGGGAAATCTCCTCTGTAGGGGGTGCTGCAAGAAGGAAGCCCCACGTCGCCCCGTCCCGTCCCGTGTCGTTGAGAGCCAGTCAGCACCGGGACAACGTCAGCGGTGGAACTGCGTGTGGCGCCTTGCTTTCCCTTGCAATATGTCCGACGAGGAGGACAACAAGAGGGTTCAGCACATGGATTGTGATGCGGACGACAGGTGAGGCTGATACCGACGTCCAGGCAGGGCGAAGGATTCCCAGCGCATCGCCCGCTTCAGCGCGCTCCAGACGTCTCCCGCGCCTCGGCCGTGAGCATCGTCAGCCACCTGGACCCCGGGCGCTCACCATTCCTGCACGACGCCGCCGTGCTTCCGTCATCGACCGCCGTGGGAAGGGACTGCCCTACTGCACATGGCGCCTGATCGTCCACTTCTGGTCGCTGGATTTGTTGCACGGGGAAATCTCGACGTGACTTCCCAGTACGACGTCGGGGGCGGCGATCTCAAGGCATTTGTTCGTCCCCCGGGCGACGATCTCACCCTCGCCGGTGACGGTGAACAACTGGTTCGCCCCGCCGTCGCAGTCCCACAACTGAACCAGCGTCCCGTCCGCCGTGGCCCCGTCCGGGACCTCAAGACACTTCCCAAGAGCCTGGACCGTGCCACGGGAACCGACGTACCACTGCTGGGCACCCGTGCCATTGCATTCCCAGAGCTGCACGATGGCCCCGTTCGCCGTACTGGAGGCCGGGACGTCTACGCACTTGCCTCGGCTGTCGACGATCTCGCTGGTCTCCCGTTCGCCGCTCTCATAGCCGGAAACCTTCCAGTGCTGGCCGGTCGTTCCGGTGCAGGAGTCCATCTTGACGCGGTTGTCCGCCTCAGCGTTCTGGAGGCATTTGTTCGTCCCCCGGGCGACGATCTCACCCTCGCCGGTGACGGTGAACAACTGGTTCGCCCCGCCGTCGCAGTCCCACAACTGAACCAGCGTCCCGTCCGCCGTGGCCCCGTCCGGGACCTCAAGACACTTCCCGAGAGCCTGGACCGTGCCACGGGAACCGACGTACCACTGCTGGGCACCCGTGCCATTGCATTCCCAGAGCTGCACGATGGCCCCGTTCGCCGTACTGGACGAACGCACATCCATACACCTGCCACCGGAGTGCACTATGTCACCGACGTTTCCGCCGTCCAGCGTTTCCGCCTGCCGGTAGATGGCGTGGGCGGAATCGCGGAGCGGCGCATAGTACTCGCTGCCGGCCGCGCTCGCCGAGATGGCTCCGACCGTGTATCCCGTGCCCTTGACGGGATCGAAGCCCGAGAGGAAAGGCCCCCCGCTGGATCCGCCGGTCTGCACGCAGTCGATACCGAGCATCGTCGAGTCGGCTCGTCCCCCGTCCTCGTACTGATCACCCTCGCAGTGGTTCATCCACTGACCATTTCCCTCCGCGGCGGAACCTCCGTATCCGAAGGAGTGCACGCGCATACCGGGGGCCGCTGTGTTGAACGCCAGGCCCATGCCGCCGACGACATCCGTCAAGGAGCGGGTGTTGTACCGGGACACGACGACGAAGCCGTAGTCGAAGTTGAGGTTGCCGCCGCTGCTCACATACTCCGCGTCATGGAGAAGCTGCGCCGCGGTGAACGTGCCGAAAGGCCGGTTACCTTCACTGTATCCGGGAACGAAGACCCAGTTCTTGTACACCTCGCCCGTGCGGCTGTCCACTATGCAGTGGCCGGCGGTCAGGAGGGTGGACTTGTTGGCGCTGTTCACCGCGGACGCCGAACACACGTAGAGCGAGCCGTCGGCCCGGCTGAAGAACACCTTGCCCGCCGTGGTGCCGATCAGGCCACCACCGGTCCACCGGGTCGGCGAACCGGCGAGGGCAAAGGGCTCGGACGCCGGCGTGCCGGGGGCGAATCCCTGCGCCTGCACGGGGGGAATCCTGAGCGCCGGCCCCTGGTCGTCCTCGCGGTGGGCGGACGGACTGCCCGGTTCGGCGGAAGGAAGAGGCGCTTCCTTCGCTGCCTTCAGGCGTTCGGTGGTCCAGAAGGCCCGTGCCGTCTTCTGGTCACTGTCGGACACCGAGGTGGTGTCCATGCGGACCTGTGCGGGATCCGAGGTACGGGCCGCTTGCGGGGTGGCGTGTGCGATGCCGGTCAGGACACTCGACAGGCCGAGCGCGAGGGTACCGATGTACACGCCAGTACGTCTCAGCAACGGGTACTCCGATCTGGGGGCAGCCAGCAGGTCTGCGCTCCGCCTCTGTCGCAGGGTGGAAGCGCCCACCTCGCACAACGACTGTCACAGTGAACTGGTTCACCCGGTGGGCCTGTTGAGGCTCCGCGCGGCGCGAGCAGGACCCGCGTCGCCGTGCGGGTCGGAGGAACACGCCCGCACCACCGCGCCCGGCGTCCAGCACTGGCCGGCTGCTTCGCTGCGAATGCCTCGGCCTCGCGCTTCAACACTGGCACCAGAGGGCGCGTATACCCCGTGTGATCAACACGTCGTCGCGGGGGACGGCAACGAATCCAGGATCCCGGTCGGCGGCCGCTGGAGGTGAGTGGATCCGATGAACCCCGAACTGGTCGACGACGTAGTGCTCGACACAGCAACCCCCTCCTCCCGGCAGCTACTTCATGCCGCACTCGCGCGTGAACCCATCGCCCGGGACGACGCCGACCCGGCACGACCGGCCGGCTGTCTGCCCGCAGCCGGCCCACTCGCCCCGGTCATGAACCTGAACCGGCACCGCCGGCCCCAGGAAACAACCACTTCCCACCACACCGAGAAAGCAGGATCCACATGCCTGACCAGCAGCCTGCCATGAGCGAGAGTGCCGCCAGGGGCGAGGATTCCGGCATCGCCTCCGGTACCTCGACCCGCGCGAAACGCCCCACCGGCAGCGACACCGGCGACACCCCGGTATCCGCCCCGGCCACGGCAGGCACGACCACCAGCGAGGGCACGGCCGCCGCAGACACGCACGCGACCGCCCGGGGCAGGACAGCGACCACCTCCGGAACCGGCCCCGACGCACCCGCGAAGGATCCGGACGCGGCAACGCCGGAAACCTCCAAAGCAGCCGGACCGTCGGTCACCGGTGCCGACACCACGACCAGCGCCTCCACCACCGCCGCCACGCGCAGGGCACGGTGGAGCACGCGCGCTCTGCTCGGAACGTCCGCCGAGGGGCATACCGAGGGCGCCACGGCAACCGCGACCGCTTCGGCTCCCCCGGGCGACTCACCGGACGGCACCCCCCCGGGCCGTCCCAGGAAGCCCATGCTCGCCGCCGCCGCGATGGCGGGCGCCGTCCTCATCGCCGTGCCCCTGCTGATCCTGGTGACCAGCGGCGACGACGACAGCGACACGGTCTCCACCGTCGGCTCGGCCGACACCCTCCTCGGCAACGGTGACGAGCCGCCCGGAGACTTCGTCGCGGCGTCACCGCCCGTCGGGAAGAAGGCCACGGCGAAGAAGAACGAGGGGCCGAAGCAGGACAGCGCCAAGAAGCCGGAGAACAAGGACGTCCCGGTGCCGCCCGTCACCGGGGGGAAGGCCGGCACGAAGGCTCCGGCCACGGCTTCCCCGACGCTCAAGAGCGCCGAAACCGTACGGGACAAGGACGCCGTGACACGAAAGGCCCCGGGCAACGTGCCCGCCGTCCTGACCAAGGTGCTGATCAAGAACAACACCAACAGCACCTGCGTGGACATCCCCGGCGCGGGCAGCGGCACTCCCGACGGGCGCATCGTGCAGTCGACATGCAACAGCCACCCGAGCGACAACCAGCTGTGGAATCTGGAGAAGCGGTACGACAACGCCGGTCCGGGAGGCGCGCCGCTGTTCCAGATACGCAACGTCGTGGACAGCATGTGCCTGGACCTGCCCGGCTACCGGGGCGCCGGCAACGGTACCAAGGTGCAGGAATACCCGTGCAACGGCACGACCGCCGACAATCAGCTGTGGTGGTTCGACAAGCAGCCCGACGGGAAGTTCTGGATCCGCAACTACGCCAGCAACAACCAGTGCCTGGACTCCTACGACGCCAACAACAGCGTGCGCAGCGTGTTCCTCTGGCCGTGCGCCCAGGAGAGCCGCAACAACCACGAATGGTTCACCACACTGCGCTGAACCGCCGCGCCGGCCGCGGGTGGACCTGTCGGTATCCTCAATTCCGGCAGGTCCACCCGCGCGTCAGTCCGCGGCCGGACCGCCCCGTTCCGCCCGCCGCCGCTCCGGCATCGCGGCGGGCCGGGCCCCGTCCGCGTCTCGGTCCCATGGGGCCACCGCCCCGGCGGGCGGTGGCCCCATGGGCGCAGCCGCCACGGCCTCCTCCGCCTCGTGGCGTTCCACCATCTCCATGGCGGTTCGCAGTGCCTGCGGTGTGATGACCTGGCACACCGGCGCCGAAGAGCTGAGGAACAGGACGACCCTGCCCTCGGGCAGGCGGTCCAGGAGGTCGGGCATGGACATCACCTCGTGCGGCGGCAGATCGTCCGCCGGTTCCGGTGAGGGTGGGAAGACCGCGACGGCGAGCCCGCCGCCGGGTGCCTCGGCCTCCGCAAGGCCTCCCGACTCGTCCAGGAGGACGGCCACCTCCGCGTCCGCGAGTGTGAGGGGCAGCATCGCGGGGGACTCGTAGCCGGTGGCCACGAGGCGTGAGGCGGCGTCCGCCGAGCTGACGGGCGGATCCCAGCCGTAGGCGTCCGGCGAGGGGCGGTAGTCGGCGTTCTCCTCCCATTCGACGATCTCGCCGCGCGCGTCACTGCGCCAGCGGCCCACTCGGGCCCACTCGGGCGGCGCCTCGTCGTCATCGCCGGTCCAGTGGCGGTCGACCAGGTGGAACCAGTGGTCGGGCGCCACCCGGGCAGCGGTCACGTACATCTCGGGGGGGTCGCGGAAACCTGGGTGGTCCTTCGGGACGGGCCCCGGGTCCTGCCTCGCTTCAGGGGCGTCCATGGACACGGTTGCCGGGATGTCCTGCGGTGCGCTGGTCTCGGCCGGCCGGGGTTCCTCCTCCGGTGGCGCGTCCGGTGGTGCCGTGAAGGGACTCGTCATGCGGGCAGCTCCCTGGGGGTGCGGGTACGGGTGGTGGGCGGAAACATCACAGATCAGCGGGTGGAAGATGCACGGTGGCGGCCGGATTCCCGCCGGCCGCCTCGCCACCGTCCGTCCGGGCGCCGGGCTCCTCCCTGACCGGTGCCGCGGTCGGTGACACGGCGGACACCTCCGCGCCGACCGTCGAGGGGCGGACGGGGGCCGACAGCGCGATGTCCTCACCGGCCTCCGCCGTATCCCGCGTCCGGGCCGTCTCCTCGACGGCCCGGTGGAAGGCCTCCGGATCCACGGTCATGCTCACCGGCCCGGACGGGTTGAGATACAGCAGATGTCCCTCCGGCACCCGGTCCACCGCCTCGGTCACCGGCATCTGTTCGTATCCGAAGCGTCCGCAGGCGCTCAGGTGGGCGGGCGAGGTGAAGACGGGCACCACCGCCTCTCCCTTGGGCGAGGTGGCCGACACCGGCCCTCCCCCGGGTGCGATCAACAGGGCGACCTCCGCAGTGGCCAGGGCACGGGGGACCGCGTCGCCGGGTCCGTAACCGGTGACCGCGAGCTGGATGGCCTCGTCCACCGGATCGGTCGGCGCGCCCCAGCCGCGTGCCCGGGGCGAGGGGCGGTAGGTGTCGTTGGGGATCCACTCCGCTGCCTCGCCGTCCGGCCCGGACCTCCGTCGGCCCCTCACCGCCCAGTCCGGAGGTTCACCGTCGCCGGACCAGGCGGGGTCGACCACGTCCAGCCAGCCCTCCGGGTCCTGTCCGGCGACCGCGCCGGAGTCATCGGGAACGGGTGGCACGGTTTCGGTTTCGGTTTCGGTTTCGGCTTCGGCTTCGGCTTCGGCTTCGGCTTCGGCTTCGGCTTCGGCTTCGGCTTCGGCTTCGGCTTCGGCTTCGGCTTCGGCTGCAGTGTCGTTCATGGATCCTCGTACGTTCAGTTCGGCTGCCGGGTCGGACAGATGATCGGGGCGGGCGAGGTCGGCGGCCTGGGGTGCGGACGGCCCCGGGGGCTCACCAGGTGCGGGGGGCGTGGTGGCGCGGCTCCAGAGAGAGCCGCGACAGTTCCAGCGGTATGCCGGCCTCGCCGGCGACCGCGACCAGGAGGAACGGCAGTGCGACGGGCGGCGCGGGCTCCGGCTGTCCGGCAGAACCGAAGTACGTGCCGATGGCCTGGCGCACCTCGTACCAGGTCAGCGGGGCGATAGCGCCGGTGTGCCTCCGTCGGACCTGTTCATACGCCCAGAATCCCTGCAGGAGCGCGTCAAAGGCCGCGCGGTCGTCCTCCAGGTGCGGGCCGTAGATCAGCCGGATCGCACGCACCCAGCGCAGCACGTCATCGGCGTGACGCGGGTCGCCGGTCACCTCGCGGGACAGACGGGCGAGTTCGGGAGGCGTCGGTTCCGGCCGGAAACCGGCCCACCAGTCGCCCACGGCGAGTTGGAAGCGTGGTCCGAGCGTCGCGTCAGCACCTGCCAGGACGGGTTCGTACCCTCCGGCCGTGCCCCACACCCAGCGGTCCAGGCCGTTGGCGACGGCCTGCCCGAGGAGCGGCTGTTCCAGCGGGTCGTACCCTGGCGGGCCGGTGAGGTCGGCCAAGGGGAACAGCAGCGCCGTGTCCGGTCCGAGGGCGGACAGGTCGCCGTCGACGGCGAAGAGGAGATCGAGGATGCCTGCGGTGCCGACTGCGACGAGCGAACCGTCGGACTGAGCCACGGTGAGACCCGAGCCTTCTCCACCGAACCCGATGATGTACGCCGAGCCGAACGGAAGCGGCCGCGGAGTGCTCTCCTGGGGCCAGGATGCTGCCGTCACGTGAGTGAACTGCGTGGTGAGCGGCAGCAGGTTCCAGGTGTGCCGGCGCACATCCTGCCAGTCCTCGGCCGGGCGCGAGGACACGCCGACCGGCCGGCCTTCCGGGTCCCGGTGCTTGAGCACCGTCACCTGGTCGAGAGGGACACCGTATCCGTCCAGGGACCGGATTTCGTTGGGCCAGACCTGAGCGGGCGGCAGGCTCCGCGGGTCGGTGACAACACTGAGTGCGCGCCACGCGAGACGCAGGTTTTCGCGCCTCCTGGCGCTGTCTTCGGACGTAACCCCTTGGAGCAGCGTCCCGGCCGTTTTCAATACGGTCCGAAGGTCGGCGTATGCACGGCGGCTGTCCTTCGACTCCCTTCCCAGAGCACGGAAGGCGAGCGCTTCCGCGATGCGCTGCTGCCCGATGGCACCCATTAGCGGCCTGCTCGTACTGTCGGATTGTGGCCAGGCCGTCAACGCGTCCTCGAGAAAGGGCGAGACATCCCGGACGACCGGGTCGTCCATGATACGCAGGAGAGATGCGCGCAGGACACCGTGCGAGAGCGGCACCCGGAACACGGTGGACCGCTGGTGGACGGACTGGGCGAGCGAGGTGACTTCGCCAACGGCCTGCCTCACCTGTTGCGGAGTCATCAGTTGTTGCGTGTAACCGAAGTGCCGCAGTTCGGCCAGGACAAGTGGTGCGGCCAATTCGCCGTGCCCCGCGTCGAGAAGCGGATAGTCGGCCATTCCGAGCATGGCTGCCTGACTGACCGTTGCTCCCTGGTCCGTACGGCCCGTGAACATGACCGTCATGTAGTCGCGAGCGGTGTGTCCGTCGTTGTCCACCGTGGCGAGGAGGCTGTTCTGGAACGGCTCGTCCATCCCTGCGGCCGCCCGCATTCTCTGCGACACCCGTACCAAGTCAGTGTGCAGGCCTTGGGAGAGTTGGTCGTACCGTTCGGCAAGGTAGGAGCGGGTGCGGACACGGAGGGCCCGCAGGATGCGGTCCAGCGGGTTCCTCGATGCCACGGGCACATAGTTCTTGGCGAGTACCGCTTTCTGGCCCATAACACGGTTGAGTGGCCGGGCTATGACGTGATGGTAGGCCAACCAGGTGTAGCCCCATACCTCGTCCACCTCTGGAATGACCGCGAGGAAAGGCACAAGACGGTCCGCCACGTCGCCACGGCCGGTGACGTCGCTCGCGAGCATCACGGCGGCACGCTGCCCAAAACTCCGCCCGGAGTCGAGCAGTTCGGAAACGCCGGGGAAAGTCAACCGATCGCGGGCGAGGTCCTGCAGTTTCCTGAGACCAAGGGCGGTTACCCCCACCGTGATTTGGGTGTAGGCGGTGCCGGTGTAGTTCTCAGGCGCCAGGTCCACGGTGACCTGTTGCCCCACGTCGGTGATCTCCCAGCCGTCTTCAGCCGGCAGCAGCGCGGTCAGCGGGACCGGTCCGGTGGTCTCATCCACGGTGTCGAACGCTCGCTCCAGCCGGGCCACCCGGTCCATGATCTCCTGCTGGGTCGCTCTGCGCTCACCGGGAAGCGATGCCATCGGGTCGGTGACGATCTCGGCGACGAGTCCCAGAAAGGGGACGAGCCCTGCCCGGTCGTGCCGTGCCCGCGAACTTACGTTGTGGTAACCGACGCCGGCCTCATTCCAGAACGCCTGGGAGTCAGTGACGATGCTGAGCCCATGACCGCAGGCGAGTTCCTCCCCTGCCAGAAGCTCCGGGCCGTCGAACCTCAGCAGCCGTGAGTACTCGATCTCGAGCCCTATGGCGCCGTACCGCCGTCCCGTCGGCGCGTCGAGGAGCGCGTGCGCGGTGGAGGACGACGGGAAGAAGACCGGCAGCGCGCGCTCGGTGATCTGCCCGGTGGGGTCGATCAGCACCGCCCGCGCGTCGGACGGGGGAATGTCCGGAGCGTGCGCGGACAGCACCTCGGCGGGGCCGGCCGACATGTCCACCCAGACCACGCCGTGCGGCTCACCCAGGTGATATGCCGCCCAGGCGTGGCCCAGCAGTCCGCCCTGTCGCCGGGCCAGGACGAAGGCCACGGAGCCGGGTCCGGCGGCGGCGACCGCGTCCGCCAGGCCGTCGAAGGACCGTACCCGCTGCCAGCCGGGGCCCGGCGCGAGTGAGGACATGGCCGGATCGCCGCCCGTCCCGCTGTCGTCCAGCGTGACGGCCGCGCGTGGGCCGTGCGGGTACAGCGCGTCCCGCAGGGCCCCCAGGAGTTGCAGGCAGCGTTCCGTCGACGGACCGTCCGCGGATTCCCGGCCGGCCGCGCGGCGCACCGTGTCCAGCAGTTCCGCACGGCTCAGCACCGGCGGCCGGGAGGCGGGGACAGCCGGTGCGGCGGTCCGGAGCGGCGCCCTCCGCGTGGGCGGGGCCGGCCGCGCACCGGTGCGTTCGTCCTCCGCCGGACCGCGGTCGGTGCCGTGCGCACGTGCGGGGTCGGAGGTCAGGGCGCCGAGGAACGAGGGCCGCACCCCGGTGCCCTCGGCGCGGCGTGCTCCGTCCAGCACCACGGCGGGACGGAGCATCCGCTGCCAGGCGTCGGTACGGCGCTCTCGCTGGTTCCGGCGCTGTGTGAGGGCCTCGAGCAGCGCCTCCTCGATGACGCCGAGGTGCCGTCGGTCGTCGTCGCGGTGCGTCATGCGGCGGGCAAGGGTCCGCACCGCACGCTGTTCCGCCTTCCCGGCCTCCTTCACCCGCGTGTCACTGAGCCGCAGGAGGCGTGTGTGTTCCTCCCGTGCCGTGCCGGCGGCATCGCGGGCACCGGTCAGTGCGGTCCGGGCGGTGCGCAACGCGGAGTCCCGGTCCCGGTGCCCGGTTTCGAGGTCCTGCCGGTGCTGCCGGGCCGACCGCGCCCGCTCCCGGAGCACGTCGAGCGCGGGCGGTGTGCTGCCCGACGAGGCCATCCGCTCGGTGTGCCGCAGCTCCGCCCGGGCCTGCCGGTCGGCCAGCCGGGCCCCGGTCACGTCCTGCTCGGTCGGCAGGGCCTCCGCCTCGCGCAGGGCCCGTTCGGCCCGGGACAGGTCCGCCTCGGCGTCACGGACGGCGGTGTCGGCCGCCTCGCGGGTGATCCCCGCCTGGCGCACCGCTTCCAGATACGCCGTGTGTGCGGCCCGGCGTGCGGTGCCGGCCGCCTCCAGGGTCTCCTCGGACCGGCGCAGTGCCGCCGCCGCGGTGGACCGGGCGTCCGTCAGCTCCGTCTCCTCGTCGGCGTGCCGCCGCTCGGCCGCGGCGGCGGCTGTGTACGCCTCGAACACGGCCCACAACTCCCGCGCGGCGTCGCGGGTGCCGTCGGTGGTGTCCGCGACGGTGCCGTCGGCTCCGAAGGGCCAGTGGCGGGGTCCATCGGCGGTGCGCACGACGAGTTCCACCGGCCTGCCCGCCAGGACAGCGGTGCGAGACGCCGTGAACAGGGCACGGGCCAGCCGCGTCCCGTCGGAGTCGTCGTCCCCCAGTGCCAGCCACAGCCGGGCGGAGGAGTCCTGCTCGTCGATGCCGGCGGCCAGCACCTCGGGCAGCTCGGCGACCGGATGCCGGGTCCAGTCGCGGAGGTCCTCCGCCTCCTGGCCGGCGAGCATGGCCGGCAGGTCGTAGACACCGGCGGCCGGGCGTGCCGCAAGGACCCCGAAGCCGAGCAGGTCCTCCTGCCGCAGCCGCACGGTCGCGGTACCGGTGACGTAGCGCGCGCCGCCGCGTCCGCGCACGGTGATGAGCAGGTCGATCAGGGTCTCGTAGGTGCGGGTGCCCGACCGGTCGTCCTCCTGAGCGGTCTTGCCGGTCCTGACCCGGGTCATGGCGAGCCCGGTCGCCGCCGTACGTGTGGTCGGGATGTGCGGTTGCTGCGAGAACACCGGAAGGGAGATGCCGAGCAACCGCGCGTTGTCGTCCCGCAGACTGAACGTCGGCTGGAGGCCCACCGCGACGGAACCGCCGGCCGAGAACTCGGACACACCGCCGCGGATGCGCCTGCGCACCTGGTCCAGGGCGATGTCACCGGCTTCGGTGACGGGCCTGGGATCGTACAGCGCGACCGAGAGCGGCAGGGTGTCATCGGCCTGCTCCTCCGGCCAGCTGCCGGGCATGGCCGGCAGTGGCGTGGGATCCCCCGTGGCACGAGGCGGGCCGACGCTGATCTGCCCGGCCGCGACGAGCTCGCTCAGGTGGACGGCGACCGCCTCCGGGGGGGCATCGGCGGGCAGCTTCCACGACTCGGCCCGGCCGGTCTCGTGGAGCGCCTGCCTCAGCTCGGTGAGGCCGTTGAAGTCGTAGACCACGACGGTCGCGGTCGGCACCAGCACCGGACCGGACGGGAAGGGGGGTGAGGCCGGGTCCGTCTGCTGCGGCGCGGCCGAGGGATCCCGGCTGAGCAGGGCGGGCCGACGCGGACCCCGGTGGTCGCGGGGCTGGGCCGTCTCCGCGCCGGGGAACCGGAGCACGGCTGTGGCCGGCACTCTGACGGCGCCGGGCTCCTCCCCGCTCCGGGTGATCTGCCTGACGGTCGCCTGGATGATGCCGCCGGGGAGGTTCGGGAGCCACGTCGTGATGAGCTCGGAGCCGACCGAAGCGACGAAAACGTAGGGGACACCGGTGTAGTCGACGGAGTTACCGGTGCGCAGCCAGTTGTAATCCTCCGCGGACTCTTGCGAAAGTCCGCTTTGTGCATGGGAGTTGAACGACGCGAGGGGCGGGCCCACGCGGTGCGTACGGCCGGGGTTGTCGGACGGGTAGTAGCGCGCGGTCGGCTGAAGCACGGGGCGGTGAGTGCTGTCGGACGTGTCACGGCTCCTGTCGCCCCGCAGGATGTGTCCCATCTGTTCGAGTCCGTCGCCGGTCTCACCGGGGCGTCCACGCAGCTCCCGCAGTCCGGGTGTCTGCATGTCGAGCTCCGCCGACAACGACACCGTGAGCCTCCGTGCGGCGCCATAGGCGAGGTACACGAAAGAGCGTGATATTCCCTGCTCGGCGCGGCCGGGCAGGGAGCGCAGTGCGGAGGGTTGAGTGATTTCGGCGATCCAGGTGGCCACGCCGGCCACGTACGAGGCGTGCCCGGGCCGCGTGACACCCGGCGCCTCGCTCTCCACCAGATCGGTGAGCTCCTGGCTCAGCCGATTGCGCTGTTCCTCCGTTCTCCCCGCGTCGGCGAACTGGGTGACCGACAGTACGGTGGCCACGCCGGGCTCCCCGGTGCGGACGAAGCGAGGGGGCAACGGAACACTCGGGGCGGGTGAGAGCGACGGCAATGACTTCGCCAGCCAGGGGAACCACTGCCGGTGACGGCCCAGCATGGCCTCGGGGCACAGGAACGTCACCCCTTGCGGAATGTCGACCGCCATCGTGACCGGCGCGTACTCGCCCAGTCCGACCGCGTTGTACGGACCGCTGCGCACACCCCGTCGCACGGTCACCAGAAGCCTCATATCGGCGCTGACGACCTGGTGAACCCCGCTGTGGGTGGAGGTCCGGGTCACCTTCGTGTCCAGGGTCCGCTCCTGCTCCCGCACGCTATGGCCGGCGTTGCCGTACCGCACGCTGGAATGGGACTGATGTGCCTGCCCACCCGGGTCCTGTTGCGTCCGGTACAGTGCGCCGGTCGCGAACAGGTGTGTTCTTCCACCGTCCCGTCGCCCGCCCCTCATCCCCCCCGACACCACGCTCTGTTCGGGCGCCAGCTCGCAGGTGCCCAAGGGCCGCGGGTGGTACAGGTACCCCTCGATCTCCACCACCAGGTGCTGGTTCGCTCCCAGCCCCGGAGACATCGACCCTTCCAGGACGTAAGTGCCGCCGAGGATCTGATGAGCGTGCGCGACGAGCTGGGCCGGCCGTATTCCGGCGTACCGCCCCTCGGCGGCACGGTTTCCCAGATCGTTGAGCGGCGCGCCGGCCACGGACTTCCGCAGCCGCTTGTACAGCGGGAAAGACAGGTGCAGGGACGGTGGCACCAAGGCCAGGAGACCTGTCGGCAGTGTGGACACAAACCGCTCGGCCTGGTTGACGAGCTGAGCGGGAAAGAAGTCTTTGAACGTGTCGGCTGCGTACTGTGCGCCCCTGGCGATCCGCGAGGCCGCGCCGTGCAGAGCGGCGGTGAGCGGTGCGGTCCGGTGCGGCGCTCCCGGCTCCTGGCCGGCCACGATCGTTCCGTCGGCGATCTGATGCAGTACCTGTGCCAGCGCGGCGCTTCCGCGGAAGCTGTCGACCACCGTGCCTTCCGGCAGCCGGGGGAGGATGGGCAGGGGCTGTCCCTCCTCCCCCTCCAGAGCGCGTCGTCTGCGCTCCTCGGCCGCCCTGCCGTCGCCGGTGACCAGGCGGAGGACGTGCTTCTGTTGCTGCTCGGCGCGCAGCGGGGAGAGGGAGGCGGGTGGGCGTGTGCCGTAGTACGGGACGAGCAGCGAGAAGGTTCCGGCCGTGCCGTGCGGCCGGGTGGATGCCTCCGCCGGTGCCAGGTCCGTCGTCCCGCTGCCCGCCGTTGTCGAGGTGCCACTGCCCGGGGCATCGCCGAACAGCGCCAGCGGGGTGTCGCCGTCCCCCTCGTACAGGGCAAGGCCGTACAGCACGGGAACGGTGAACTCGTGGCTGCCGTGCTCGTTCTCCAGGTACTGATCGAAGCCGCCCGCTTCACCGTCCAGGTCACTGCGGCCACGATGGGATGCCCAGAGGTACTCCGCATTGGTGTTCACCATGTCCGGACCCCACGGGATGGGGATCTCGGCACCACCGCCACCGCCGAGTACGCCGCTGTGCCCCGTTCCGTCCCGTCGTACTGTCCTGGCTTCCTTCGAGCTGAAGCCGACGTTTCTGACAAGGGGCAGGACGCGGGTGTGCTTCGGGGGCTCGGTGACATCGCGCCGCGCCGTGAACTTCAGAACGACACTGCGGGTGCCGGTGACGGCGTGGGGTTTCTCGAACCAGAGGAGGCGTCCGCCATCCACCGCGTCGGGCATCGCCCCGGCCAGACCGACCCGGGTACGCAGTTGCATGAACTTGCGGAGGTTGGCCAGTTGCATCTCGCGCAACCGCTGTGCGAGGCCCGCCGGGAGGAGCGACGCCCGGGGTTCCGCTGGCGGTAGAAAGCCTTCCTCCACCAGCCAGTCCCGCGCCCTGTCGAACAGGTCATCGGTGCCCTCGACCTTGAGCGGCATCTCGGAGAAACCGATGCTGTCCAGGTTCTCCAGCCGTTCGGAGAGTTCCCGTACGGTCTCCGCAGTGGGCGGCTGCCCCTCGATGACGGCTCGCGGAGGCACCAGCAGACGCATTCCGTCGTCCGTCCACGGGTCGAACGTGCCGCGGGCCTTGCCTCCCCCGGCCCGGTGCAGCGTGATCTCGTAGGTGTCCGTGGAACGCACGAGGAGCATGCTTGCCTTGGTGAGGACACCGCGCATCACCTTTGCCGATGCGGAAGTGCTCTGCTGCTCGTCGGACTTGTGGTGGTAGCCGCCCCGGGCGCGCACGCTGCCGCCCGGCGATTCCATGGCGTTCGGGTGCCCTGGCGTGTGGTCCGTGGTGAACGTCGAACCGCCCTCGACCTCCACCTCGAATCCACTGGTCCGATTGGAGGAGTACTCGATGACGCTGCCGTCAGCGAAATGGGTCTCCAACTGGAAATTCTTCTCGGGACTCTGCGTGATCGGCTTGCCCGGCCGGACCGTAGCGCTGAGTTCCAACATGCCGACGGCGCGGTTGCCCTTGTCCATCAGGACCGGCGAGAAGACGCCACCGCCGGTCTGCAGATGGGGTGTGCCGCGCAGGAACGGCTCGGACAGGAAGTCCTCCAGCGCCTGCGCGGACTGCTCGCTCAGTTCGTTCAGCGCGTTGAACTCCTGATGGGAGAGCAGCTGCACGAGCAGGTCACGCGTGTCCGGGAGGCTGTCGACGCCCCACAGCGGGATGTCGTGCAGATCCGCGGGCGCGGGCAGGTCGGCCGGGCCGGCGAGGGCGCGGTGGGCCGGCATCAGTTCGGTGAGGGTGCCGTGGGACTGTTCCGGCAGCCAGTTGCCCCGATCCTCACGCGGTGTGTCCACCCGGAGCTGCCAGAGCCCGTCCCGGTCGACCGGATGGACCGGGTCCTTGGACCGGAATTTGCCGAGGACCTGCAACGACTCAGTGACAGTGAGGGACTCGGCGTGCTGGTTGTGCGTGCCCGAAACAGTGAACTTGACATCGCTCCAGCGCGCCGGGCCCCTGCCGCCGTGCCGCCAGATCAGAAACATGGACAAGGCGGCGGACCGGACGTTCCCCGAGCCCTCGGCGTCCATGAACGCCAGGGTCCCGTCCGCACGGCGTTCCAGCTCCACATCCGTGAACGTGACGGCGCCGTGGCCGTCATCGGCCGGGCGGAGCCGGGCGTCACGATGGGCCAGCCGCAGATCGATGTGCCGGTCCCGGCCGCCGTGCCGGACGGTGATGCGGTGTCCCCGGCTGCTGCGAAGGTACGGGCGGTTGCGATCGATGCTGTCGGCGTCGAGGAGATGCCCGAGCTGCTCGCGCAGCGCTCCCGCGTCCTCGCTGTCCGCCGGGACACCGAGGGCCTCGATGATCTGTCCGTACAGCCCCTCGAGGACGGCTCGGGGCGTTTCCTGGAACTGTATGTGGCCGACGTGCCCGTCGTGCAGCGCACCGTAGGTGAGGGCGTACTGCGACAGTTCGGGGACCGCCGTCTTCCGGGGTGGGTCGGCGGACTGAACGGCCGGGGCGGCGTCGCGGGCCTGTTGGTCCTCCATCGGCCGGGGCTGCGGTTCGACTTCGCTCCGGTCGGCGATGGTGAGGTGGATGTTCAGGTCTCGGGCCGCTATGCCGGAGGCGATGCGGGTGACGTCGTCGGCCCGGTCCGCCCACCCGCGCAGCAGCCGGTAGCGCTGGGCCGGGGTGAGGGTGGTCTCGCCGACCGGCAGCGTCCCGCCGGACAGCACGGCCTGGGTGGCCTGTGCGGGGGGCAACGTGACGCCAGCCGCCTCCAGTTCACCGAGGGTCAGCGTCCTCCGGGACCCCGCCCATCCGGCCCCGGCCAGCTCCGGCACCTGCTCGACGGCGTCCGCGGCGGCCAGCCGGAACTCCACCCACCGGTGCAACGCGTCCACCGGATCCGGCCCCGACAGCAGCGCGCCCAGTCCCTCCTGCTCCAGACGGTCCGGGGCGCCGGCACGCAACGCGCTCACCAAGGCGCCGGGAAACCAGTCCCCACCGTCCGGGGAACGGTGAACGGTGAGTCGCGGCGTGTCCGATCGGGCCTCTTCCGCGGGCTGGCCCGGCGCCCGGGTGGCGTACTTGAGCTGGAGCGGGCGCACCTCGACGCCGAGGCGTGCGGTGAACCGGGCGGCCACGTTCTCCAGCCACACCGACCGCTCCGGGCCCAGCTCACGCACCGCCGTACTCATGTACCGGCCGGACTTGTCGTTGACCGTCCACGACTTCGTCCGCCGATCCCACCGGAACTCACCCGACACCCGGCTCTTCCCCGGCGCCAGCCGCCCCCCGGGGCCGAACGCCGCGGCGACCCCGGTATGCCCCAGCCCGTCGATCGACGCAGCCAGATCCGCCGCCGACATGTCCGGATGCCGGGTACGCATCCCCGCCAGCAGCGCGTCGAACTGGTCCTCGCTCATCACCGCCGACGGCTTCTCACTGCCCAGCAGCACCCGTCCCTCGTCCGTGACCGTGTAGAGCCACACCCGATCGGTGTCACCCGTGATCAGCAGATCCGGATCGATCTCCTCCAACGGCGTCCACAACGGATTGACACGGACGTCCCCGTCGCTGTCCCGCTCCTGGTCCTTGACCCGCTTGGGCAGCACCGGCTCACCGAACTCCCGGTCACGGCCCTCGCCCACCGCTGCCCGAAGCCGGGCGAGGGTCTCCGGGGACAGACCGGCGGTCAGCCGCCGCACGTACGCCTCGCCGGCATCGTGGCGCCGGGCCAGGTCGGCCAGCCACGCCCGGTCGCCGCTGTCGGGCGCGGGCGGAGCCGTTTCCGGACCACCGCCCGCCCCGGGGTCCGCGTCCGCCACAGGGTCCGCGTCCGCCACAGGATCCGCGTCAAAGCCGGTGCCGGGCTCGGGACCGGCCGGCTCGACGGGGGCGGGGGAGCCGTCCGGCTCCTGGTCGTCGGGCACCAGCGTCTCGTAGTGGTCACGCCCGTTGTAGTGGACGTGCACGGTGGGGCGGGCGGTGGCCGGAGGAGCCAGGGGCCGGGCCAGGTACCCGCCGGCGCCGTCGGGCTGGACGACGACGAGATCCACCCCCAGGACACGCGCCGCGATCAGCGGAACCTCGTCGTAGAACGGCGTCTGCCACAGCGCCGGTGTCCGCACCGCGCGCTCGATGAGGTCCGGAAGGCTCATGGCCGTGAACGCGGTGCGGTCCGAAGGCAGTCCGGCATCGCTGCCCTGTTCCGGCAGCAGAGCGCGCAGCCGCTGCCACACCGCGTCCGCCCGTGCGTCCCCGGCGGGCGCGTGCAGCAGGTTCAGTACCTCGGTGCGCAGGGTGTCGGTCCGCGCCCGCTCCGTCAGCCGGCGCACACGGTCCGGAGCGGCGGGGACGCCGCCGGACTCCGGGGCGGGCAGCAGGGTGTGCACGGCCCCGGTCGGCAGGTCGGCCAGCAGTGCGCGGTCCTTGGGACGGGAGGCCAGCTCCAGCAACCGGGCCCGTGCACGCTCGGCTTCCAGCTGCGCGTCGATCCGGGCCCGCTGCTGCTCGGTGAGGGCCGGCGGCCGGTCGTACCCCAGCACGCCCATGAGGTCGCCCGGACCGGGGAGGAGATCCCGCACCAGGATCTCGGCCGGGTCCTGGCCGGTGTGCTCCTCCCGCAGCGGGGCCGCTTCCGGCGACGTGGCATACCAGTCGGCGATGCGCTCCCGGGCCCCCCGCACGCTCAGGGTCGCCGCAGACGACCTGGGCGCCACCGCCCGAGCCCCACCCCTGATCGCGTGGAGCAGACAGTCCCCGTCACCACGCACCGGCAGCACGGTGAACGACCGGCCGTCCGCGGTGACACGCCGCTCGGCCGCGGCGGAACGGCGACCGGTGGAAGACGACCGGTGGAGGCCGGCGGCGTTGTCATGCCTGTCAGGGGCCGTGCTGGTGTGGTCCGGTTCCGAGGATTGGGGATCCGAGGAAGGCAGGTCAGCAGGCATGGAGGGCGCGGAGAGCACATGCGCGTCCTCCGCCCGCACCCACAGCGCCCGGAAACCTTCCAGCACCTCGGTTTCCTGGGGGTCATCGACGAAAGCGGCGGACTGCTGCGGACCGGGCGGAGCGGCACGGAAGACGGCGGTGGCGAGGCCCGGCAGGGAGGGCGTGTCCGGGCCGAACGCGGGTGCCGAGGCCAGGAACCCCTTCCACACCTCGTTCTCGACCACGGGGTCGAGCCCCTCCCGCAGCACGCCCTCACCGACCGGATCGAACTCCACCGGAGCCTCGGCCGCCGGCTCGATCACCTCCAGGTCCACCAGATCCACCAGACCACCCGCGAACCGGTTCGAGGACCGCCCTCTGGAAGTCGATGCGGCCTCGGGCGCGGACGTGGTTGCCGGCTGCGTGTCGAGGAGCAGCTGAGGCGGGGACACCTGCAGCTTGCCCCAACGAGGCGCCGTTTGACTACCAGCCTGATGGCCGACGGTTGTCGGGAGCGGCATAAGACCGATCACGGATATGCTCTGAAGTTTCACCGGCACCAGTACGGCCTCCCCCGTGTAGGCCCACCGGGTCCTGCCCACCTCCGCCAACAAGCTCTTCGTCAGGTCGGTCGGTTCCTGCCCGGCCGTGTGCGCTTGATGTGCCAACAGGAGCAGGTGTTTTTCCGCGAGATCTTCTTCCGAAAGCAGCTCTTCACGGGTCAGTAGTTCGGCGACCTCGTCGTGCGGAACGTACAGGTCGTTGGCGCCGGGCAACGATATGACGACACCCTCGGACCGCACTTCGTTCACATAGAGGATGTATGGTTCCGTCGGGTTGTCCTCGCCGTTCCAGGGCGACAGATATTTGCCTGCCAAGGCAGGACGGCCGCTGGGCAGGTTGTTGCGGAGCAGCAGCAATTCGGAGGTGTCCACCGGGTAGGTGACGGCCCTCCCGCTGTAGTTGCGGCCGGTCCCCCTTGTGGAGCGAGCACCTTTCAGCTCGACCGTCGGTGCGAAGGCTCCCAGCTGTACCAAGTGGTACGCCGCGAGCTCGACCGTGCGGTTCACGTCCCGCCCCACGAACACCGCCCTGCTGGCCAGCTCCCTCAGTCTCAGCGCCGTGGGCTCGTCCAGGTCACCGCTGCCCGTCAGATCAGGTCGGTGCAGCACTCGTCGAGCGACCGCTCGAGGGTCCGGCAGATTGCGATACCACATCGAGGCGCGCACAACGGCCCACAGCGCCCTGGACCTCCTTGTCTCATCCACCGAAGCCGCCTCGGGCAGGGCAAACCTGGAGCGAAGCTGCTGACCGATCATCCGGAGCTCACGGCCGGGCTCGCCGTGCCACGGTTCGCGGCTCGTCAGCGGCTCGACAGTGGCGGACGGTCCGGCTTCGGTGGGAACCTGCCCAACAGCCCAGGTCAACAGGTCGCGCATCGCCCGCTGACGCACGTCGAGGTCGGTGCGGCGCTCCGTGAAGGGGCCAAGCTCCTTCTTGGCCCGATCCTCCACGATGACGCGGTGTTCGGGCGCCCGCTGAAGCGAGCCGGAGGCCTCCACATCGGGTTCGGTATCCCACAACTGCGCGTCCCCGCCGGCAAGCGCGCCCTTGTCCCGGTCGAAGCCGAACCTGCCGGCCAGGGGCCGCGCCACCCAGTCGAGCAGATCCAGAGTGAACGGCCCGAAACCCGACAGCAGCGGATCGGCGGCCCGCATCCGCTCAATCGCCCCTATCCCCCGCAGCAGCGTCCTGAAGTCCACCGCCCTGTCCACGTCCGCACCGAACTGCCACCGCAGTGCCCGCACCAGACGCAATGTGCGAACACGGTCCGCGTCCGACACCGGATCACCACCGGCCACCAGACCCGCCACCACCGCCAGATCGTCCAGCTCGTGCGGCAACGGCTCCGGGTGCGCAATGCGTATCCTCGCCATCGTCCGACCCGACGGATCAGTGTTGGCGGAATCGTAGAAGAGGCCTTTAAGCGAAATAGATCCGGTCGGTCGGTCGACACCGCCGACCACATTCCGGGTTTCGTTGGCTATGACCTGGACCCTGGATGGCGTCGACAGTGGGTCTGCGTCAAAGGGGGCACGCCCGCCTTCGCCTGGCGAGATTCCTTTGCTGCTGCCTTGCGCACCGCCCCAGCAGTTTTCAGCCCACATACGCTGGCCGTCGCTCTGCGGTGTCCTCTTGTGCAATTTCTGTACGCTGGGCCGTCGCGCCAGCGACCGCCCGAACTCCGAGTCGCTCGCCTTGTAGGTACTTCCATCTACCTGCGGGACGTCTACGAATCCAAGGAGACCATGGGCGTCGACAAAATAGTCCCACTTCCATGGGATCGGGGACTTGTGCATCGTGGCCAGCCTGATGGCCGGATTGGTTTGAAGGAAAAGGTTGCGTTTGCCCCGCACACCGCGGGCCCCGGTTTCAAAACGATTTGCCCACTCCTGGTCGCTGTGAAACGCACGGCCGGGACGACGGCCGGTCGTGGTGTGGCTGACCGTGTTCCGTATCCACTCCGGTGCGGTGGGGTAGGACTCTGTCACCATCCCGGGTGCGCTGGTCAGCCAGCCGCCGCGCGGCATGTCCGGCTCACGCAAAGAGGTCAGGACATGGCCCACCTTCAATGCGCTGGAGGTGGCGTACACCGTGCGACGGGCCCGGTCGGCCACGAGCCGCGGCAACTCCAGTCCTCCCGCACCTGCCCGCGGCCAGGCCAGCACGATCGCGGCATCCGGGTCCATTGTCCGCAGCAGCGGATCCAGCGGGATCAACTCGCCCACCACCTGCCAGGGCGCCCGGACCCATGCATTGCCGTCCGGCACCTCGACGCCGTCCGGCCCGCCGTCGGCCGCCACCGTGAACGGCCGCGGACTGCGTGCCCGCGTCTTCCAGGGCGCCTTCTTGCGGCGGTTCATCTCGTTGATCTCGTCGAGGTCGAGACCCGGATCGACGCGGCTTGCCGTCCACTGCAGCCCGTAAGCCTGTTGCCGCTGATCACGTAGGCGATATTTCTCGGCGAAAACTCCCTTCTTCGCCAGGCGGCGTGCGGCCAGCGCGTCAAGGTTGTGCACGGGCTGGCTCATCATGTCCACTGCCAGCGTCACGAGCTCCCGGCGCTGGCCCCCGGTCACCTCGTCGCCGTCGTCCAACAGCAGCACCCGGCGCGCCAGCGAGTCCAGATCCAGCTCCTGGTCCTCGCGGACGGACGGTTCCCGATCGTTCGCCCGCATGCCGTCCAACCGGGCCAGCGCCGCAAGACGGTCCTCGTAGCCGCCGACCGTCGCTACGGCGGGACCGTACAGACCCCAGAGCAGCGCATGGTAGTGCGTCTTCGCAGCCAGATCTCCCTGTACGTCCGGGCCCGCCAGTTCCTCCGGCTCGCTGTCGTCCGAGTCCGGGGCGCCGCCTTGAGGCGCGCGCAGCCCCGGCAGCCCTCTGCCCTTCAGCACGTACGCGATGTCCTCGCTCAGCAACCGCAGCACCCTGGACTGCCGCCAGTCCGGCAACTCCTCAAAGGCTTCGGCCACCTCCGCCGCATCCACCGGCCCATCACCCGACGCAGCCCGCAACCGGTTCACCGAGGCCAGCAGCTCACCGTCCCAGCCCCGCCCCTCCCCCGACACCACCTCACCGGACACGGTGCCCGCCGACGCCTCCACCACCTCGATGGCATCCAGATCCGCCGTACCACCCGCGGACCGGCGGGAAGAGTCAGACCTGCCCTCCGGTTTCCGACTCTTTTCCTCACCGGGAGCGCCGAGAACCTCCGGTGCCTTTGCCGGGAAGCCGCTTCCGCCGAGATCGGACGCCGACCCGGTCGCCGGCGGGGGAGCCGCGGGCTCGGAGAGGGGCCCATGCGCCGGACTGTTCCCGGGGCGTCGGGTCGGCTGCTCTCCAACAGGCGGGGCGGTCCCTCCCCGCAGGTCCTCGGTGGGTGCGTACGCCTGCCGCTCCGCCGGCGGAGCGGCAGGGGAGCCGGTGGCCTTGCCGGCCTCCTGCGTTTCCTCGTCGGTCCCGTCTGCGATGGTGAGGTCCATGTGGAGCTCATCGGCCGCGATGCCGGAGGCGATGCGGGTGACGTCGTCGGCCCGGTCCGCCCACCCGCGCAGCAGCCGGTAGCGCTGGGCCGGGGTGAGGGTGACCTCGCCGACCGGCAGCGTCCCGCCGGACAGCACGGCCTGGGTGGCCTGTGCGGGGGGCAACGTGACGCCGACCGCCTCCAGTTCACCGAGGGTCAGCGTCCTCCGGGACCCCGCCCATCCGGCCCCGGCCAGCTCCGGCACCTGCTCGGCGGCGTCCGCGGCGGCCAGCCGGAACTCCACCCACCGGTGCAACGCGTCCACCGGATCCGGCCCCGACAGCAGCGCGCCCAGTCCCTCCTGCTCCAGACGGTCCGGGGCGCCGGCACGCAACGCGCTCACCAAGGCGCCGGGAAACCAGTCCCCACCGTCCGGGGAACGGTGAACGGTGAGTCGCGGCGTGTCCGATCGGGCCTCTTCCGCGGGCTGGCCCGGCGCCCGGGTGGCGTACTTGAGCTGGAGCGGGCGCACCTCGACGCCGAGGCGTGCGGTGAACCGGGCGGCCACGTTCTCCAGCCACACCGACCGCTCCGGGCCCAGCTCGCGCACCGCCGTACTCATGTACCGGCCGGAGTTGTCGTCGACCGTCCACGACTTCGTCCGCCGATCCCACCGGAACTCACCCGAGACCCGGCCCTTTCCCGGCGACGGATGACCGTACGGCCCGAACGCAGCGCCGACAGTGGGGTGCCCGAGCCCGTCGATCTCCTCGAGCAGCTCCGTCTCCGACAGATCCGGACGCCGGGTACGCATCCCGGCCAGCAGCGCGTCGAACTGGTCCTCGCTCATCACCGCCGACGGCTTCTCACTGCCCAGCAGCACCCGTCCCTCTTCGGTGACCGTGTAGAGCCACACCCGATCGGTGTCACCCGTGATCAACAGATCCGGATCGATCTCCTCCAACGGCGTCCACAACGGATTGACACGGACGTCCCCATGAGTGTGCTCCCACTCCTGCGGCTTGATCCCCACGGGCGGCACCGGCTCACCGAACTCCCGGTCACGGTCGTCGCCCGCCTCCCGGAGCCGGGCGGGAATGCCCGGGGACGTGGCGCCGTCGTCCGAGGTGACCGTTCGGCGGGAACCCTCCGGGGTGCTGCCCGGGTGACCGGGATCTGTCCCTTGTGTCTCCTCGCCCGGGGGGATGATCACGGGGTACAGCCATCCGCCTGCGTCGAGACGTCCCAGGGCCTGGGCCCTGTACACGTGCGGAACACCGGCGATCCTTGCCAGTCCGTTCGCCAGCGTATCCGCAGAGGGTCCGTCCGGACCCAGCACCAGGACGACCGATTCCCCGGAGCGCCGATCCGGGTCCTGTTCGATCAGCGCAAAGAAGACGTCCTCGTCGACGTACCGCTCGCTGTGGTACCGGTCGAGGACGACGACACGGCCGTCCGCAGTCCTCCTGGCCGTGGCCACGTACGCCCAGTGCCCCCAGGAAGCAGGCCATACCGTGGTCGTCCCGTTCTCACGGACACCCACCTGGTCGGTACGGACGTAGAGGGCCTGGTGGCGACCTCCTGTCCCCGACCAGTTGCGTCCGGTCGCATGGCCACCCCGGCCCGTCAGGAGGCTTCTGTGCGGTATGAACGAGTGAAGCAGATAGTGGGCGGCGATGGACGCAAGAGTCGTTGCCCGTCCCCGGTCCGCGGCATGGAGCACAACCTCCAGGGCGATCTTGCAGAGCTCTGGGGGCACAACGAGCCCGGGATGAAGACTGAGTACCTTCCGGACGATCCCGTCCAGGTCGAGTGGCCCCGAGCCGAATACCCGGTCGCTCCTGCGAACCCTGGCCAGAACCCCGAGGCCGGCACGCAGCCGAGGAGTCCACCGCAGGCCCCGGTCCAACAGCTCCGACGCGGCAACAATCAACTCGTGCGTGACCTCCGCCCGAGACCACAGTGCCCGGAAGCCTTCCCACACCTCGCCCTCTTCAGGCTCGGCCTCCACCGTCACGGACCGGGCCGCCTGTTTCCACAGTGACCGGAAGCCGGCCCACACCTCACGTTCCGCACGCTCGGCCTCGGCCGCCTCGTGGCCGGCCTCCGCCCGGTCCCACAGGGCCTCGAACCCCTTCAGCACCTCGGCTTCCAAGGGGGCGTCGCCGGAAGCGGCGGCAGACCGCAGTCCGGGCGGTGCGGCATGGAAACCGGCGGATGTCATCGGGTCCGGCGGCGGGGCGGACGCTGATGCGTGGGTCAGCACCTGTTCCAACATGGTCGCGAACTCGGACGTGTCCCAGTCCTCCGCGGCCGCGTACTCGTGCACGACGTCTTGCAGCGTCTGCCAGGTCAGCGGTCCCCTGTCGTGGCTGCCCGGAGCATGGAGCCGCATCATTTCCAGGACGCCGAATCCTCGAATCTGGTCTTCGAACCAGTCAGCCCATTCCGGATTGGTGTCGGCCTGCTCCTCATGCGTCTCCCGCAGGGTGATCACCCAACGCAGGACCCGCTCGGTTCTGTCCTGCAGGTCTTCGGGAAGACCGGCCAGGTCCGCGAGTTCGGACAGCCTGGCCTCATCCGGCAAAGGGCGATACAACACGTACTGGAAGGCCGGGTCATCCCTCTTGTGCAGGCGCGGCGGCAGGCCGAACTGGGCTCTGAGCACCCCGACTTTGGTATTCGCAGCGAGCACAGGGCGTCCGGTCCCGGTGGCCAGCAGGCGGACGCTACGTGGCTGGGCCAGCGGGTCCTGCCCGTCCTGCAATGTAGCCGCATTGCACCACACGTGCCCCAGTGGTGTCCCTGACGGCAGATTCTGCACGCTCTTTCGCCGTGCGAGATAGCTGGTCCACTCTCCATAGGAAACTCTCGAGTAACTGCCTGTGCTGTACCGCGGGAGATGCACGTAGCCGGCTTTCCCGTGCCCCGTCGTGTTGTACGAGCCCGACAGGGGAATCGGCAACTCGTGGAGCGGGGCACGACCGTCGTCACGTATCTGCCCGGCCCGGAAGTCGACGTAGTGTCGCACCGCGGTGATCTGGGAAAGACGCTCCTCGCTCAGCGCCAGCTCTTCTTTGGTTGTGAAAACTCGGATACTTCGCCCCTGACCATCGGGGGTGGGAATGCCGAAGGACATCACATCCGAGTCGGGGATCACGTTGCCTTCGAGGTCGACGATCCTCGCGATGTCGTCCGGGACCTGGCCCGGGTCATTGGGAAGCCACGCCCCCTCCAGTGCCTCCGGCCCCGAAGGCGCCATGATGGGGTATCGCTGGTCGCTGCCCTCTTCGACGGCGATCAGTTTCACACGACCGTGCGTGTGCCGGGTGCGAACGCCGAGCCGGTCGGCCACCTTCCTCGCCAGGTCCTCCCTGCCCTGGTCCGGCCCTGCCAGAACCAACACGACCGGCATCCCAGGACTCCGAGCCGAATCCAGGAAGATCAGTTCGATAAATGCGTTTTCGCTGATACGCCATCTCTTGTGGTCCTTGTCGACGACAACGATGCGGCCATCGGCAGCTCTCCGGGCGAGCACAAGATATGCGTGAGAACCCCACGGCGGGCTCTGCACCGTCAGGTGACCATTCGCCTTGAGGACGCCGGTCTTGTCCATGCCCACAGGCGCCCCGGAATCGCCGATCCAGTTACGCCCGGTTGCATTCCCTTCCTGATCGACCAAGACGCATCGGCCGGACAGGAGGGCGTTCACCATGTCGGGAGACCCCTGGCCGGCCGGGGGCGGAGGGAGGAAGTCGGTGGCGGTGCCGGGGTTGCCGGGCATGCCCGGTACAAGCACGGGGTCGGGTGCGGGAACATGTGCCTGGGCGGTGTGGGTCCCTTCCGCCTGGTCCCACAACCCGCGAAACCCCTCCCAACTCTCGTTCTCGGCGCGTGTGGCATCGACCGGGTTCACCCGCACCCCGTCCAGAGCCCCATCCCCATACAAACGCCGCAACAACGGCAGCAACGACGGATGGTGCTCCGCCACCCACGCCACACCCCCGTTGTTACGCCGCACCTCCGTATACGGATCCACCCCCCCATTCGCCATGAAGTAAACATTCGTCAACTGAGCAAAAAACTCGAACTCATCCCGACTCGAATAATTCGACTCGGTGCGCCGCCCCGCACTATCCTTTCCAAACAACGCCCCGTCAGGCCACCCCTGCGACTTGCCACCCTGTGCCTTGGTGACCCAGAACGCCTCCCCGATCAGACGCTTGTCACTCTCATCCAGGCCATGCGTGTGAACGGTGTGCGCCATCTCATGAAGCGTCAGCGAATACCCGTCCGCCTCACCAGCACTGCCCACAGGAACCAACACGCTCTCACCCAGCAGGTTCTCCTCCGGCACACCCGCCGACTTCCCCCCGGCCCCACGAACCTTCTCCCACTGCCGGCCGTCCCCCGTCGACTTCCCCGCCAAAACCCAGAACGGACTCAACGACGTCAGCGCCTTCCCCCGAGGCACCACCACCACACGCGAACCCGCCCGCAGCAACCGCGCCGCCACATCCGGATCACGCAACGCCCCCGCGACCAGACGCTCCACCGCCCCCCGCGCCGTCACCGGCCGCTCCACATCCGCCGGCACCCGCACCATCAACAACGCAGCCGCCTCAGCGAACTCCTCCGCCCCCAACTCCTCCCGCAACCGCTCGACCAAACCCACATCCGACGCCAGCCACTCACGCTCAGCCGAAGACAACAACCCCAACTCAGCCGCCCGCTCCCCCCGCGACAACCCCACCAACCGACCAGCAAGCCCCCGCACCCGATCCCGCGCCGCACCGTCCAACACCTCAACCGAAGACAGCGACACCCCCGAACCAGCAACAGCCACCTCATCGACCACGGACGACGAACCGACCGAATCCTGCGCCGACTTCAACGACCCGGCCGGCGGCGCAGCATGAAAACCGGCGGATGCCGTGGGTGATGGCGCGGCAGCCGATGTCAACCCGCCCATGACTCTTACAAACAAGTCTGCAAAAGGAACTGACGTGCCCCAGCCGTTCGCAGCCGCACGGGTCTTCACGATGCGCTGCAGTGCGGCCCAGGTCAGCGGTCCCCTGTCCGGGTTCCCCGGAGCGGACAGCCGCTGCGCTTCCAGGATTCCGAAGCCGCGGATCCAGTGTCGGAAGTGGGAGGCCCATTCCGGATCGACGTCTATGAACGCGTCATTACAGATTTCACGCAGAGCTTTCACCCAGCGCAAGGCTCGTGTCTGCCGGTCTGGCACATTCGGATGCAGTCCGGCCAGATCCGCCAGCGAGGCCAACCTCGCCTCATTGGGGTAAGGAGGGTATACCTTCATTCTGGAGGTGGGCCGATCGGGGTCATCATCCTGATAAATTATTCCATCAGCACCGACTCGCCCCAGAGACGTCGTACTCTCCGATGCCATGACGGCTCGATCCAAGGAATTGGCAACTTCCTGGGCAGCCACCTCCGCCTCCAGAAGGTCCAGTCCCTCCATCTCTTTCCCCATCAGGCAGCCAATGAAAGCCACCGCCTCACGCAACTGAGTGGCGTTGATGGCTTGGAGACTTTTACGCCGCCGGAGATACCTACCAACTTCACGGGGATAGACTCTGACCTTTCCACCGTCAACGAGCGGGAGAGTTATTGTTCGACCATTGGAGTGTGCAGAAAAGACATAGCTGACTGAGACAGGGAGAGGCAATAGAGGACCCAGCTTCGGGGTACCATCGGAAGAGTTCCCCCTATTAACATAGCTTTGAAGGAGAGAGATGCCAGTGAACCTGGTCCTACTATGGAGCATTTCCTCAGCGTTGATCGCATATCGACCGAACTGCCCCCCGTCAATTGTCGCAATCGCATAGCTATTCACGTCCGAGTCGAGGACCCTCACCCCGTCGACCGTTCTGACTGTCGCTTCCGGGTCATCCGGAATCTGGCCCGGATAATTCGGAAGCCAGTCCCACAATCTCTCCGTTTCGTCAGCAATCAACAAGAGCGGATGACGCCACTGCTTGTCGCTCAGATCAGTGAGCTTCCACTTCCCGTGGGTGGTCCATGTGGTCGCAGCCTCTCCGTCTGCGAACATCGACTCATCCGCCAGCTTCCTCGCCACGTCTTCTATCGGACCGGAACCCGACATCAACAACACGATATCGACCCCAGGAGGACGGTATCGATCCCAAATGGCCAGTTTGATGAAAACGTCCTCATCGACGCGCACATGACGCTGTCCCACCTTGATGAGAATTCCCTCGGCGTCTTCATCCCACGCCGCTATCACCGCATACGCCGAGCTGTCCCAGGGCCTGTACTGCTCCACTTTACGACCGTCCGGAGAGCGGAAACCAGTCTTACTCATATCCACTCTGCGACCAGAGTACCTATCGGAGTAGTCATGTCCGCTCGGCCGCCCATCAGGACCAATCAAATAGCCGTTGTGGAGCAATAGGCCACTGGTAGACGCGCGGTACACAGCGATACCCGCCAGGTTCTTTGCCTGCCCCGATGCCCAGGCATCGCGTGCCGCTCGCACGGCCAGCCACTTCAGTGCATCGCTCACGGCCTCGTGAGCGTCGAGCAGAAGTACTTTCCGGAAGACTCCGTCCCAGTCGAGGCTGCCATCACCGGCATGGACGAAACGCCGCTCACTCCTCCCCAGAGATTCCAGCACCTTCATGCCGTAGTCCCAGAGTTCCAAGTCGGCCTGCGACTTCCCGTCTTCCCTCAGCGTCAGCCCGCCGAGGGCGGCAGCCAGCCCTTCAGGCGAGTCCGGGGCGCCGCCGCGCAACCCCGGCAGCCCTCTGCCCTTCAGCACGTACGCGATGTCCTCGCTCAGCAACCGCAGCACCCTGGACTGCCGCCACTCCGGCAACTCCTCAAAGGCTTCGGCCACCTCCGCCGCATCCACCGGCCCATCACCCGACGCAGCCCGCAACCGGTTCACCGAGGCCAGCAGCTCACCGTCCCAGCCCCGCCCCTCCCCCGACACCACCTCACCGGACACGGTGCCCGCCGACGCCTCCACCACCTCGATGGCATCCAGATCCGCCGTACCACCCGCGGACCGGCGGGGCAAGCCGCGGTTACCGTCTGTGTGCGCGACAGTGGTATCCGCCGCCGTACCGGGGTGTTTCGGCCGGGGACCCAGTGCCTTGATGGCAGGATCCGGTTCTTCTGAAACGACAGCGGGACGCATGTTCAGGCGCGGCACCGCCGAGTAGGCGGCTGTGTCGGCGTCGGAAGCGATGTCGGAGTAGTCCCTGTCCGAGTCGGGTGTGGACGGTGCCGAGGAATGGGTCCTGGTGTCCGTGAGGTTCTCGAGGACCCGCAAGGCCTCCGGTGCCACGGCCGAGGCGGGTTCGGAACGCCGGCCGGTGTCCAGCCCGGTGTAGCGGAGCAGTTGGCGCAAGGCCGTGGTGTCGTTCACCGTCCGGCGGCGATCACGCTCAACGGGACCGAGTACGGGGTCGTCGGCGAACAGATGGATCTGGAACTGTCCGGAGGGAGCCGGCCTGTTCGTCAGGGACAGCTCTACGGCCTCGGGGCGGGAAGGGTCGTGGAACAGGTTGATGTCGACGTGGAGCTGGTCTCCGGACTCCGGCAGTCGCAGCCCGTGGTTGATCTCCTCGTCCAGCAGAGTGCGCACGCGCTCCTGGAACTCCTGGAGCGCGTCGGCGGAATAGCCGGGGCCGTAGGTGACCGGGAGGTCGAGTGTGAGAACCCGCACCCACTGGCCGTCGTCGGACTGCACGCGCTGCACCGCGGTGCGGACCACGGTGCGATCTTCGGTGTGTGGCTCCGCGGAGGGTCCGGTGGTCGGCGCGGGGTCCTCGACTGTGGTGGCAGGTAGGTCCACGCTGACCAGAACGGGGGACACCGACGCCTGTCGCGCCCGCCACTGTTCGGGGCGTACGGGGTCCCGGGCCGGTTCTGCGAACGCCGAGGGGTGCGGGTTCTCGTGCCGGTCGGGGGTTTCGGACGGCGATGTGCCGAGGTTGCTCTCCGGGGTGTGCGGCGTCGTGGGGGAGGTGGCCGGGTCAGCGACCGGGGTGTGCGAGGGAGGACTCGTCGTCGCACCGCGTGGCGTGGAGTCGGTGGGCCGCGTGACGTTCTGTGCCGGATCCTGGGGGGACGTGCGCGGTGACGCCGGAAACGCCGTCGGGTCGAGGCCAACCCTCGTCCGGGCGTCGGACGGAACCGCGCCGGATTCCATCTGCGGGTGCACGAAATTCTGCGATACGCCGTTGCCCGGGTCACTGCCGGGCATCAACACCGTGTCCGGATCGCTTCCGTACAGCGGGTCCGGAAGGGGGGCCGACGTGGTGTTCGGATTATTGGTGAAGGCTGGTGCGGTGTATGAGGCCGGGTACTCGCCGGTCAGCGGATCCGTACCGGTCAGCGACTGCGTGCCGGTGTGCGACCCCGTACCGGTCAGCGGATCCGTACCGACCGGTAGGGCGCCGATACCACCGGTCGGGTCGCCGGAGGGGGTCTTGATGGTCGGTGGCGGAGGGGAACCCGGGCCGGACGAGAGGGTGGGCGGAGGGGTGCTCATGGAGGGCGGGGCGAGTGTCGGCCCCCCGACCGGACTGCTGTTCCCGCCGATGCGCATGCTGCCGTCGGGGGCGGGCAAAGCGTTGGGCGACATGAAGAGGTCGCGGCCGCCGAGAAACTTGGTGTTGAGGCCTTTGCCGACATGTTCCAGGCCGGCACTCAGAAGCAGATCCACTGCCCCGCTGAGCGCGCCACCCAGGACAGTTGACGGGTTGAACTTCCATATGCCGTCAAAGAGACCATTGACCAGGAATTCGGCACCGCCTTCAGCGGGGCCTTCACTTCCACCACTCTTGAGAATTTCGGCACCGAATTGCTTCCACTTGTCGCCGCCGAAGTCACCGAACTGCTTCTTGAGGATATCGTCGGCCGACTTCCATATACGCGACGCGAACGAGCCGGCGAAAAGGCCGACGAGGAAGGACTTACCGATCTCCCTTGCATCGATGCCGCTGGGACGACGCCTGGGATCAGGGTGCGACATCGTCGCCAGACGGGTGGCGAGGGTGGTCAGCGCCTCTTCGATACCCTCAGTGATACCGGGCAGCAGATGGGTCTGGCTCAGCAGACGATCAGCGATTGTCAGAAGAGCCACTGTTGCACGAGCCCTTGCCAGGGCAGCCTCAAAAGATGCCAGACCACCGGTCAGGAAAGACAGTGCGGCGATGATGGCCAATTCTGCCAGCAGCAGGATGATTTCGGCGATGGTTCCGTACTTGGCCTCCATGACGTGCCGTGACATCGCGACGCGGGACTCTGCTATGTCCTCCAGCGCGTCGAGGAACCGGGGGATGACACCCGCGCCACCCCGGTTGACGACGTCGCTCAGCGCCAGCTTGAGTTGCTCCGCCGCTCGGGGTGGCAGGGCGTCAGCACCCCAGGAGATGAGACGATCGGCGCGTTCGGCCATTTCCAGAATCCGTTTCTGGTTGTCCTGAAACGGAATTCTGCTGCCGAACGCCATGTCCGAGGAGGCCTGAATAGGAAAGTCGCCCGTCAGGGCGAAGACAAGACCTCGCTCCTCCTCGGAGAATTCGATACTGTCACGGGGACTACCCCCGCTGCCTGCCGCCACTGTCAATTCCGTCCACGCCGCCCTGCGCAGCACTCATCTGATTAATGCGATCCATTACGTCACTTTGAACGCCGTTGATAGTCCCCAGCTGGGCCAGAACCCCACTGGCAGCTCCTGAGATGACTTCGGCAAAAGCACCGCAGACATCAGTAACAAGCTCATTTTCCCGCCTGACCCTCTCACGCATCACGGCAGCGAACTCGTCGGTAAGGCCTTGCCACCCCTCCGTCGGACGCGTACTTGTCAAGAAATCGATACTCAGCCCCTGAGCTTCTTTACCGAACTGCATCAATTCATCGATGAAGGCTTCGAGACGGCCAGGATCTGCTTTGAAGACATCACCTTGACTCATCGCCGCGACTGCTCCTTCTCCTCGTCCTCGGTGATCTCGTCACGCAGCTTGTCACTCGCTCCCGGACGTACGGCAGCACCCTTCTCGACCGTGTCCCGCAAGGGGCCGAAGACATCGCCCCAGTCGACGCCGGCTCCCTCGAACCGCGGTATGGGACTCTGCATCTCGCTCAAGGGCCGGAATGCGTCGAGAACCTTCTGCGCCATCTCCGCCTGGGCCTTGCGCGCCGCGTCGGTCACCGCGGCCGACAGCTGGGCTGCGCCCATCGTGCGGTACTTGCCGTCCAGGAATGCCACACCGCTGAGGTGCCCCTGAGCGTCAACCGTGACCTCGACGCTGCGGTCCGCGGAACGCGCCACGGCAGTGGCGACGTCCAGCTCCTGCCGAGCACTGTCGACGGCCTTCCTGGTCTGCTCCAAGTGGGCCTGGGCCTTGGCGAGTCTCTCTTTGAGAGAGTCTTCCATCTCTGGTCTCCCGCAGTGCTGTTCAACGTCCGATCGATGCGGGTGCTCCGCCCGCATCGGTACCCCACACGTCCTCGTCCACTTCCCCCCAGGAGACGCGTTCCCGGTCGCTCTCGGTCTGTTGCTGAGAAGGCGCGCCGGCACCGCCCATGGGCGGTGGGTAGAAGGGCGTACCTCCCGACGTGGTGGCGACGTTGCCGCGGCCGGGCACGGCGGCGATCTGCTCGTCCTGATATCCGCCCCGACCGCCTGCGGCAGAGCGCCGGGACATGGGCTGGTTGTCGTCGAACGCTCCTCTGACCCGTTCGCCCTCGCTCCCGGCGCCACCCCCGCCAGGCCGCGCTCCCAGAGGCATCAACGGCGCGCCGCCCGTGCCCTGACCGTAGCCGGACCCGCGAGCAGGGTTCAGTTCACGGTCGTACAGGTCTTCGTCGTATCCCCTGCTGTGGTACGAGGGCGAGTACAGAGAGCGGCCTCCTGCGCCGGAGGGGCCGGTGGGCAGGGTCTGGCCGGGCTCGATGGGGGTGGTGGTCGACGTACCGTCGGGCCGGGTCGTGGTGACTGTGCCACGGTCGGGGTCGAGAACGCTGGTGCTGCCGTTGGGGAACGTGGTGGTGAGTTTGCCGTCACGACCCAGGGTGGTGGTACTGCCGTCGCCGTTATGGAGGGACTCACCGGGGCGAAGGCTGTCGGTGTCGGTGGAACCGTCGGGGTGTCTCGTGACGACATCGCCGCTGGGAAAGTCGATGGTGCGGGTCGACCCGTCGGGGTAGTCCACGGTCACTGACCCGTCCGGGTTCAGCGTGGTCGTGGGTACTCCGGAATCCGGCCTGGACACACCTGGCAGGTCGGGGCCGCCGGGAAGTTCTGCACCCACTCTGCGCTCTTGCATCTGGCGCTCGTAGCGCTCCTCGGCCTCCTTCTGCAACTCCTTGGCCGTCCGCTCCGCCTCCCGCCGGCGTTCTTCCTGTTTGGCCTCCATCTCCGACTGCCGTCGGTCGACCTCCTGCTGCCGTTCCTTCTGACGCTCCTGATAATCCGCCTCGGTCCTGACCCTGCGCTCTTCCTGGTCCTGCCGGAGTCGCTCCTGCCGCTGCTCCTGCTTCTTCTGCAGCTCCTCCTGCTTCTTCTCCTGCTCCTCCTGCCGTTTTTCGTTCTCCCGGTCCCTGTCCTCCTGCTTCTTGTCCAGCTCCTCCTGCCGCTGCTCCTGCTTCTTCTCCTGCTCCTCCTGGAGTCGCTCCTGCCGCTGCTCCTGCTCCTCTTGCTTCTTCTCCTGCTCCTGCCGAAGCCGCTCCTGTTCCTTCTTCTGCTGCTCGCGATCCAGCCGAGCCTGTTGGGTCAGAAGCATTTGCCGCTGGTCCTGTTCCTGCTGCCGCTGCTCCTGCTTCTTCTCCTGCTCCTCCTGGAGTCGCTCCTGCCGCTCCTCCTGCTTCTTCTCCTGCTGCTCCTGCTTCTTGTCCTGCTCCTGCTGGAGTCGCTCCTGCCGCTCCTCCTGCTTCTTCTGCAACTCCTCCTGCTTCTTCTGCAACTCCTCCTGCTTCTTCTCCTGCTGCTCCTGCTTCTTGTCCTGCTCCTCCTGGAGTCGCTCCTGCCGCTCCTCCTGCTTCTTCTGCAACTCCTCCTGCTTCTTCTCCTGCTGCTCCAGGCGTTTTTCGTTCTTCCGGTCCCTCTCCTCCTGCTTCTTCTCCTGCTCCTCCAGGCGTTTTTCGTTCTTCCGGTCCCTCTCCTCCTGCTTCTTCCCCTGCTCCTCCAGGCGCTTCTCGTTCTTCCGGTCCCTCTCCTTGACGTCCTTCTTGTCCTTCGAAGTGAGAGAGGTGTTGTATTTCTGCTGCAGATTTACTGGTTCAGTCTTCACCTGCTGCGGGAAACGCTGATCATTGAAAGTGTTTTCGAGAGCGATCAACGCCTGTTTACCCGCTGGGTAAAGGAACTCCTCAACGGATTTTCGCCAGCGCTTTACGGCTTCCTCGCCGATGGCCTTCCACGTGTCCAAACTCTCCAGCGATCCGTATGCGCGGTCGCCGCCGTAAAAGCCGGCCGTGGCGTGGAGACCACTCTCGTCGTAACGCTCGGAATCGCTGCTCAGATACTTCCAACGGACGTTGGTGATGTTCTGCTTCCACACTGCACTCGCCACATCCAGCAGCACATCGTGCAGCCAGCGGAGTGGGTTTCCCATATAGAGCTGCCAGAGGTTCCACTCACTGTGCAGATTCTCGACGGCATGGCGTGTCTCAAGGCGGATCCTGCGCAGGTCCTCCCCGTATGAGAACTGTCCGGCGGGTATATTTTTTCCCGCGAAGAGCGCCGCCGTCATCGTCCACGGCGGGAACTGCTCGCTGTAGGACTCGTAGTTGCGATTGAGTGCGTGGACAAGGTCCCAGAAAACTCCAGCAGCCTGCCCTTTCCACGACGCTCCCTCTTTACCCAGGTCGAATTCCCAGTCCTTGAGTTCGAGTGCGCGCTGATGGAAGAAGTGAGCCACTCGGTCGAACGCTTCGGCTGTTCGCAGCAACGACCCGAGGTCCACCGCATTGGCGTCGCTGACCCGGAGTCCGTTCCACGCAAAATCGAGGGTCTTATCATGCGCGAGCAGTTGCTCCAGCGCCTTTCCGCCGCCATAGCTGTACTGTCTCAGTGGCTGAGTGTTCCAGACCTGGTCGCTGGCACCGTTTCCGAATGCCTCGTTCTGGGCGTTGGCGCCGAGGTTGCTCTTGAATTCTCCGCCTTCGACCACACCGCCGGACGGCACATCATCGCCGCTGGTTCCCAGCATCGTGATCCGTGCCTTCTTCATCTTGACCTGGGTACCCGGCGCCAGTTCCGTGACGGGGCCCTTCGTACCGGAGTAGAAGGGCATCACGAAGTCGGTATTGTCCAGGTGCCAGCCGGCGTTCGCGTACAACCACCCGTAATCGCTGGACGCCTCCATGATCGCGTCCGAGGGTGCGCCGTCGTAGTCGGAGAACTCGACCCTCATCAGAGGGATGTCGTGGTTGCCCTTCAGTTTCGCGAAGTGTTCTTTGCTAGGAGGCATCTCATAGCCGGTGAGCACCTTGACGGCCTTCAACCAGTAGTCGTCGGTGTTGTCTTGGGAAGTGCTGTCGGCCACGACGAGTCTCCGGGAATCTGGTCAGAACTGCGGCGGGAGCAGAGGTACGACGAGCGTGGGCTCAGCCCTTTTCACCCCCGACGGAGCGCTCTCCTCCGGTCAGATCGACCTGCACATCCTCAAGTCCTTCAAGGAAGTCCTGACCGTCGATGAGGGTCAGATTCTTGTTCTGCGTGGAGAAGAGCTTGTCGAGGGTGGCCTGGAGGTTCTCCTCGATATGCTGGAAGAGCCTGGTCTGTTCCTCGAAGAGCGTTATCAGGCTCTGGGCCGCCTTGCCGACGGCTTCGTTGAGTTCATGGCCCTTGCCGCCCAGGTAGCTGCCATGCAGCATGAGCCCGAGAGCCAGCGGCCGCTGGGTGCCATAGGCGTCGAACTCCCACTGCTCCTTCTTGTCCGCATCGCCGATCACCGTGCCCATGTCGGGGCCGAGGTCCGGATCGTACTTCTGGATCTTGAGGAGTTCTTCCCTGAACGGCTCCACACGCGTCTCCACGAACGCCCGCAGGCCGGCCTTGTCCAGGGCGAGTTTGCCCGTCTTCGCGTTGGGGTCCTTGTCCACAGGGTCTCCTTGGAGCGAGGCCGACGTCACGGATGGCCCCGGAGGGGGGCCATGCCGTTCAACGGCCGATGTTCACCGACTCCCAGACCTGAGTCAGGGACCGCTCCGTGTACCGGTAGTCGGCCGACACCTCGGTCAGCAGCCCGGCGTTCTGCGCCAGCAGTGTTCCCATGGCCACCACAGCGTTGTGCCATTCCTTCTGCTTCGTCTCGTACATGGCGTAATCGTCACCTTCCCAGGTGGCCCGCAGCGTGCCGAGTTCCATCTCGAGTTCGTCGAGCCACTTGTCAATGGCCTTGGTCTGATGAACCAGGTCGTCGGCGCCATTACTCATCTGCGAGTAGTCGACGTAGATGTAGCCGTCCGTGAAGTTGGCCATGCGTCAGTCCTTGGTTTGTGTCGGATGTGAGGAGAACGGGGCGCGTGGTCAGCCGGTGGTCAGGGTGTCGAAGACCTTGTCCGACGCGTTGTAGGCCGCGTTGATCCGGTCGTCCGCGGCACCCTGCTGCTTGCCGTGCTCCACGAGCGTGCTGTTGAGCTTCTCGATCATGTCCTGCACGTTCCTCAGGATGATGTCGGCCTTCCCCTCCCAGGCCGTGACCAGATCCTTGAACCTGCCGCCGTCTTGGCCCTGGTAGTAGTTCGTAAGATTGATCTTGGTCGATTCCACGTCCTGACGGCACCTCAGGATGCCGGTGAAGGCCTGTTCGAGCGCCTGTATGCCGTTGCGTGTCGCGCCCTCGTCGAATTGCTGCACACCGCCGGTGGCCATGCCCGTCCTCCCACTTGCCGACCCTTGAGCGACCGATGCTAGGAGCGAGGGATTGTTTCGCCGGGGATCTGAGTTGTCGTCAGATTGTTTATTCGCTGCTCTCCTGAGTGCCGCACTTCGGCCCCGTGACCCTCGCCCGGCCCGCCTGGGCCGCCTCGGGGGACAGATCGGGACCGGAGGGCACCATGGCCAGCATCAGCGCGGGGAGCTCCTTGGGCTGCACGCCCCCGTACCCCAGCGCCTCGGCAGCGTCCGCCACGGCCAGGCGGTATTTCACCCCCGTCTCGGTGACGAGGTAGACGGTGCCGCCCACCTCACCGCCCGCGGCACCCACGGCCCGGACCAGGGCACCGCGTCCCGGCGCGACGGAGATCCGGTCCACGGGCAGGCAGGCGGCGGCAGCCACACCGGACGCGTGCTGGGCGAGCGGCCCGAGGTCGCCGGTGCCCAAGAGTGCGACGCCGACGCGGGGGCCGTCCGTGCCGGGTGTGACAAGGGCGCAGGGTGTCCGCTCCTCGGGCACGGCCACCGCCTTCGGCGGGCTTTCCGGCAGGCCCCTGGCGTCCGCCTCCTGTCCGGTGTCGGGAGCCAGGTGCCCCTGCAACTGCTCGGATGTGAGAGCCAGGGGCCTGGGCACGCTTCCGCCGTAGGCCTTCGTGCGGATCTGCGGATCGCCCAGCAGCAGCGCGAGTGCCGTTGCGGTGAGCGGCACGAGTCCGTCCTTGCGCATCACGTAGTGGCGCTGCTCGGCACCGGGTACGGCGAGGGAGAAGACGTGTCCGACGGTGGTCGCGCGGCCGCCCAGAGGCGGGCCGGGCGTGCCGGTACCGGAGATCTTCACCGGTGCGAGGTCGGGGCCGGCGGGCAGGGCGTTGAGGAGCGCGGCCGAGACCGGCGCCGGGCGTACGGCCGCGTAGCCCAGGGCCTCCGCGACGGCCGACTTCTTGTCGAGCCGCAGCCTGCTGCCCTGCCACAGCAGGTACTCGGCGCCGTCAGGCCCCGAGACGAGCAGCCCCTCCCGCACGCCGAGGCGATGCTGCTGCCCTTCGTGGGCGACGGCGAGAGTGGTGGTCACCTCGGTCCCGCCCCCGGGCTGCTTCTCCAGGCGGGCACACACCTGCCAGGGGGCGTCGGACAGGTCGCCGGCCGCGGGAAGTTCGTCGGGTGCGCCCGGGATGCCGACCGGCGTGCCTCTCGGTGTGTCCTTGAGGGAGGGGGAACCCAGAGCGGTGGTGGCCAGGTCGGCGCCGCCGAGCAGCCGGGCGGAGGCGTAGTTGCGCACCGGGCGCAGCCGGTCTCCCAGGAACAGGTAGCGGGAGCCGGTCTGCTTGTCGACGATCAGGTTCCCGGAGGACTGCCAGGAGTTGTGCCGCCCGGGGCTGATCAGGCCGAAGACGAAGGCCCCGGCGGTGACCAGCAGAGCGATGATCACGCCGATGGCGATACCGCGGTTGGTGCGGCTTTGAGGGCTTTCGGGGGCGTCCGGGTCGGAGCGCAGCATGCTGGAGGTCAGTCGGCCCATCATGAACATGTGAGCCTGCACCTGATCACGTTTGGTCTGCATGTGCTCGTCGGTCCTCGTGTCTATGCGTTGAGGGCGCGCAGCCGGCCGTAGACGCCGAGCACCCACAGGGCCAGCGGCAGCAGGCTGATCGCCATGGCGGAGTGGAGCAGTTCGGCGGCCCGGCCCCAGTACGGCACCAGCCGGCGTCCGGGGACGGTCCAGGAAGCGATGGCCACGACCGCGGCGATCGCGACCAGCCCGGCGACGAGCAGCAGGCGAGCGGTCAGGTCGGCCGAAACGGCCGTGCCGTACGTGAGGAGCGCCGCGCCCCAGACCCCCGCGGCCGCCAGTGACAGCCGTTGCAGGGTGTTGCCGAGTCCTCTGCTGTGCAGCAGCAACAGCAGCGACAGAGCGACCATGGTGAGGGTGACGGGCAGGGTGGGCCGATGGGCGAGCCCGAGGAGACAGGCCGCGCACACGACTGCCGTGGCCGCGTACAGGCCGGTCATCCATCCGTCCGCGACCACGGTGCGGGCCGCCACGGCGGAGGGGGTGTGCGGCTCGATCCCCTCCTGCAACTGCTCGGCGTTGGTGGGTAGCGGTGGCATCCGCAGACCGGACAGCCGGAACGACAGCGAGGGGACGAAAGCCCCGAAAATCACCGCGACGAGAGCCATGAGGCCCGCCGTATGGCCGGGGCCGTACTCCGTGGCCATCATCAGCGCGCCCGCGCTCACCGCGGCGACGGCGACCACCACCACGGCCAGGAACAGCGAGGCGAACACCGCGACGGCGGCCAGCGCGATCATGGCGCTGCCGGCCGCCGCGGCCCCGGCCGCCAACAGGCGTGCGCCCGCTGTCTCGTAGGCATCGTGACCGCTGAGCGCTCCGCCGGTCAGCAGCCAGCCGGCCGCGGCGAAGAAGGGTGTCGCGGTGAGCCCGAGGGCCGCTCCGGCCTCGGCGTCACCGACTGCGCGGCTGGCCGACGCGGCCCCGCCGAGCAGCAGCAGGCCCACGACGGCCGCGGCCAGGGCACGCGACGCTGCGGAGGGCCCGGGTATGGCGAGCACGGCCAGCCCGCCGCCGAGGATGAGGATCAGCAGACCCAGCAGGGTTCTGCGGGAGGTCCGGGCGGTCCAGCCGAAGGGGCGTTCCTGCATGGTGTCGGCGATGCCGTCGACGAGGTCGTCGAGGGCGACCTCGGGGAGGGAATCGGTGCGTGGCCGCAAGTACAGGGTCTCGCCGTCGATCACCCCCAGGGATTCCAGGCTGCTGTCTTCGTCCAGCGGCGCGGCGCCGAGCCGCTGCAGGACCCAGCCGCCGTGCTCCAGGCCCTCCTCGTCGAGTTCGTCTCCGGCGTAACCCACCAGTGCGGGCAGCAGATCGACGACCGGTACGGCGGCCGGAACCGCCAGATCGATGGACTTGTCCGGCGCGCGCACGGTGACGCGGCACAGACCCGATGTGGTGCTGTCGGTCATGGGAAGTACTCACGCTTCGTCAGGAGACATCCGTCTCCGAAGGTGGATCGCGGAGGGTGTGCGCTCGGGCGGCCCACTGGTGTGGGAACCGGCTGCGCCGTACGTTCTGTCCGAGCGCCCGTGGGACGGATCGTAGACTGCCCCCGGCCGGTGAGGTTCCTGCCCTCACTCGCCAGGTCCGGGACGGCGCGTCCGACGTCGTGCCGACAGGCCTTTCCCACCCGGTCTCATCGCCGCTGCCCCAAGACGCGCGGCGCCCGCAGCCACCGTACGCCGTCGTGCCCGTGCCGTACTCGGTCAACCCCTCGAGGAGACAGCTCGTTGAGCACCACTCTGTTTCGCAGGCCCGCACGCAGGCACGGCCCGGACATGCCCGAAGGGGAGCTGACTCTCCAGGAGCCTCCCACCCTTCCGGAGATGACGCCCGACAGCTCCTCGGTGTGGAACTACCTGCCGATGGCGCTGATGTCGGCCTCCATGCTGCTGATCTACGTGCGACCCAGTGGTTCCGGGACCCGAGCCTTCACCTACCTGGCACTGGGGATGATGGTCGCCTCCACGGCGGCCATGCTGCTGGGGCAGTACTTCCGGCGCAGCAGTGAGCGCAAGCAGCAATTGAAGGGTGAGCGCCGGGACTATCTGCGCTATCTGCGCCAGATGCGCCGCAAGGTACGCGCCGCCGTGGCGGAGCAGCAGCGCGCCTCGGCCTGGCGGCACCCTGCGCCGGGTGCCCTGTGGTCGCTGGTGGCCACCAGCCGCCAGTGGGAACGCCGGCCCGCCGACGACGACTTCGGCGAGGTGCGGGTCGCGGTGGGCGACCAGAAGCTGGGGCTGCGGCTGGCGCCCCAGAGCACCAAACCCGTGGAGGACCTGGAGCCGCTCAGCGCGCACGCCCTGCGCTGCTTCATCCGGGCCTATGCCACCGTTCCCGAGCAGCCCATCGCGGTGTACCTGCGCACCTGGGCCCGGGTGCTGTTCCGGGGGGACGACGCGCGGATCCGCGCTCTGGCCCGGGCCATGCTGGCGCAGCTCGCTGTCGTGCACTCGCCCGAGGACCTCTGGATCGCCGTGTGCACGTCCGACGCGCGGCGCGCGGACTGGGAGTGGGTGAAGTGGCTCCCCCACAACCTCCACCGCACGGAACTCGACGGTGCGGGCGCGGTACGCATGGTCGTCGGCACCGTGAACGAGCTGGACGACCAGCTGGGAGCCGAGTTCACCGAGCGGCCCGCCTTCACCTCGGAGGCCCGGGCGGGGCGTGAGGAGCCGTACACGGTGATCGTCCTGGACGGTGCCACGGTGCCGTCCGGGCACCGCCTGGACGGGCCCGGTTTCCGCAACTCGGTCGTTCTGGACCTGAGCGGGGAACTGACCTGGCGGCCCAGCCGGGTGACACTGCGTCTGGATCTCGCCGAGGCGGTACTGCGTCTGGTGCGCACCGACCGGGAACGCAAGGAGCAGTGCACGGAACTCGGCATCCCCGACGGCATGGGCCTCGCCACGGCCATGTCGCTCGCCAAGCGGCTGGCGCCGTACCGGATGGGATTCGGGCAGGAGTCCGGCGGCGAACCCATGGATACGGACACCGAGCTGACCGCGCTGCTGGGCATCACCGACCTGCACCGTCACGAGCCGCCGGAGCTGTGGCGGCGCCGCACCGGGGTGGAGCGACTCAGGGTGCCGATCGCCGTGTCTCCCGACGGAAGGCCGGTGGAACTGGACATCAAGGAGTCCGCGCAGGGCGGCACCGGACCGCACGGCATGCTCATCGGCGCCACCGGATCGGGCAAGAGCGAGCTGCTGCGCACCCTGGTACTGGCGCTGGCGCTGACGAACTCCTCGGAGACGCTGAACTTCGTCCTGGTGGACTTCAAGGGCGGAGCGACCTTCCTGGGCCTGGACGCGCTCCCCCACACATCCGCGGTGATCACGAACCTCGCGGACGAGGTCGAACTGGTCGCCCGGATGCAGGACGCCCTGCACGGAGAGCTGATACGCCGCCAGGAGCTGCTGCGTGCGGCCGGCAACTACAGCTCCGCGCTGGAATACGAGAAGGCGCGGGCCGACGGAGCGTCGCTGGCCCCCCTGCCGAGCCTGTTCGTCGTGGTGGACGAGTTCAGCGAACTGCTGTCGGCACACCGGGAGTTCATGGAACTGTTCGTGATGATCGGGCGGCTCGGGAGAAGCCTGGGCGTGCATCTGCTGCTCGCCTCCCAGCGCCTCGACGAAGGCCGCATGCACCAGCTCGAGTCCCACCTGTCCTACCGGATCGGTCTGCGCACCTTCTCGGCCATGGAGAGCCGCGGTGTCCTGGGCGTGCCGGATGCCTACGAGCTGCCGCCGACCCCCGGCAGCGGCTTCATCAAAACCGGCACGGAGGCGCTGACCCGCTTCCGGGCGGCGTACGTGTCCGGCTCCTACCAGCAGCGCAGAGGCACGGTCCACCAGGCGCGGGTGGCCGGCCAGATCGTGCCGTGGACGGCGGACTGGGTGGTGCCCCGGCAGTTGCCGGACACGCCGGAGCCCGAACCGGAACAGCAGGAGGAGGGCGACAGCCCGTCGCTTCTCGCGGTGGCGGTGGAGCGGCTGCGGGACGCGGGGCCGCCCGCCCGCCAGGTGTGGCTGCCACCGCTCGAGGAACCCTCCACTCTCGACACACTGCTGGGCCCCTTGACCCCGCACGCCGAGTACGGGCTGACCTGCGGCATGTCCCGGCGTGGGCGGTTGGTGGCGCCCGTGGGCATCGTCGACCGGCCCTTCGACCAGCGTCGCGACGAGTTGGTGGTGGACCTGTCGGGGGCCGGGGGCCATGTCGCCATCGCCGGTGGTCCGCAGAGCGGTAAGTCCACGCTGCTGCGCACCCTGATCACGGCACTGGCGCTCACCCATACCCCCCGCGAAGTGCAGTTCTACTGCCTGGACTTCGGCGGCGGCACACTGGCCGGCCTGACCGGGCTGCCCCATGTCGGCGGGACGGCGGCCCGGATGGACACGGAGCGGGTCGGCCGGGTCATCGCCGACGTCACCTCTCTGCTCGCCCACCGCGAGCGGTTCTTCCTCGAGCACGGCATCGACTCGATGGCCTCCTTCCGGCGCCGCAGGGCGGCCGGTGAGTTCCCGGACGAACCCCACGGCGACATCTTCCTGGTGATCGACGGCTGGGCCACCGTCCGCCAGGACTACGACCAGCACATCCCCGGCTTCAACGCCCTGGCCGGCCGCGGCCTGAACTACGGCATCCACCTCGTCGTCACCACCTCCCGGTGGGTGGAACTCTCGGCAGTCCTGCGTGATCAGACGGGCACCCGTCTGGAGTTGCGGATGGGCGACCCGATGGACTCGGCAATCGATGTGCGCAAGGCAACCGGCGTGCCGCGCATCGCCGGTCGGGGGCTGACCCACGACTCCAAACTGCACTACCTGGCGGCCTTGCCGCGCATCGACGGACGGACGGACGCCGAGGACCTCTCCGAGGGCGTGGCCGATCTGGTCGCCCGCGTCCGGGAACACTGGACGGGTCCCGCGGCCCCGCCCGTACGGATGCTGCCCACCATGCTGCTGGAGGCCGAACTCCCGCCCGCCGAGAACCCCCTGCGAGTGCCGCTCGGTATCGAGGCAGGGACGATGGGCACGTGGTGGCACGACTTCACCACGCATCCGCACCTCGTCGTGGTCGGAGACACCGAGAGCGGAAAGACCAACCTGCTGCGGTTGATGGCGAAGGCCATCACCGAGCGGTACACCCCGGCCGAGGCCCGCATCCTCGTCGTCGACTACCGGCGTACCCTGGTGGAGTCCGTGCCCGACACGCACCGGCTCGGACACGCCGTGTCCCTCGACGCGCTCAAGGACCTGATCGACGGCGCGGCACGGGCGGTGCGCACCCGTCTGCCGGGCCCGGAGATCACGCCGGCGCGGATGCGGCTGTGCGACTGGTGGACCGGGCCGCGGCTGTTCGTCCTCGTCGACGACTACGACATGGTCGGCGGCAACCCGATGTCCCATCCCTTCGGCCCGCTGACGGACCACCTGACACTGGGCCACGAGGTGGGCATGCATCTGGTGGTGGCCCGTTCGGCGGCGGGCGCGGGGCGTGGCCTGAACGATCCACTGCTGCGGCGGATGCTGGAGGCCAACACACCGGGCGTCCTGCTGTCCTGCCCGCCGAGCGAGGGGTACCTCTTCAACAATGTCAAGGGCCGCAACCTGATACCGGGCCGCGGAGCCCTCATCACCCGCCGCAAGAGCATCGACGTCCAGAGCGCCCTGAGCGGGGCGGACCCCTCGTGACGGGCATACGCGACCGGACGCGAGCACCCCGCCCCGCGGGCGCACGCACCCGCCGCCCCGCGGACGACCGACGCCACGTCCGCGGCAGATACCGGGCGCGGGCCACCTGCCGGCGCGCGCACGTGCCGGGCGTCGCGGTGCTGGTGGAACATGCGCGGCGCACCCCGTCCGGCCCACCCGGCCGCGGGGTCCGGCTGCCGATGCCGACGGCGCACAGCCGCTGCCTACTCGGCCGGCCGCCAGCCCCGGGCCTTGCCCCGCGGCACGACCGCCATCGCCCCGCCCACCAGCAGCACCACCGCCAGCGCCCCGCCGCCGATCAGCAGGGCCCGGTGGCGGGGCCGGTCCGCAGCCGAGGCCGCGAAGCGCGCCGGCTCGGGGGCCGGCTCGGGGGCCGGGCGGTCCGCCGACAGCACGGCGGTCAGCCCGGCGTAGGTGTCCAGGCGGGGAACGTCGTCGGGGTAGGAGGCCTGCTGCAGCCTGCGGGCGACCTCTGCCGCGGAGAGATCCGGATGGTAGGACCGGATCAGGGCGGCGGCACCGGCGACGTGCGCGGCGGCCAGCGAAGAACCCGAGCCGATGAAGTGGCCCTCGCCCCGGGGCCCGATGCCGACCACAGCGCCACCGGGGGCGGACAGATCGGCGTCGAGCGCCCCCGGCGCGCTCTCCGGTCGCCCGCCGTCCGGACCGTGATCGACGACCGACACCACGTCGTCCACGTGGGCGGGCCAGTACGCGCGGGCGCGGGTGTCGGGCCGGCCGTCGGCGCCCTCGGGGGCGAGATCCGGTGCCGCGGGGGCGACGACGAGCACGTCCTCCTTCGTGGCCCGTCCGACGGCGGCGGACAGTTCCCTCTGCCCGCCGGTCAGCGCCTGGCCCACATAGATCACTTCGGCGCCCCGGTCCACGGCCGCCGTGATGCCGTCGGCCACCAGCCCGGCAGCGGCACGTCCGCGGGCGTCGGTGCCCCGTACGGCGAGGATGTCCGAGGCGGGCGCGACGCCGGTGACGGTGCCCCGTCCGGCGGCGGCGATCAGCCCCGCCACGAAACTTCCGTGTCCGACGCAGTCCTCGGCGGCGGCGCCGAGCGCGGTGACCCGCCCGGAGAGCGCCGGGGCCTGCGTGGAGACGCCGGTGTCCACGACGGCCACGGTCACTCCGGCACCCCGCGACAGCTCCCACGAGCGGGACAGCTGGAGCGCCCGATGGGTCCAGGGACGCTGATCGGCCCTCTTGGTGGAGGCGACCGCGCAGGGGTCGTCCACGGACACCTGCAGACGCAGCGGGGGCAGGGCCACCGGTTCGGCGTCGGCGCGGGCGGGTGGGGCCAGTACCAGGGCGGGAATCGCGGCGACCACCGCGATCGCCAGGGCACGACGGCAACGGTCGTACGGCATGCGGCAGATGATAGGGGACGGCATCGGGGGTCCGGTCCGACGGACTCCTCGGTCGGCCGGAGAACCGGGAGGGGCGAGCAGTGTCACGGCAGGTACTGACAGTGGGTCAGGAGCAGGCGGACGGGTTCCGGACCATCGGTGAGGCGCTGGCCGCTGCACGCACCGGGGCGGTCGTCCGGGTCGGCCCCGGCCGCTACCCGGAGAACCTCGTGGTGCGGGTCCGGGTCACGATCGTGGCCGCCGGTGAGCCGGGCACGGTGGAGATCTGCCCGCGGCGCGGCAGCGCACTCACCCAGGTGGCGGATGCGGTGATGCTCACCGACCTGGTATTGCGCGGCGGGAGCGAGGACGTGACGGTCGTGGACGCGGCACGCGGTCAGGTCGCCCTGGAGCGCTGCACGGTCATCGGTTCGGGATGGACGGCGCTGCTGGCCCGGCAGAGCGGTTCACTGGCACTGCGCGGCTGCCGGGTCACCAATCGGGAGGGCGCGGGTATCGTGGACACCTCCACCGAGCCGAGTGCCATCGAGGACTGCGTGCTGGAGAACTTCGGCACCTCGGCCGTGGTCCTCGGCGAGAGCGCCCGCTCCACCGTCCGGAACTGCCGCATCCGGGGCACCCGTGGCAACGGAGTGCTGGCCAATGGTGACGCCCAGGGAGTCGTGGAGTCGTGTGACATCAGCGGGACCGACAAGCCCGCCCTGGCCCTCGAGGGCCACAGCACCACCCGGGTGCTGCGCACCACCGTCCGGGACTGCGCGGTGGGGCTCTATCTCACCAGCGCCTCCCGGCCCACGCTGGAGCAGGTCACCATATCCGGCACCTCCGGGCCCGGCATCGCCCTGGCCACCGGGGCCGACCCCCTGCTGCGCCGGTGTGAGACCAGCCGGACCAAGGGCCAGGGCCTCGTGATCGGCGACCGGTCCCGCGGCACCTTCGAGGACTGCTCGTTCACGTCGTCGGCCGGACCCGCGATCGAGGTGACCGACTCCAGCGCCCCGTCCTTCCTCCGTACGACGGTGCGGGACTGCGCCGACCCGGCGGCGGCGGTGCGACTGGAGGACCGCTCGGCGGCGGAGTTCGACCGGATCGAGGTGACGAACGCCAAGGGCAGTGGCATCTCCATCCGTTCCCACGCCAATCCGCTGATCCGCCGTGCCCGGATCACCGGGGCCGACCGCTACGGCATCGAGGCCTGTGAGGACGGCCGGGGCCGACTGGAGTTCTGCACCGTCGAACAGGCCGGCGACGCCGCCGTACGTGTCACCGACGGGGCGCGGACCCTGCTCGACGACTGCGTGCTGCGCGCGGCCGGCGAGGCGGCCGTCCGTGTGGGCCACGAGGGCGTCGCCACGGTGCGCGACACCGAGATCGACGGCTGCGACTCCTCGGGCGTCCTGGTGGAGAACGGCGGAGAGGTGGCCTTGACCCGCACGCGGATCACCGGTGCCGGGGCTCACGGTGTGCTGCTGACGGCGGGCTCACGCGGCGAACTGCGGTCCTGCGAGATCACCGGTGCCGTAGGCGACGGCATTCGCGTCGACACCGCCGAGCCCGTGAGCCTGACCGGCTGCACCGTGCGGAACAACCGAGGGGCGGGGCTGACCCAGAGCCGGGCCGGAGGACTGCTGGAGGTACTGGACCTGACCAGCTCCGGCAACGCCGGGCCCGATGCCTGGGGCACGGACATGGCCGCCGCGTACGCCGGGAAGGAAACGGGGGGTGACGCTCCGCGGGACCCGCTCGAGGAGTTGGAGGCGCTCATCGGTCTGGACGGCGTCAAGCACCAGGTGCGGACGCTGGTCAACCTCAATCAGCTCGCCCAGCGGCGCCAGCGGCTGGGCATGCCGGTGCCCTCCATGAGCCGCCATCTGGTCTTCGCGGGGCCGCCCGGCACCGGCAAGACCACCGTGGCCCGGCTGTACGGCTCCATCCTGGCCCGGCTCGGTGTGCTGCCGCAGGGCCATCTGGTCGAGGTCTCGCGGGCCGACCTCGTCGCCCAGGTCATCGGCGGCACGGCGATCAAAACGACGGAGGCGTTCAAGGAGGCGATCGGCGGTGTCCTGTTCATCGACGAGGCGTACACCCTCACCTCGGGCGGCTCGTCGAACGACTTCGGACGCGAGGCGGTCGACACGCTTCTCAAGCTCATGGAGGACCATCGCGAGGACGTGGTGGTGATCGCCGCGGGCTACTCCGCCGAAATGGACTCCTTCCTGTCCTCCAACCCGGGGCTGGCTTCCCGCTTCACCCGGACCATCGAGTTCGGGAACTACTCGGTCGAGGATCTGGTGACCATCACCGAGAGCATGTGCCGCTCCCACCAGTACCAGCTCGGGCCGGGCACCCCGCAGGCCCTGACCGCGCACTTCGGGGCCATGGAACGAGGCGCCGCCTTCGGCAACGGGCGCGCAGCCCGCCAGGCGTTCGAGGAAATGGTGGACCGGCAGGCGTCCCGACTGGCGACGATGGCCGAGCCCGCCGAGCGTGACCTGACCCTGCTGCTGCCCGAGGACGTCAGTGACGCGGCGGCGATCTCGGAAACCGCGGCCGAGGACCAGGAGACCATGCTGGCGCGGCTGGAGGCCATGGTCGGTCTCCACGCGGTCAAACGAGAGGTCACCGACCTGGTCAGCCTGCTCACCACCGCGAAACAACGGGAGGCCGCGGGACTGCCGGCTCCCAGGATCAGCCAGCACCTGGTGTTCTCCGGGCCGCCCGGCACGGGCAAGACCACCGTGGCCCGGCTCTACGCCGAACTGCTGGCCTCCCTGGGCGTGCTGTCGCGCGGCCAGCTCGTCGAAGTGGCCCGCGCCGACCTGGTGGGACGCTACGTCGGTCACACCGCGCAGCTCACCAAGGAGGTGTTCCAGAGCGCGATGGGCGGCGTCCTCTTCATCGACGAGGCGTACACCCTCACACCGCCCGGGGCGGGCTCGGACTTCGGGCGGGAGGCGGTGGACACCCTGCTGAAACTGATGGAGGACCACCGGGACGAGGTGGTGGTCATCGTCGCGGGCTACACCGAGGAGATGCAGGGCTTCCTGGATTCCAACCCCGGTCTGGCGTCGCGTTTCTCGCGGTTCGTGGAGTTCGAGAACTACTCGACCGACGAACTCCTCACCATCATGGAACGGCATGCCGAGGACACCGGATACACCTGCCCCACAGCCACGCTGGAGGCGGTGCGCACCCACCTCGCCCCGGTTCCCCGCGGGCGGACCTTCGGCAACGCACGGCTGGCCCGGCAGCTGCTGGAAACGATGATCACCCACCAGGCCCGGCGGCTGACGGCCCTGTCGCGGCCGAGTGTGGACGAACTGCGCACGCTGCTCCCGGAGGATCTTCCGCGTCTGTGACGCCCACCACAGGCCACGACGGGAACTCGCGCCCGCCATGCCCCGACTCCTCAAGTGGTACGGCGAGATCCGTCCACCGCGGTACGACCGCGGTACGACGCGACCTGGAGACCTGAGATGGCCGAGTCCCGACAGAAGTCCCCTCCGGGGGACGTGCCGGCACGAACGGTGGCCCCCCCCACCGGTTCTGTACGGCTTCCTCCTCCTGCTGGTGCTGATGTTCGCGGTGTCCTACGCCGTCGGCTCGGCCGCCGGACCGGTGGCGCCCGGCATGTCCGGCACCGGAGGGACACCCGCGGGCGGCGGCGGAGAGGTGCAGGACATGGACATGGACATGGGCGGAATGGGCTGAGGAGGACAGCGATGGACACCGAACCGGTGACCTCCGGCCCCGGGACCGTGACCACCGACCTGACCGTCGGCGGCATGACCTGTGCCGCCTGCGTGACCCGCGTGGAGAAGAAGCTCGGCAAGCTGGAAGGGGTCACGGCGAGCGTCAATCTGGCGACCGGCCGTGCCCGGGTCGAGCACCCGCCGGGCATCGGCGCCGAGGAGCTCATCGCGGCCGTGGTGAAGGCCGGTTACACCGCCGAGCTGCCGGAACCGCCCCGCGCGGCGAAGGCCGGGGGCGACGACGAGGAACCCGCGGACACGGCCGGGGCCGAGGCCGCACGACAGGACCGTGACCGGCTCCTGGTCACCGCGCTGCTGTCGGTGCCCGTGCTCGTGGTGTCGATGGTGCCCGCGCTGCAGTTCCGCAACTGGCAGTGGCTGTGCTTCGCGCTCACCGCTCCGGTCGTCGTCTGGAGCGCGTGGCCGTTCCACGTACGGGCCCTGCGCGGGCTGCGGCACTCGGCGGCGACCATGGACACCCTGGTGTCACTGGGCGTGCTGGCCTCCTTCTCCTGGTCCACGTACGCCCTGTTCCTGGGCGGTGCCGGGGAGCCGGGCATGGAGATGGCCTTCTCCCTCGTCCCCGGCGCCCCCACGGATGCCCCGGCGATCTACCTCGAGGCGGCCGTCAGCGTCCCGTTGTTCGTGCTGACCGGCCGCTTCCTGGAGGCGCGGGCGCGGCACGGAACCGGCGCGGCGCTCCGGTCACTGGCGCGGCTGACGGCCAAGGAGGTGTGGGTCCGCGAGGACGGCACCGAACGGCTCGTCCGCATCGAGGAGCTGGCGGCCGGCCAGGTCTTCGTCGTGCGGCCCGGTGAGCGGGTGGCCACCGACGGGCAGGTCGTGCAGGGCAGTTCCGCGGTGGACCTGTCCCTGGTCACCGGCGAGAGCGAACCGGTGGAGGTGGGGCCCGGCTCGGCGGTGGTCGGCGGCGCCGTCAACGCCGGCGGGCTGCTGCTCGTACGGGCCACCGCCGTCGGCGCCGACACCCAGCTCGCCCGTATCGCACAGTTGGTGACCGACGCCCAGGCAGGCAAGGCGAAGGCGCAGCGTCTGGCCGACACCGTCGCCGGGTTCTTCGTCCCGGTGGTGCTGGCCCTGGCCGTGACCACGCTGGGCTTCTGGCTCGGGGCCGGGGCCGACGCCCAGCCGGCCGTCACCGCGTGCGTCGCCGTCCTGGTCGTGGCCTGCCCCTGCGCCCTCGGTCTGGCCACACCGACCGCGCTCATGGCGGCCACCGGCCGCGGTGCCCAGATCGGTGTCCTCGTCAGGGGACCGCAGGCCCTGGAAAGCCTCCAGCACCTCGACGCGGTCGTACTGGACAAGACCGGCACCCTCACCTCCGGGCACATGAGCGTGGCCCGGGTGACGACGGTCCCCGAAGGGCTGGACGAAGCGGCGGTACTGCGCCTGGCCGGCGCGGTGGAGCAGGGCTCGGAACATCCGCTGGGCCGGGCGATCGCCGCGTACGCGCGCCGGGAACCGCCGGGACAAGGCCTCCCGGAAGTGCGTGACTTCCGCGCCCTGACCGGGCGGGGCGTGTCCGGCCGGGTGGAGGGCAGCCGGGTGGAGGTCCTCGCACCCGGCGACGACCTGCCGCGCCCGCTGGCCGAGGCGCTGGCGGCGGCCGAGACCACCGCCCGCACCCCGGTGCTGGTGCGCGTGGACGGCGCGGATCAGGCCCTGATCGAGGTGGGGGACGTCGTACGGCCCGGCAGTTACCGGGCCGTGGACCGGCTGCGGCGTCTGGGGGTGCGCCCGGTGCTCGCCACCGGCGACCGTGAGGCGCCCGCACGGGCGGTGGCCGGCGCCCTGGGCATCGACGACGTGCACGCCCGCTGCAGCCCCAAGGACAAGGCCGATCTCGTACGGGAGCTGCGCGAGCAGGGTTATCGGGTCGCCGTCGTCGGTGACGGGGTCAACGACGCCGCGGCACTCGCCGGCGCCGACCTCGGCATCGCCATGGGCAGCGGCACCGACGTGGCCATCGGGGCCGCCGACGTGACGCTCGCCCGCGGCGGCATCGACACTCTGGCGGACTCGGTCGAACTCGCGCGGCGTACCCTGCGCACGATCCGGACCAACCTGGTGTGGGCGTTCGGCTACAACGTGGTGACGGTGCCGCTCGCCATGATCGGCCTGTTGAATCCCATGCTGGCCGCCGCGGCGATGTCCGTGAGTTCCGTGCTGGTGGTCGGCAACAGTCTGCGGTTGCGCGCCTGGCAGCCCCCGGCCCCGCGGAGGCGTGTGCGATGACCGGTTCCTTCTGGCGGCTCGACCGTCGCCGGCTGACCGACACCGCGCTGGCCGCACTCGCGCCCGTCATCGCGTGCGGCATCGCCCTCGGCGGGCTGACCACCTGGGTCGGCGCGGGCGGGGCGGGCAGCCCGGCCGCCCGGATCGATGTGTCGTACGGCCGTGTTCTGCTGCCGTTCGGTGATACGACGGAAACGTCCGCGTACTTCGACGTCTCCAACTCCGGTGACGCGGACGACCGGCTGGTCGCGGTGACCTACACGGGCAGACAAGCGGAGATCAGCCGCCACAGCGAGGCGGGCCGCGGGGCCGCCACCAAGAAGTACCTGGACTCGACGGAAGTCCCCGCCGGTACAAGGCTGTCCATGTCCCCCCACGGGGTCAACGTGACGCTGAACGCGCGACGCGGCTGGCGTGCGGGGGATCTCGTCCGGTTCACCCTGCGCTTCGAACGCAGCGGAACGATCGACGCCTTCGCGGTGGTGACACGGCCGGGAGATTCGGGCTTCTGAGCACCGAGCGGGGTGATGGGATGCCACCCCGCCTGCACGGCAGCCCGGTTGCCGTCGGCGCGGCCGGGCCGGCGAACACCGCGGTCGGCCGGCCACCGACGCCTGACGACCGTGGTCGGCAGTGGCACCGGTGCTCAGCGACCGCCGCGCACACGCCGTACGACGAGCAAGGTGGCGCACAGCGCGGTGACCACACCGGCGACCAGGTGAACGCCGATGCCGGCCCCGGCGTACGAGGCCACCGTGTTGCCGAGCACGCTGATCACAAGGACCGTCCAGAGAAACGAGTGCACCACTCCCCCACGGTCGCCGCCGCCCCGGGAGGGATCGCGTCCGGTGACCGTCGGGAGGTCGGAGGAGTCCGTGTGCGTCATGGCTGCCCTGCCTTTCAAGTTCCTTCGATGCAGTGCGCGACGGCGCGGGACGGCGCGGCGGTGCGCTTGCGTGATGTCCTCGACGCTACGGACCGGTGTCGCGCGGGACGATCCCTTGGGCAGCCGGATCACTGGTAGAGCAGGCTGTACTCTTCCTCGCTCCCTCTCCGCGCGCCGCGTCACGGAGCATAGGGTGACTGGCGTATCGGCAGGCCGGCGAAAGGTGAGAGGTGGCCCGGCACAAACACGGATCCGACGGCCGGTCCGGGCCCGGTGCGCGCGAGTCCTTCAGAGAAACCGTCGTCGGCTCCGTGTCCGCCGCGCAGGCCGCGCTGGGTCAGCTCGTGGGCGGACTCGGCACGGCACTGCTCGCCCTGGTCCTCCTCGGCTGCCTCGTCCTGACGGCGGCCGCCTGCCTGGTGGGCGTGGGACTGCTGCTCGCCCCGGCGGTGCTGCGGGTCCTGCACGCGCTCGCCGGACGAGAACGCGCCCGGCTCGCCCGTCACGGTCTCGACGTCGTCGCCCCGGAACCACCGCCCACGCGGCTGCGGCCCGCCCTGGCCGACTCCACCACCCGCCGTGAGGCCGGCTGGCTGGCGGCGCACGCCACCTTCGGCCTCTTCCTCGGCCTGCTCGGGCTGCTGTTGCCGATCGTCGCCGTCCGCGACACCGCCTTCCCCTTGGTATGGCCGTTCGCTCCCCCTGGCATCACCAGCACGTCTTTCGGGGTCGGGACCGCGGAATCCTGGGCGGAGGCCTCCGTGGTCTCCCTGCTGGGTGTGGGGTGGATCGCCATCATCCTCGGTCTGGGGCCCGCCATGGCCCGCCTTCAGTCCCGGCCGGCCCTGCGCCTCCTGGCTGCCGGTCCGGACACCGACCTGTCCCTGCGCATCGTCGAGCTGACCGCGACACGGGCCGCCGCGCTGGACGCCCACGCCGTCGAACTGCGCCGGATCGAGCGCTCCCTGCACGACGGCACGCAGAACCGTCTCGTCACCGTCACCGTGCTGCTCGGCGCCGCCCGCCGCATGGTGGCCCGCGACCCCGCCGGCGCCGACGAGCTCCTCGAACGCGCCCAGTCCGCGGCCGAGCAGGCACTGGCCGACCTGAGAGCCGTCGCGCGCAGCATCCTGCCGCCCGTACTCGCCGACCGCGGGCTGGCAGGGGCACTGTCCGGCCTTGCGGCGAACAGCGCCGTGCCCTGCCGGACCCAGGTCGACCTGCCCGAGCGGTGCGCGGCGTCGGTCGAGGCCACCGCATACTTCGTGGTGGCCGAGGCCCTCACCAACATCGCCAAGCACAGCGGCGCCACCCGGGCCACCATCACCGTGCGCAGCCGGGGCGGCCGACTCCTGTTGCGCGTGGAGGACGACGGCCGGGGCGGCGCCGACGAGACGGGTGGTTCCGGCCTGACCGGTATCCGCCGCCGTATCGCGGCACACGACGGTGCGCTGCGCCTGACCAGTCCGCTCGGCGGACCGACAATCCTCGAGGTGGATCTTCCATGCGGATCGTGATGGCCGAGGACGACCCGTTGCTGCGTGAAGGGCTGGCCCTGCTGCTGCGCGCCGAGTCGCTGGACGTGGTCGCCAAGGTGGGCAGCGCCGACGACGTCCTCGATGCCGTCGACACCCATCGGCCCGACGTCGCCATCCTCGACGTACGGATGCCGCCCACCCACACCGACGAGGGCATCCGCGCCGCCGTCGAGGCCCGCCGCCGCCACCCCGGGCTTGCCGTCCTGGTGCTGTCCGCCCACGTCGAGCAGAGCTTCGCCACGGACCTGCTCACCGGCGGGGTCGGCGGGCTCGGCTATCTGCTCAAGGAGCGGGTCGGGCGGGTGGAGGAGTTCCTCGACGCCCTGCGGCGGGTGGCGGACGGGGGTACCGCCATCGACCCCGAGGTCGTCGCCCAGTTGTTCTCCCGCTCGCGTAGGGACACCCGGCTGGAACGGCTCAGTCCGCGTGAGCGGGATGTACTGGCGCTGATGGCGGAGGGGTTGGGCAACAGCACCATCGCCAAGCGGCTTGTGGTCACCGACGGCGCCGTGCACAAGCACATCCGCAACATCTTCGCCAAGCTGGACCTGGCCCCCACCCAGCAGGTCGACCGCCGGGTCGCGGCGGTCCTGCACTACCTGGAGAACGCCCACCGCCCCTGACCCGGGCTGTCGCCCACTTCGCGAGGTCCGGCCGGGAGCCCGCTGTCCCGGCTCCCAGGGCGGCCGGCCGCCGTCACACGCGGGTGGAGACGCCGTCCCTCAGCGCGTCGAACGCCGCGTCGAGACGCGTGGGCTGTCCGGCCGCGGCCTGACCGCACCGCATGTCGTCCGGGCAGGCACATGCCGTCTGTCCGCGCGGCCGTGTCCGCGCACTCCTGGAAGCACGCGGACAGGGACGTGCCGGGCCGTCAGGCCGCGGCCGGCTCTCGTACGCGCGGGCGGCGCCGGGCTCGTCGGCCATCATGCCGGCGAGGGTCAGCCGGGCCCGGGAGACCCGGGAGCGGTGGTGCCGACCGGGCACCGGGCCACCTTCGCGGCCTCCGCGTACGGCAGTCCGTACACCTGCGTGAGCAGGAACGCCTCACGCCGGTCCCGGGGCAGGGAGTCGACCAGGTGCATCAGGGCGACCCGCTCGTCGAAGCCCGGCACGCCGGCCGGCTGAGTGCTCTCGGCGGCGTCCTCCCAGTCGGTGACATCGGCCGCCTTCGGCCGGCAGGCCGCCCGGCGCAGGCTGTCGGCGACCGCCCGGCGGGCGATGGACAGCAGCCACACGCGGGCGGAGGAACGGCCCTCGAACCGGTGCAGCGCGGTCAGCGCCCGCAGGAACGTGTCCTGGGCGAGGTCGTCGGCGGCCTCCGCGTCGTCGGCGAGGTACGCCACATAGCGCAGTACCTCACGTTGGAGGGCGCGCACGAAGCGGTCGACCGCTTCGCTGTCGCCGCCGGCGGCGGCGAGCGCCCATGCGGTGACCGTCTCGTCGGTCACCGCGGGCAGGGCAGGACTCATGGTCCCGTGGTCCTTCCTCGGCACGGTCCCGTACGGCGAAGCCGAGCATTCCAACGGGCGCAGCCCGCCGTACAGGTGGGAGATCCGGCGCGCGTCGTGCAGGTCGGTGCTGCCGACGGCGACCGACCCCGCGGTGACGTCGACGTCCACTCCGGTGACTCCGGGCACCTGGGCCTCTGTGCCGTTGTGCGGCCGGGTCAGCGGGTACACAGAGCGGTGTCGAGGGCTTCTTCGATGTGCTCCGCGGCGGGGAGGGTGGTGGGCAGTGCGGTGACGGCGATGGTGGCCGCCCGGCCGTCCTTGGTGACGGCGTTGCGGGTGGTGTAGCCGGGGGCGTTGCCGCCGTGGGTCCAGGCGTAGCCGCCGCAGCTGAGCTTGAAGGTGGCGATGCCGAGGCCGTAGTGGCCGTCGCCGACGGTGTCGAGGTCGGGGGCCTCGACGGTGGTCTTCATCTCCTTGAGCTGTTCGGGCTCGAGGAGCTTGCCGTCCAGGAGTGCGGTGAGGAAGCGGTTGAGGTCGCTGGGGGTGCCGATGAGCTGGCCGGCGGCCCAGCCGGCGGAGGGGTCCTGCTCGGTGACGTCGGTGTACGGGCTGTCGGGGGCGGTGGCGAAGTAGCCGTGCGGGTGGCGGCCCTTGATGGTCTGGTCGCCGACGCCGGGCCAGTACGTGTGGCGCAGGCCGAGGGGCTTGATGATCCGGTTGGTGATCTCCTCGCCGATGGGGCGGCCGGTGACCTTCTGGACGAGGAGGCCGGCCAGGACGTAGTTGGTGTTGCTGTAGCTCCAGCCGGTGCCGGGGGCGGACAGCGCCTTCTTGTTCAGGCCGATTTCGAGGATCTCGCGGGGTTCGAAGTAGCGGTGCCGCTGCTTGGTGAGGTAGTCCTGCACGACCTCCTCGTCGTAGTCGGGCAGTCCGCTGGTGTGCTGGAGGAGCTGTCGCACGGTGATGTTCCGGCCGTCGATGCCGTCGCCGCGGACCAGGCCCGGCAGGTATGTCTCGATCGGCGCGTCGAGGTCGATCCTGTCCTCGCCGACCAGTTGCAGGACGACGGTGGCGGTGAACATCTTGGTGTTGCTGGCGATGCGCACCTGACCGTCGACGGGGACCCGGGACCTGGTATCGAGGTTGCCGACACCGGCGGTGTAGTTACGGGCGCGGCCGCCCGGGTCGCTCAGGGAGGCGAGCGCGGCGGGGAAGCCGTCCTCCTTCACCAGTGACTTCAGGCTCTTGCGGACGGCAGCGTCGGTCCGGCCGTGCAACGCGTCCTGGCCGTGCGCGGAAGGAGCGGCGGAGCCGGTCTCCAGTGCGTTCGCGGCGGGCACGGTCAGGGCGAGGGCGGCGACGACCCCGCTCAGGGCGAGCAGCTTGGTGCGGCGATTGGACATGGGAGTCTCCTTGCGGGAAGCGGAAGGGTGCGGTGAGCGGGGCAGGGTCAGCGCGTGCACAGCGCGGTGTCGAGGGCGGTGTTGACGGCTTCCGCGGCCTCGAGGGTGGAGGGCAGGGCCGTGACGGCGACGGTGGCCGTCCGGCCCTTGTCGGTGACGCCGTTGCGGTTCTCGTAGCCGTCGAAGTCGCCGCCGTGGCCCCAGGCGACACCACCGCAGCTCAGCGGCATCTCGACGATGCCCAGGCCGTAACGCCAGCCGTCGTTCAGGCCCTTGGTCTCGACCGTGGTCCGCATTTCCTTGAGCTGGGCGGGCTTGAGCAGCCGGCCATCCATGAGCGCGGTCAGGAAGCGGTTGACGTCGCTGGGGCGGGCGATGAGCTGCCCGGCCGCCCCGCCCCAGGAGGGATCCGCCTCGGTGGCGTCCATGAGAGGGCCGCCGGGGGTGTCGACCGCGTAGCCGTGCGGGTGGCGTTCGCGGATGGTCTGTTCGCCCTCGCCGGGCCAGTAGGTGTGGCGCAGGCCGAGGGGCTTGATGATCCGGTCGGTGATCTCCTCGCCGATGGGCCGGCCGGTGACCTGCTGCACGATCAGGCCGGCGAGGGTGTAGTTGGTGTTGCTGTACTCCCACCCCTTGCCCGGAGGGAATGACGCCTTCTCCTCGAAGGCCATGTCGAGCAGGTCGTGGTCCCCGACGAAGGTGTGCTGCCACTCGGAGAACTTCGGCATCATGGCCGTGTAGTTGGGCAGTCCGCTGGTGTGCTGGAGCAACTGCCGCACGGTGATGTTCCGGCCGTCGATCCCCTCACCGCGGACCAGACCCGGCAGGTAGGTCTCCACCGGTGTGTCCAGACCGACCTTGCCTTCGCCCACCAGTTGCAGGACGACGGTCGCCGTGTACAGCTTGGTGGTGCTGGCGATCCGCACCTGGCCGTCGACCGGGACCCTGGACTTGGACTTGGTGTCGCCCACTCCTGCGGTGTAGTTGCGGGTGTGCCCCTTCTCGTCGCGCACCGAAGCGAGCGCGGCGGGGAAGCCGTTGTCGCGCACCAGGCCGTCCAGGCTCCGCTGGACCTTCGCGTCCGGCCTGGTGGTGGCGGGCTGGTCGGCGCTCGCCGCGGGAAGACCCACCGCCACCGCCCCGCCCAGAACCGCGAGCGCGGAGACCGCGATGGCCGACCGCCGACGGAAACGAGACCTAGAGGCACGATGCTGCGACACGCGACGACTCCCTGCTGGACACCTGCTGACCTGCATCAGCCTCCCGCGGCAGCCCGCCACGCCTCGATCCCGGCCGCTGCCGAACCGCGGTAGCGCAAGCACCACCGTGCCGGGTGAGGTGTTCCCCAGGTGCGCCGGTGTCCCGGAGCCCCCAGGAGGAAGGAGCCAGGGCCTTGCTCGTGCTGCCTCGATGCCGTCCTCCATAGCGGCACCGAACAATCAATGATTGAACTATCAATAAATTCTCTCAGAGCCCTTCAGAGCTGAGACTCTTCTGCCGATGCGTGGCGTACAACAGCCTCCCCCAGTGGATCGCCGGAGTCCTCCGGCAGACCTGTTCATCTGCCCCTGCGTCCCCTCCCGGCTCCTGGCGGCAGCGGCACCCGGCCTGGCCAAGCACTCGCTCTCCCCGATCTTCCCCTCATGTGTACGTGTCCCCCCACGCACCCGGCCGACCGAGCTCTGCCGTGAACGGCAGGCGGCGTTCACGCACTGATCGGCCCATGGACGTGGGCGGACGACCCGAGAGCCGGTCCGGGAGGGCCTGCCATACACCGAGGGACAGCTATGTCTGCGGGGCCGGTCAACAGGCCGTCGCCGGCCTGCGGAGGGAGCCACTCCCCCACTCCTCCACTCATCCGGTACGGACGCGGACGAACGTTCGTTGGCGTACGGGTCCTCGTCTCGACTCCCGAGAATGGGGTGGCTCACAGCAGGCACACCGCGGCCCGGCACCCTCGCAACCTGCCCCGCACACAAGGCGGCGACGAGCGCGCCCCTCCCCCATCAAAATGGCATCGTACGTCGATGGTGGCTGCCCGTATCCGCTTGTGAGCCAGAGCCGGGAGTTCAAGGTCGACGGACGGTCACGAGAACAGGGGGCAGGGGGTAATGCTGGGCAACCTTCCCTGCGGCGCCGTTCGGAAGGCCCCTGCTCCGATGAACCGCGAACGGAAGCCGAGAGCATCACCCTCCCGGACCTCGCCAGCCCTGCCGCACTGATCGCCCCCTTCCGCCTCCACCTATCGATGGGCTTGCACGGCACGAGGCGCGCGTGACACACGAGCGCACTGGCAGCTGCGGCGAAGTGTCCCTGCCGAGTCGGCAGGGACATCAGTTCCGACGAGGTGGGCGCCGGAGCGCGCGGGATCGGTGACGAGGTGACGGTCCATGGAGGAAAGGAGGAATAGGAAGAGTTGTGACCGTCCGGATTCGCGGTGTCTTCCCCGGCCTTCTCACTTCACTCGGACTTCACTCACGCGCAGAACTCGATCGACCCGGGGGCGCGGTCGGCGAGTCGAGGAGTCTTAGGATGGCGCGCTCGATGACTCCGGGACGCCAGGGGGGCAGGCAAGGCACGGTTGTGGTGTGCGGACCGGTGATGCGTGAGATCTTGTTGCAGCCCGCCACGGTCGATCCACGGGCAGCTGGACATGGGAGGGAAGTTCCCGGCACCTCAGCCTCTGGTGGCTCACCACCGACCTCAGAGAAGGGGTTCACTTCTGGGGCCACTCACCCCAAGTCATGCCGGCGAACGGCGACATCCTCTCGCCACAGCCGATGATCCTGCGAGGCGATTCGTGGGCAGAAGGAAGCGCGGACGTCTATCAAGCCGAGAGGAGGCAGTGAACCACCGCTGAGCGCAGGCCATGGACAAGATGCGGGAAGGAGTGAGTGGCAGCGTTGAGACGGATGACTTGTCAGGACGACAACGAAAGGGAGTCGAAGTGGCACCGAAACCATGCCCTCAAGTGCAGTACGGCGACGACGATGACCCTCGGCAGATTGAGCGACGAAGTGATGCCTCCACTGACTTGGTTGCGCATATGATGGCCAGACACCTCAACTCAAAAAAGAGGATCTGACCAGGCAAAACACACATCACTGCAAACATTGGAGCAAGCTTGCCGACAAACACTGACGCGGACGTCCACACGGGCAGAGATACGGATGTTCGCAGCACCCGCTGCCTCAGCGTGATGGATACTCCTGTCGGCAGCTGTACAACAAGCTCCTGCCATGGCAGGCACTCAGGCCAGCAAACCTGCATCTACTCATGCAGTTCGGTGGGTGGGCTGAGTGATCCGTTTGCGCACCTGCGAGCGGGCGGAGACGGCGGCAAGACCAGCAACTTGCGTGAGGATCTGAACGCAACGTTGTGTGCTTATCGAAACGTAAGTCTGATCCCGGGATTGTGTGTCTACTTGCACACAGGTCAGTGTGGAGGCAGGTATGCAGATGGACCTACCCCCAGGCAGCTCAATGGGCATGTGTACACGAGATCTGGCCTGTCACGCCGTCGGCCTGATGATCCACGTGCGAGTTCGCCTGCGGAATGGCTGGTGTGTGGGACGGGCTGCCAGGATGTAGATGTGTTCCCAAGTCTGGTTCCCCACCCGGTATGCCGTCTGTACGCAGACCAGCGAGTGAGTCGAGATGACAGCCCGCATGGCGGCCGCTCCGGTCGCCGGAGTGGCGATTGGACCGCTGATCCAGTGGCAGGCCGGTGCGCGTGCTGCCTCGCCTGCCGGAAGGAAAGTCGGGGAAAGGACCTGCGGGTAGGTAGGAGAGTCGGTGCACCTGTCTCCCAGGTTGATGGCCCGTTCGCCGGAGGATTAGTCGGTCGAAAGGGCTGTGAGTTGGGCAGGCCGTTCATCGGCTCGTTCGTGGGCCGGAGCGCGGATGGGCCCGGGGAGTGGCAGCCGGGTCAGAACGGATAGGAGACAGCGGACCCGATCGCACGTCCGTTGCCGGGGCGGCGTCCCAGTCCGACAGCAGGCCGGGGAGCCGATGGATACGCTTGCCAGGGCGCCTGACTGCTGCTTCGCCCGGGTCGATGTCCGTGTGTTCGCCTGATCTCCGGCAAGTTCCCCGACAGGCCGACGGGCTGACAGGGGGCCATCGATGAAACCGAGACGGCACGTCCGCGAGCGACTGAGGAATCACGCCTGCGGATTCGTGTGTTGCCGCATGTGTTCAAAGATCGCCCTGGTAGCCTGTCTAGCGCTTTGCGGCACGGTTCTGAGGGAGGTGCCCAGTCCTGTGAAGCACCAGATGGGTACATCGCTTGGCAGGTCATGGGTGGAGCAGTTGGCAGTCCGGTTTGTTCAGCAACGGTGTGTCAGGCAAAGCCGGATGTGAGGAAGCAAGCATGAGCACCGTCTTCAGAACCGCCGTTGGCCAGCAGCGACGACGTCGCGGAGGCGACTGCCGGGGCCCGAAGAGGAGTTTCGGGGGGTACTCGGCATCAGGGTCAGGTGTTCTGGAGCGCAGGATCGTTCTGAGAGAACTCTCGACCCTGCAAAGCACTCTCAAACGGGGCAAACCCCAACCCGTCTTCAGGCCTGAACCAGACTGAGAGGAACCCATGTCCAGTCCCTTCGCGGCACCAGACAGCCCGCACCTGCCTGCGATCCCCTGGGGCTCGCTGTCGCACGTCTTCATGTTCGGCAACGGCAAGGGCGGCGTGGGCAAGTCGTCGGTTTCGGCCAACGCAGCAGGCAAGGCGGCACGCAGCGGGCTGCGTACGCTCCTCATCGACTGCAACGCCCAGGGCAACATCGCGCGTGAGCTGGGATACAAGCGAGCCGAATGGAACGACGGGGGAGCGGCGATGCTCGACTCCCTGCGCACGGGCGCTCCGCTCAGGCCCCAGCGCAACGTCCGGGAGAACCTGGACGTCGTCATGGGGGGCCCCACCCTGGGAGACGAGTTCGGCATCTTCTTCCACACGCTGCTCGCGAAGGAAGGCCCGCAGGCGTATCTGCGGCTCCTGATGTGTCTGCTGCCGATCGCACACGAGTACCAGATCATCATTCTCGACACGCCCCCCGAGAATCCGTCGTTGCAGCGCCTCGCCCTGTCGACCGCCCGCTGGCTGGTCATCCCCGTCAAGAGTGACGGCGGCGCAGAGGACGGACTGGCTCAGATCGGTCTGGAGTTCTCCTACGTCAGGTTCGTCAGCCAGCTCAATCCGCACCTGGAGCTGCTCGGGGTCCTGCTGTTCGACACCGGGCGCACCTACACCGGTATTCACGCCGACGTCCGCCGCCAGGTACAGAAGGTGCTCGGCGCGGAGGCCCACATGTTCAAGCACCTCATCGGGCACACCGAGTCCGTGGCCCGGCTGGTGCGCAAACGAGGACTGCTGGTACAGGAACTGGCCGATCAGCGGGAGGACGGCGACCGCACTGTCCCGGAGGCCGTGGTGGGCCTTGCCGGCGACTACGAAGGATTCACGGAAGAGATGTTCGCTCGGGCACTCGAACTGAGGAAGGAATCAGCAGCATGACCCCGCCCAAGGGCAAGAAGAACGTGGACGACGACGCCGACCGGAGCATGTCCGACGAGGGCGTCGGCAATCTCTTCAGCGGGGGCGGCAGTTCCTCGTCTAGCGCCCTCGCGGGCTGGGCCACCCCGGCTCCCGCACAGACGCAGCCCGTCGCCGCTCCGGTGACGCCGATGCCGGCGCCGATTCCGCAGCCGGCCCGTCATGTCCGGGAAGAGGAGCCGGAGCCCGATCCGCTCAGTGACGCGGACACCGCGAAGCCCGTCGGATTCTATGTGTCCCAGAACGTTGCCTCGCGGTTCCGGAAGTACCGCAAGCAGCATGACATCACGCACACCCACATCGTGCTGCTCGCGGTGGAGGCCGCCGCCGAGAAGGGCCTCGCGCAGGTCGTCGAGGAGGCGCGAAGGGCGCCGAAGTTCCAGTCGAAGCTTTTCGCGGTCACGGTCAAGCCCGACGACTCGGACCTGCGTGGACTGGGGCCCGTGCAGCTGCAGTACAAGCCGACGCGAGCACAGCGCTCGATCATCAGCCGGCTGGTGAGGGAGTCCGGGCTGCCGGACCACACCAAGTTCCTGGCGGTGGCCCTTGACCAGTTCCTTCCCGGCCGCCGCGACGCGTAGGCGGCGACGAGCGCGAGAGAGGACCCCGGCCCCATGAGATCCGCCGTCATGGGGCCGGGGTCCTCTCGGCTTGTTCGGCGCGCGGGGGAGGGCACAGGACAAGAATGCGGTCCGATCGAATGACGTCCACGGGCGCGGCTTGCGAGGTGCGCGTGCGCCGTCACGACAACCGCAGTAATAATTCCGGCACCGGGGACGACGGGAAACCCGGGACAGGCGGTCCTCGCGAGGTTCGCAGCGACGGAGCGACCGACACCCGTGGTCCCTGGCGACTGCGTCCACGGAAGTTGCGTCGCTCTCATTCGAAACTTCGGTCGCTTCAGTCGCTGATCTCTGCACTGCAAGGCGCTGACCTGGCGCCTTCTGGACGTTCCCCGGCGGGTGCGGCTCAGTCGCTCCCACGGAACATGACAGACCGGGAGGGCTCCAACCAGTTCTCTCGCCGGTAAAGGGTGCCGGCTGAGCCGACCGGGGCGTGCCCGAGCATCTACGGGAAGACTGCGGCACCGGCCTCCATGGCTGTGACGACGGGCCGGATGCCAGAACATTCCGACCGGACCGGGAACTCAGCACCCCGCCGCCACGACCATGTGTACGGAGCCCATCAGACAGGGCTTCGCTGATGCACGGACCAGCAGATTGGCCGAGGAGGGAACACGTGTCCAGGCTGTGGCGCCCGATCAGTGGCGTCGTCATCGCGGGGCTGCTCACCACCGCGTGCGGCGGGGGCGGCGGCGGAGGCGCGGAATCATCACCGGCCGCGCGGGGCGACTCCCGGGTGTCGGTGGAGAACTGCGACGGCGAGAAGGTCACGTTCGAGTCGCCTCCCGGCAAGATCGTCACGAGCAACGCGGCAGGGCTGGAGATCCTGCTGCGGCTCGGGGCGGGGCGGAAGGTGATCGGCACCGGCTTCCCCCCGGCCGCGGGCGCATTGCCCGCCGGTCTCGCGGAGGAAGCGTCCAGCGTGCCCGTCCTGGGCAGAACGGTCATCCCCAAGGAAAAGCTGCTCGGTTCGGGGGCGGACGCCTACCTGCAGACGTTCCGGCCGGAGAGCGGCACCTCCACCGGACCCCGCCCCGAGGAATTCGACGCGGCCGGCATCAAGGTGGTCCAACTGCGCTCCACCGCGTGCGCCGCCGAACGCCCCGGCCCACAGGAGGACTTGTCCGCGGTCGTGGACGACGTTGAACGCCTCGGAACCCTCACCGGCACGTCCGGCCGGGCAGGCGAGATCGTCGCCGAGATGCGCGAGAAGGTGGAAGCGGTGGGGGAGCGGCTGGCAGCCGTGCCCGAGGGGGAACGGCCCACCTACTTCGTCTTCGACTTCGACGGCGGCACCAAGGAGCCCACCGCGGTGTGCGGCAAGCAGATCGCCAACGCGGTGATCACCCTTGCCGGGGCCCGCAATGTCTTCCGCGACTGCGACGGCGACCACGAGAAGACCGGATGGGAGGACGTCGTCGCCAGGAACCCCGACTGGATCCAGCTGACCGTACGCGACCGGGGCAGCGCCGAGGCGGACCAGAAGGCGTTCGCCGAGGCCGAGCGGTTTCTCGAGTCCTTCCCGGCCACTCGCGGGCTGACCGCCGTCAAGGAGCACAGGTTCCTGCGGATCCGTTCGGAAAGGATCACGACGCCGGGCGTCGCCAACGCGGAGACGGTCGAACAGATCGCCCGTACCCTGTACCCGGACAAGTTCCAGGACGTGCGGTAGATGGCGACGGCGCCGCCATCCACCGCCGTGGCACACGAGAAGGAGCCGCGGGGGCCGGAGCCCGACGATCCGGGACTCAGGACTCTCCCCGTCGGCCTGCTGCTCGCCGGGCTCACCGTGACCCTGGTGCTGGCACTCACCGCGGCCGTGTCCTGGGGCTCCTCCAGCGTGCCGTTCGCCGACGTGTGGTCCACGGTGCTGCACCGACTGACCGGAGGGCAGCCCCGCCCGGGCACCCAGGACCTCATCGTCTGGCAGCTGCGGATGCCGCGCGCCCTGCTCGCCGCCCTCGTCGGAGGCGGACTGGGGATCGTCGGGACCGCCGTCCAGGCACTCGTACGCAACCCGCTGGCCGACCCCTACCTGCTGGGCATCTCCAACGGTGCCTCGCTGGGAGCGGTCGCCGCCATCGTGCTCGGCACCAGCACGGGCGGGCTGTTCGGATTCGGTGTCTCCGGCGCCGCGTTTCTCGGGGCGCTGCTCTCCTTCGGCCTCGTCTGGGCTGTGGCCCGGCGCGGGGGCGGGTTCTCCCCGCTGAAGCTGGTGCTGGCCGGTGTGGCGATCGGCCAGTTCCTGTCCGGGTTCACCAGCTATCTGGTGCTGCGGGTGGGCGACGAGCAGCAGACCCAGGGCGTGCTGTTCTGGCTGCTGGGCAGCCTCGGCGGGGCCCAGTGGGACACCCTCGCCCTCCCTGCCGCGGCGGTGCTCCTCGGCCTGCTCGCCCTCCAGGCGCGGGCCCGGGCACTCAACGCCCTGCTGCTCGGCGACGAGACGGCGGCTGGCCTCGGCGTGGACGTGTCGGCGCTGCGCAGAGAGCTGTTCGTCGTGACCAGTGTGCTGACGGGCGTTCTGGTGTCCGTCTCCGGGGCGATCGGCTTCGTGGGACTGATGGTGCCCCACCTGTGCCGGCTCGTCGTCGGCGGCGATCACCGCAAACTGCTGCCGGTCGCCGCGCTGACCGGTGCGGTCCTGCTGGTCGTGGTCGACATCATCTGCCGTACGGCACTGCCGACGATGGAACTGCCGGTGGGCGTCGTCACCGCCTTCGTCGGCGCTCCCGTCCTGCTGTTCCTGCTCGACCGTCGACTGGAGCGTGCCTGATGCGGATCGAGGTGGACGGTCTGCAGGTCGCCTACGGTGGCCGCACGGTGGTGTCCGGGGTGCGCCTGTCGGCCGCTCCCGGCGAGATCACCGGACTGATCGGACCGAACGGCAGCGGCAAGTCGACCGTGCTGCGCACCGTCTACCGGCATCTGCGCCCCGCGGCGGGCCGGGTCCTGCTCGACGGCACCGACCTGGCGGCCCTGTCCCCGGCACGGGCCGCACGCCATGTCGCCGCGCTGCCCCAGGAGCGGGGCGGCGACTTCGAACTGACCGTGCGGGAAGTGGTGGCGATGGGCCGTACCCCGTACAAGCGGGCCTTCGCCGGGGAGGACGACAAGGACCGGTCGGTCGTCGCCGACGCCCTGGAACGGGTCGGCATGGCGCCGTACGGCGGACGCAGGTTCTCGGCGCTGTCGGGAGGGGAACGGCAACGAGTGCTGCTGGCCCGCACGCTGGCCCAGGACCCGGACGTGCTCGTCCTGGACGAGCCCACCAACCACCTGGACGTACGTCACCAGGTGGAACTGCTGGCGCTGCTGCGGGCCCAGCACCGTACGACCCTGATGTCGCTGCACGATCTGAACGCCGCCGCCTCGGTCTGCGACCGGCTCCATGTGCTGCGCGGCGGCGAGGTCGTCGCCTCCGGCACACCGCTGGAGGTCCTCACCCCGCGTCTCATCGCGGACGTCTTCGGGGTGCGGGCCGCCGTCATCGAGCACCCCCTGACGGGCGATCCGCTGATCGCCTTCGACCACACCACCACCGCGGCCCGCCCACCGCGGTAGAAGCGGGCCGGCCACGCTCGCCGAAGCTGCGTTACGTGTCCGGCCAGTTGCCGACAGGCTGGGTGCACAGTGGTCTTCGAGCGGGCTCGGCCGACACCGTGCTCCGCGATCGTCCTGGCGGAGATCGTGGACGCGGCCGGTGTGCCAACGGGTGTGTTCTCCCTGGTCAACAGCAGCGGCTCGGTCATCGTCGGCACCTCGAGCGCATGCCGGAGCGTCGCAATCACCTTCTTCACCGGCTTCGCTGCCGCAGCCGAGCAGGTCGCGGCCGCCGCGCCGGCCGTCACGAGCGCGTCTCCTCTTCTACGCGGCGGGACGTCCCCCACATCCCGCTGCCCGACGCCGATCCCGCGTGGCCCTGGAGTCGGCCGGACGGGCCGGCTGTGCAGCGCCCCCGGCCGCATGGCGCACTCCGGACCGGCCGGCGCAGTCCCGGCCGGCGCGGAGTCAGCGTGCGAGGGCATGCGGTGCGCCCGGCCCCGCGTCACGCCTCGCCGGCGGACGCGTCATCGCACCGCCGGAACCACCCGAGTCGACGACGGCCCGCCCGGCAGCGGCTGTACGCCGGTCAGGACCGGCAGCCCTCGCCGGTCGCCCTGGAGCTGGCTGCCGAAGAAGGCGGCCGCGTAGGCGGTGAGTGCGTCCTGCTGCCGGTCGGGGCTCACCTGCCGGTCCGGGCAGGTGCTGTCGTCCTCGCCGAAGAGGAAGGGCGGAGTCCATGTCGTGTTGAAGAAGTTGTGGTTCGCGTTCCGCAGTGACACGGAGTAGTCCGTCGCCCTGTTCCTCCCCGCTACGTCGTCCAGGTACTCCTGGCCGGCTTCGCGGACCGCTCCGTCACAGCCGCTGGTGACCACGGCGAACGGTAACCGGGTGACGAGTGTGTCGCTGTTGTCCCCCTCGGTTTCGTCGAACTTGACCGGGGCGAGCGCCAGGACAGCACGCACCCGTACCCCGGCCGGCCACTCGGCGCGGTGCTTGTCGGACGCCTGCCACATCACTCCCTTGCCGCCACGTGAATGGCCCAGGGTGCCGACACGGGTCATATCGACGCGGCCGGCGAAGCGCGGTGCGACCGGGTGCCCGGACCGGTCGAGGAGCCGGCCGGCCAGGGGACCGCCCCGGCCCGCGGTCACCTTCTGCCAAAGACGCAGGTGCTCGTTGACGAGCCGGGCACGGTCGCCGTAGTCGAAGGACGTCTGATTGATGCCGTCGACGCTGATGGACGCGACCACGAAGCCGCGGGCGGCCAGTGCGGCGCCGAGGTAGTCGTAGCCGCGATGGCTCGGGAACGGGCGGGACCCGGACGGACAGGGCCAGGTGGAGGCGTCCATACGGTCGCAGGCCCACCAAGAGCCGTGCGCCATGACGATCAGGGGTGCTCGGCCGGTGAGGTGCCGCGGGTAGTGCACCACCGCGCGCACTTCGCTCACCGTGCCGGTCTGCGGATCCCGGAAGGCCGTGTCCCCCAGGTCGTACTCGGCGACGGCGACCGGGTGCCGGTCGTCCTGCGCGGTGGCAGACGTCTGAGCCGCCGCCGTGAGGCCGCTGGTGAGGAGTAACAGGCCGCCCACCAAACGGAGCATGGACCGGAGAGAAGTTCTCATGCCGGGTAAGAGAGGACGGACGTCACGGGCGTTGCGTGTTCGCCGGATTGCGCGGTTTCCCACCGTCCTGGTCGGCCAGACGGCGGCGTATCCACGGCAACGGCCGACGCGTCGGCCCGGCCCGGGGGCACGCGCCTATGCGCGGTCCTCAAGCATTGGTCCGAGCGCCGCCGCCCGTGCTCCCACGCGCGAGGTCACGGCTGCGGCAGCCGTACGGTGAACACGGAGCCGGCACCGGGGGTGCTCGTGGCCGAGACCGAGCCGCCGTGCGCCTCGGTCAGCTTGCGGACGATGGCCAGGCCGAGGCCGCTCCCGCCGGTGTGCCTGCTGCGGGACTTGTCCGCCCGCCAGAAGCGGTCGAAGACGTGCTCGAGGTCCGCCGGGTCGATGCCGGTGCCGGAGTCGGCGACCTCCACGACGAGTTCACCTCCCTCCCCGCGGGCCCGCACGACGACCCGGCCACCGCTCGGGGTGTGACGGACCGCGTTGGACACCAGATTGCCGACGACCTGCCGAAGCCGCACCCGGTCGGCGTCGGCCGTCAGGTCACCGGCCGCCTCGATCCGCAGCGTCACACCGGCCGGTCCGGCCGTGCCCCGGTGGGCCGCCGCCACCTGGTCGAGCAGGTCCCGCACGTACAAGGGCTCCCGGTGCAGCACCAGACTCCGGGCGTCCGCTGCGGCGAGGTCGCGCAGATCGTCGATGATGTGCTGCAACAGCACCGCCTCCTCCAGCAGGAGCGCGACCAGGTCCTGGTCCACCGGGGTGAGACCGTCCTGCCCGGCCTCCAGCCAGCCGCGCATATTGGTCAGCGGGGTGCGCAGCTCGTGTGCCACGTCGCTGACCAGCGACTTGCGTTGCCGTTCGAGCGACTCCCTGCGGTCGGCGAGGTCGTTGAACGCTGCGGACAGCCGCCCGATCTCGTCCCGCGTCGTGACCGGGACGCGCACGGCCACGTCGGCGGGGTGCTCGGCCGCGCTGATCAGGGCGCGCAGCGGACGCACCAGCCGCCTGCCCGCCAGGGCGGTCATGACGGCGGCGACGGCCAGGACGAGGGCGGCCGCCCCGGCGATCCGCATCGTGTTCGCCGTGGACAGGTGGAAGCCCGAGGCGTCCTGGCTGTTGCGGTCACCGACGAACAGCAGCACGGGAGGGGAGACATGGGCGGCGAGTTGCTTGCGCCGGGCCTCGGTGACACACTCCTCGGCCGCACGGTCGGAGTTCTCCGCTCCCGTGCCGAGAAGGGCCCAGGAGAAGTCCGCCCAAACCATGAGACCATCACGGCCCTGCTGCTTCATGCACTCCGTGGCCAGCTCGTTGACCTGGCGCAGTGGCAGCCTTTCCGACCGCAGGGGCCTCCTCAGTCCGAGTTCTTCGCAGACGAGGCTTCCGCTCAGTGCGGAGGCGGGCGGTATCGTGGGCCGTCCGCTGGGCAGTGTGGTGACCTCGGCGGTGACGCCCTTGCCACGCAGGCACCGGACGATCCGGTCAGCGGTGCGCCGCAGTGTCTCCCGGTCCTTCGCCCCGAGCAGGAACGGGCCCACGGCGCGCGGATCGATCGGGCCGGCGTCGGACAGGACCGGGTCGAGCCGCAGCGGGTCCACCAGCGCGGTCGGCCGGTAGGGCAGCCGGACACCCGGCTCGGACCCGGCGATCCGAGTGCGCGCCGGTGTGGTCACCGTGACCGGCCGGCCGGTCCGCGCCGCTAGGTCGCCGACCAGGTCCTGCACGCCGCCCCAGTCGGTGTGCGTGGCCGCGTAGCCGATCAGGGCGTCGTAGACATGGGTGTCGTCCTCCAGTGACTGCCCCTGCTGGGTGCGGATCGCCCGGGTCGTGCCGGTGACGGCGAGCCAGGCCGTGGCGGCCACCGCGCAGACGGCGACCAGCAGCGAGGTGGTCAGCAGACGGGTGAACAGCCCGCCGCGCGGCCGGACCCTAGCGCCGCCCAAGCCCGCCCTCCCCGCGACCGCGGCCCGGCGTCAGTTTGTAGCCGATCCCGTAGACGGTGATCAGGAACTCCGGGCAGCGCGGGTCGGGTTCCAGCTTCTTCCGCAGATGCATGACGTACATGTCGATGGTCCGTTCCGACACCGAGGTGTCCCAGCCGCCGGTCCGGTCGAGGAGTTGTCTTCGGGTGAACACCCGGCCGGGCTCGGCGGCCATGGCCGCCAGCACCGTCAGCTCCCCTCGGGTGCACACGACCGGAAGGCCCGTGGGTCCCACCACCTCGTGGTGGAGCGGATCCACTGTGATGGGGCCCACCCGCAGCACGCCGTCGTCCGGCGGCGCCGAGCGTTTCGCCCGGCGCAGCAGCGTCCGGATCCGGGCCATCAACTCGCGCGGGCTGTAGGGCTTGGTGATGTAGTCGTCGGCGCCGAGGTCGAGGCCGAGCAGCAGGTCGTCCTCGCCGGAGCGCGCCGTCAGCATCAGGACCGGTACGTCCGATTCCTGGCGCAGGATCCGGCACACGTCGTGGCCGTCGGCCTTCGGCATCATCACGTCCAGCACCAGCAGGTCGGGCCGCAGCCGGCGCGCGGCCTCGATCGCGGCGCGCCCGTCGTGCACGACCGTCGCGTCGTGCCCCTCCGAGCGCAGGTACATGCGCAGGACCTGTGCCTGCCGTTCGTCGTCCTCGGCGACCAGGATGTGTGCGCTCATGGCGGCGACTATAGGACGGCGCCCGGCGGGGGGCCGAGACGCTGACAATTTCGCTACAACATGCTGAAACCAGCCTGATGTCGGTATGGAACCTTCTGCTTCCATGATCCGAGTCACAGTGCGCGCCGCCGGGGACGCCGGCGCATCCCACCGGGCCGTGGAGCCCCGCCGGTGACCGGCGGGGAGACGGAGCCGGTACCGGTTGTGGAGCCCTTGCCGGATGCCGGGCCCCTGCCGGACGTGGACGTGTCGGCCGCGGAGCCCGCGCGGGGCGGGGCACACGCCGCCCCGCGCAAGCGCCGCCGGCGCATCCGCACCGCCGTGGCTCTGACCGTGCTGACGCTGACGGGCGCGGGTGTCGCCGTGGCGGCACCCTGGAAGTCCGGGTCCGGCGCGGCGCAGGCCGAGCCGGCCCCAGAGACCGAAACGGTCGAGGTCGTCCGTACCGACCTGACCGACACCCGGATCCTCGACGGCGTCCTCGGATACGGCACACCGCGCACCCTCAACGGCGTCGGCGATGGCACCGTGACCTGGCTCGCGCCGTCCGGCACCACGGTCTCCCGGGGCGAGACGCTCTACCGCGTCGACGACCGGCCCGTGCCCGCCCTCTACGGCGACGTCCCGATGTACCGGCGGCTCGACACCCCGAACACCGTGGGACGCGATGTCCGCGTGATCGCCGACAACCTGCGGGACCTGGGCTACGGCATCGGCCGTCAGCCCAGGCCGGGGGAGACCGTCACCGGTCCGGTTCCCACGACCGCCGTCGAGCGGTCGCGCGGCACCGGACCGTCGGGCGCAGCAGGGGACACCGGGCCGGGGGGGGACATGCCCGGAAAGGGAGCGCAGCCCTCGTCCGGACCGTCCGCATCCGGTGCTCCACAGCCCGGTACGGGGTCCGGCGAGGCCCCGGGCGCCGGCACGCCCTCAGCACGGCACCCCCTCACCGGCCCTGTCAGGATCCGCTCCGGGGACGGCGTACTCACCCGGTCACTGATCAACGCCATCAAACGCTGGCAGACCTCCCTCGGTGTCCCGGCCACCGGTGTGGTCGGGCCTGGTGATGTGGCAGTGCTCGCCGGCGCCGTCCGGGTGGAGGGCGCCGAGGTCCAGCCCGGCGACCCGGCACAGGGACCCCTGTTGCGGGTCACCCCCACCACCAAGGCGGTCACGGTCGACGTCAGCGCCTCCGAGGTCGGCTCCGTGAAACGAGGAGACGCCGTGACGGTACAGCTGCCCAGTGGTGAGAGCGCCGCCGCGAAGGTGTCCTCCATCGGCAGCTCGGCCAGGGCGCCGTCGTCCGGGCAGGGACTGCCCGGGGAGCTGCAGGTGACCGTCACGGTCGCCTTCAAGAACCCCGGCGAGGTGAGCCGGTTCAACTCGGCCCCCGTCCAGGTCGAGTTCGGCTCCGCGACCCGCAGCAACGTGCTCGCCGTTCCCCTCACCGCGCTGCTCGCACTGCGCGAGGGCGGCTACGGGCTGCAGCTCGCCGGCGGCCGGCTGGTCGCCGTGAAGACCGGACTGATCGCCAAGGGGATGGTGGAGGTCAGCGGCGACGGGATCACCGAGGGCACCCGGGTGGTGACCGCGTCATGACGGCGGTGCTGTCGGTCCGGGACGCGGTGGTCGAGTACCCCGGCGGAGTGAAGGCGCTCGCCGGTGTGTCCCTGGAGATCCAGGGCGGCGAGTTCCTGGCCATCGCCGGACCGTCCGGATCGGGCAAGTCCACCCTGTTGAACGTCATGGGCACCCTAGACCGGCCGAGCAGCGGCGCCGTCGTCATCGCTGGACACGACGTCACCACCCTGCCCGACCGGCAGTTGTCCGCGCTGCGCGGCCGCTGGCTCGGCTTCGTCTTCCAGCAGTTCCATCTGACCGACGGTCTGTCCGCCACCGAGAACGTGGCCACCGGCCTGCTCTACGCCGGAGTACCGCGCAAGCGCAGGGCACCCCTGGCGCGCGCCGCACTCGAACGGGTCGGCCTGGGCCACCGCGTCGACCACCGGCCGCACCAGCTCTCCGGCGGCGAACGCCAGCGTGTCGCCATCGCCCGCGCACTGGTCCACGAACCCGCGCTGGTCCTCGCGGACGAACCGACGGGCGCGCTGGACACCGCGAACGGCGTCGCGGTGCTCGAACTGCTCACCCGGCTCAACCAAGAGGGAACCACCATCGCGCTCATCACCCACGACCGGGACATCGCCGCGAGTCTGCCCCGGCAGGTGGAGATCCAGGACGGCCGTATCGTCGCCGACAGAAGCGAGGCCCACCCGGGCAGCCGGTCCGGCGTCCTCACCCCCGGCTCACGCGGCGCCCTCGGGAGCGCCTGGTGACGGCCGGCCGACGGCGCCGGTCCGCGGCCGGGCGGCAGGAGTCCGCGGCCGGGGGACGCACCGACGCACCCCACACGGCCACCGCCCCGACGAACCGGCCCGAGACCTCCTGGACCCGCCCGGTCAGGCTCTCCCCGGCCGACCTGCTCCGCCTCGGTCTGGTCGGCGTCCTGTCCCGGCGGATGCGGGCGGTGCTGTCCGCCATCGGCATCTCCATCGGCATCGCCACGATGATCGTGGTCACTGGCATTCCGGCCTCCAGCCAGAAGGCCCTCGACGCGGAACTGACCGCACTGGGCACCGACCGGCTCCAGGCGGTCGCGGACCGGGACGCGGCGCAGGACGGCTCCCCGGTCTCCTTCCCCGAGGAGTCGGCCGCGATGGTGGAGCGCATCGGTGCCGTCAAGGCCGTCACCGCCGTGGCCAACACCCACACGTCCGTGCGGCGTTCGGACAAGCTGGGTCCACTCGACGAGTCCGGCCTGACGGTACTGGCCGCCCGGCCCGATCTCCTCGACGTCGTCAACGCCGAGGTCGGTTCGGGCCAGTACCTCACCAAGGTCACCGAACGGTTCCCCGCCGTCGTCCTCGGCTCGCGCTCCGCGACCCGCCTGGGCTTCTCCGAGATACGCCCCGGCGAGCCGCCGCCGCTCGTCCTCCTCGGCGACCAGTGGTTCAGCGTGACCGGGATCCTGCGCTCCGTACCGCTGGCCCCGGACATCGACCGGGCCGTCCTGGTCGGCTGGGACGCCGCCCGCCGGCACCTCGGCTTCGACGGCCGTCCCACGCAGTTGTTCATCCAGGCGGACGAAGAGCACATCGCGGACGTACGCGCTGTGCTCCCCGCCACCGTCAACCCCGAGTCACCGAGTGTCGTCCTGGTCAGCCGCCCGTCCGACGTCCTGGCGGCCAAGCGCTCCGCCGAGGCCACCTTCTCCGGGCTGTTCGTCGGCCTGGCCGGCCTGGCCCTGCTGGTCGGCGGCATCGGCGTCGCCAACACGATGGTGATCTCCGTACTCGAGCGCCGCCGCGAGATCGGACTGCGCCGGGCTCTGGGCGCCAACCGGGGACAGATCCGGGGCCAGTTCCTGACCGAGTCGGTCGTTCTCTCCGGCCTCGGCGGACTGACCGGGGTCGCCGTCGGCGTCCTCGCGACCATCGGTTACGCGGCCTTCCGGGACTGGCCCGCCGTGGTCCCGCCGGCGGCGGTGACCGGCGGATTCGCCGGCGCCGCGCTCATCGGCGTCGTGGCCGGCGTGTACCCGGCCGTCCGCGCCTCCCGGCTGTCACCCACCGTGGCACTGGCCACCACCTGAACAAGGAGTCGACCACCATGCACGATGCCAGGAACACACGTGCCGCATCCCGCCGTGCGGGCCCCCTCCGCCGTCTCACCGTGGCCGCCACACTGGCCTCGCTGGCCTGGCTCACCGCCTGTGGAGGAGACGGCGGCGACGCGCAGTCGTCCGGCGAGGCCGCGAACGACAAGGGCGTCGCGAGCGTGACCGGAGGAGGCAAGAAGCCGGCGGAGCCGGCGACGCGGGCCGAACGCCCCCTCATCCGCCCCGACACGTCGGCGGAGGAAAAAGACAGGCTCTACAAGGTCTACACCGGCTGCCTGGAACAGCACGGCTACAAGAAACTCGAGGGCTACAGCGGCAAAGTGGGTGACCCCAAGCCGGACTCGGCGGCGGTCGCGCGGAACGAGGCGCAGTTCGCACAGGCGCAGAAGGCATGTGCCGCCAAGGAGCCGGAGGAACTCTGGGAGCGGGCCTACCGGGAGGATCCCGAGTACCAGGACAAGTTCGACAAGTGGCTGAAGTGCATGCGGTCCCACGGACTGAAGGTCGCGCCCTCACCTGACGATCCCGCGCTCTTCTCCTTCGAGGACGGCCTGCCGCCGGCCGACAAGGCGAAGTGGGTCGACAAGTGCGAGGCCGAGGCGTTCGTCGCAAAGTAGCAGCCCGTGGGCGGCGCGGGACTCCGCGCCGCCGGCCGGGGATCACGTCGGCCGAACCTTCAACACCGCGGCGTCCTGCCGCGTACCCCCCAACAACATCATTGTCCGGCGCCCCGCGGCGGACCGGAAGTTGGAGGAGGGCCTCTTGGAGAATGAGGCTTTACAGCACCCCGCGACGCCTGCTCGTGCGTTACGTCGCCGGACCGCGCTGCTCGGGATCGGTACTGTGGCCGGTATCGGGGCCGTCGACCTGGGCGCGTTCGCCTACGCGGGCGGCTGGCTGACGCCGGACAGGCTGACGCCCGGAGAGCTGACGGATGGCTTCGAGACGCGCTTCGGCAAGCACGCGGGGTTCAGACGGAACCACGCGAAGGGGGTCGGTGTCGCCGGGTCCTTCGTGTCCAACGGGGCCGGCGTCGCGGTGTCGGAGGCGACGGTCTTCGAGGACGGCAGGCGCACTCCGGTGACAGGCAGGTTCTCGCTGTCCGGGGGAGCACCGGACGTCGCCGACGCCGCGACGACCGTACGGGGACTGGCGCTGCGGTTCGAGCTCCCCGACGGTGAGCAGTGGCGCACCGCGATGATCAACCTCCCCGTGTTCCAGGACAGCACCCCGCAGGGGTTCTACGACCGGATGGCCGCCTTCACGCCGGTGCCCGGCACGGGCGCACCGGACCCCCAGAAGAAGGCCGCGTTCCTGGCCGCCCACCCCGAGACCGTGCGCGCGATGAAGCTGGCCAAGGAGCACCCGCCCACCTCGGGCTTCGCGGACAGTACGTTCAACGCACTCAATGCCTTCCACTTCACCAACGGTTCGGGCGGCACCGTCCCGGTCCGCTGGTCGCTGGTCCCCCTTCAGCCGGTGCGGCCGGCAGCCAAGGGGCCGATCGGCAGAAACGAGTTGTTCGAGACGCTGATCGGCGCGTTCGGCGACGGGCCCCTGCGATGGCGGCTGGTGCTCACCATCGGCCAGCCCGAGGACCCCGTCGACGATGCCACCAGACCCTGGCCCGCATCCCGCCGCAAGCTGGACACGGGGGTTCTGACCCTCACGTCGGTCCACACCGGGGCAGCGGGCAACGCACGGGACATCAATTTCGACCCCACGGTGGTGCCACGCGGCATCGCCCCGTCCAGCGACCCGCTGCTGAGCGCCCGTTCGTCCGTGTACGCGCAGTCCTTCGCCCGGCGCACCGGAGAGCCGCAGCGTACGGGCGCGGTGAAGGTACCGACCGGGGAGACCCATGGCTGACGCCGCGGTGGTGGCCACCGCGGCCCCCCAAACTCCCGCCGAGGAGACGGCGCGATTCTCGCTCTTCTCCCGCTGGCTGCACTGGGTGATGGCGGTCCTCGTCGTGGCCATGCTCTTCATCGGCGCGGCCATGGTCGCCTCCCTGGCCGACTACCGCTTCCTGGTCTCGGTGCACAAGCCGCTGGGGATGGCCGTTCTCCTCCTGGCGGTGATCCGGCTGGTGAACAGGTTCACCCATCGAGCACCCCCGCACCCGAGGTCGATGGGCCGGAACGAACACCGGGCGGCCTTGGCATCCGAGAGCCTGATGTACGGCCTGATGGTGTCCCAGCCGCTGGTCGGGTGGGCCATGGTGGCGGCGTCCGACACCCCGTTCGTCATCGGCGGCGTGCGGGTGCCGTCCATCGCGCCGGCGGATGCGTCACTCTACTCGGCCCTGCACACGACCCACCTGGTGCTCGGCTACGCGCTCTTCCTGCTCTTCACCCTGCACATGCTGGCCGTGCTGCTCCACACCCTGGTGTTGCGGGACGGGCTTTTCGGCAGGATGGCTCTGTGGAGGCTTCGCGGCAGGAGCGAGTGACCCCACGGCGGGCAGTGCCCGGGCGCGGGGCAGGGGGCACACCGCTCGTGCGCGGGGCGGTCCCGGTGGGTGAAGCGGACCGGTGCTCGGGGGAGTGCACGGCACTCATGGCCGTCACCGTGCGCGTCTCACGCGACATCGCCGCGTGCCACTGCCATTCCGATGTGCGGCCCGTACTCGTCCCGGGTCCGCAGCCGGCCGCCGGCGTCACCGTGGACGTGTTCCCGGCGAGGCCGGCCCGGACCGGCGGATTCCCACCGCCCGGGCCGTGGCAGCGAGACGGCCCGGCTGTACGGGGTCGAGAGCGCCGTACGAACACCACAGTGATCCCGGACGGACGGAACGGGCGGGCTCGCGGCAGTGACCTGCCGTCGGGCCCGCCCGTGTGCCGGGGGGGCGGGGTCAGACCTCCGTCGGCGTCTTCGCGTACGACGGGCCGGCCGCGGGTGCCGGCGCGAGCTCGGGACCGCCCTCGCTCAGGCCGTACCGTCCGTGGAGCCTTTTCAGGAAGGGCGGTGCGTACCAGGCCGAGCGGCCGAGCAGGCGCATGGCGGCGGGGACCAGGACGCCGCGTACGGCGATGGCGTCGATGAGGATGGCCAGCCCGCTGCCGAGACCGAACATCTGCATGAAGGTGATCTTGGCCGTGCCGAAGGCGAAGAAGCTCACGGCAAGCAGGAGGGCCGCCGCGGAGACGATGCGTCCCGTGTGGCCGAGGCCGTTGGACACGGCGGACTCGTTGTCCTCGCCCTGGTCGTGGAGTTCCTTGATGCGGCTGGTGACGAACACCTCGTAGTCCATCGACAGACCGAAGGCGATGCAGAACATCAGCACGGTCATCGATACTTCCATGGGCTGGGCCGTGAAGCCGAGCAGGGAGGAGAGATTGCCGTCCTGGAAGATCCAGGTCATGACGCCGAGGGTCGCGCCCAGGCTGATGACGTTGAGGGCCAGTGCCCGCAGCGGCTGCACGATGCTTCCGGTGAACAGGAAGAGCAGGACGAAGGTGGTGAGGACGACCAGGGCCACCGCGATCGGGAGCTGGCCGCTGATGGAGTCCTTCGCGTCGACCAGTTCGGCGTCGGTTCCGCCCACCAGGGGCTCCGTCCCCTCGGGCGCCGCCACGGTCCGCACATCCTCGACCAGGGCCTCGGCCTCGGAGGACTTCGGTGTCAGGGAATTCACCACATTGATCCGCTGAGCATCGGGGCGGCCGAGCGCGGGGTTGCCCTGACTGGCCGGCGCGGCCCCTTCAGCCGTCAGGGTTCCCGCGCTCGTCTCGACCCGGATGACGCCGTCGAGAGAGGCCAGTTCCCTCGCGTACGAGTCCAACCCGTCCTTGGTCACAGCCTTGTCGATGACGACATGGAGGGCAGCCGCGTCGTTGCCGTTGAAGTTCTCGCCCAGCATCGCGGTGACCTGGCGGCTTTCGGCGTTCTCCGGCAGGACCCGCTCGTCGGGCGTACCGAAGGTGATACCGATCAGCGGGGCGGCCGCCACCAGCAGGACCGCGAGCACGGGCAGCGCGGTGAGCACGGGCCGCCGCATCACGGTACGGGCCATACGTCCCCACACGGACGCCTGGGCGCTGGACTGCTCCCGCTTGGCCCACGGCATCCGGCCCTTGTTGACACGGTGTCCCAGGGCGACGAACAGGGCGGGCATCACGAACAGCGTGCTGATGGCCGCGACGGCGACGACTCCGACGCCGGCGTAGCCGAAGGAGCGCAGGAAGTACTGGGGGAAGACCATGAGCGAGGCGAGCGCGGCCGCCACCGTCGCGGCGGAGAACGCGACCGTACGGCCCGCGGTGCTCACCGTCCGGCGGACGGCGTCGTCCACGGAGGCCCCGGACGCGAGCTGCTCGCGGAACCTGCTGGTCATCAGCAGGGCGTAGTCGATGCCCAGTCCGAGGCCCAAGGCGGTGACCAGGTTGGTCGCGGTGTTGGAGACATCGGTGATGCCGCCGAGGAGGGACAGCTGTGCGAAGGCGCCGGCGATGGCGATGATCGCGATGGCCAGCGGCAGGAGGGCGGAGACCACACTGCCGAAGACGAACAGCAGCAGCACCAGCGTCAGGGGTATGGCGATGATTTCCGCCAGCACCAGGTCCGAGACGACCTGGGTCGATATGTCGGCGCTGATGGCGGTGCCGCCGCCGGCCCGGACCTCGAGCGTGTCCTTGTACGTTCCGGAGTAGGCGTCGATGAGGCTCTTGGCGTTCTCCTGCAACTCCGCCTCGCCGCCCTTCACATGGGCGAGGATCAGGGCCTGGTTCCCGTCCTCGGAGCGGAGGTCGGCGAGGTTTGTGTCCCAGTAGGAGTACACGTTCCCGAGGTTCTTCTCGCCCTTGAGGTCGGCCACCAGAGCCTGTCCGCTCTGCTTGGCGGCCGGGGTGTCCACCCGGCCGTCGGGGGAGCTGACCAGCAGGACCAGGTTCGTCTCACCGCCGAACTTGTCATCGATGACCTGGGCGGCCCGGCTGGACTGCGAGCTGGGGTCGTCGAAGCCGCCCGGCAGCAGCTTGGTGAACGCGCCGCCGCCCAGGACACCCATGAGGGCCACGGCCGCGACGGCGACGGCGAGTATGAGCCGGGACCGGCGGATCGCCAGCTCGGCCACGCGTTCAAACACGAGATCTCCCTTTGCTTGCACCTGGTCGGAACGAAATGAGGGAGCTGTCGCACTCCTCATCGCCGTGAGCGACGGTAGTCACGAGGAGGGAGATTTAGCAGTATTCACTTTGCTTAACAGTGTCAGGTTAACTGAGCATCAGCGATGGAGTTCGTGTCTCCACTTTCACGTAAGGTGCTCGCGCCACCGTTCCGCAAAGGGGACACCCATGAAACTCGCCCAAGTGCGGCTCCTCGTCGCGGACTTCCCAGCTGCTACCGCTTCTACAGGGACGTCCTGGGGCTGAAGCCGCAGTTCGAGGCGGAGGACGGCCCGTTCGCGAAATTCACCGCCGACGACGGCGCGGCAGGCATCGTCCTGCAGGAACGGGCCCAGATGAGCCGGTTGCTGGGCGAACTCGCCGCAGAGCCGACCGGTTACCGGTCCCTCGTCGTCCTGCGGGTCGACGACCTGGACCGCTACTGCGGGGAGATCACCGCGCCGTGGAGCCGAACTCGTCCATGGCCCGGCCCTCATGACGGACCACATGCGCGCCGCCCACCTCATGGACCCGGCGGGAAACCTCGTCGAACTCCAGGAGTGGATCGAGCGGCACGGGTGACCTCGCTGCCCTCCGTCCCCCCGTCGAACCGCCGTCTTCGGGCACCGGTCGAACCAAGTGGCGCGGCTGGTCGTTCTTGGCCCTCGAGACCCCTTCAGCGGAGGTGCCGGCCTTGGACGCGAAGGGCCCCGTCCCGGCGCCGAGTGCTCACCGTGGAGGACCGGCGCGGCACTGGCCACCGCCCTGCCCGTGAGCTGAAGCACCCATGCCTCGACCTCTCATGACGGCAGAGGGATCGTGCGGCGGCTGAGGGATCCCGAGCGGCGGCACACCGCTCGGCCGGCTGTCCACGCCCGTGACACGGCCACCGGCCGCCCTCGAACCCCAAGGCCGGGAGTGGCTCACCGGCCGGCTGCCGGCCAACACCACGGGCGGCGCGAAAACTACGAGCCGGCCTGCCCTCCGGCTGGACCCTCACGGGCAGGACCGGCGTCAGAAGTACGGAACCGATCATGACGTGGGGATCGCCTGACACCCGGTGGCAGTCCCTCGTCCCAACGGTCCTCTGCCTCCCTCCTGTCGGCCCGAACCGCGTTCAGCCGACTACTACGGAGTCGCCGGTGCCGTGTGGCGCTGGTGAGGGCTCCATCTGGCGTCACAGCCGGAGCCCGCGATGCCGACCGTCGCGCTCACCCGCAGCCCCCACACCTCTCGGACCGTCTCGGTCCGGTCGGCGAGATGGCCGACGATGTCCAGACCGCGGCCGCATTCGTCGGGCTCGGGCGGCCTGGGCCGCGGGTCCGGTCCGCCGTGGTCCGTGACGTCGATCCGCAGCGTGCCGTCGACAAGAGCCAGCGCGACCGTCAGGTCGCAGCCTCCGTGCTGCACCGCGTTGGTGGTCAGCTCGCTCACGATGAGTACGGCCGCGTCGGACTCCTCGCCCTGAATCCCCCAGCGGGCCAGGACGGCCGCGGTGAAGCGGCGTGCCACGCGGACACCGCGCTCGTGCGCCGCCATGACCGCTCCGGCCACCAGGGGGACGGTGCCGGAGAGCCGGCCGGTTTCAGCGTTGCGGGAAAGAAGTGCCGGGTGGGACATCGGGTTGCCTTTTCGGGGAGTCGGGGCAAAACCGTGGCCGAGTGTTCTTCGGGGGCCGGACCTGTACGGGGCTGCTACGAGTGCGGCACACCCCGGGACCTGCGCCGTCGCAGCAGGACGGCGGCTGCGGCTGCGGCCGCCGCGGCCGCGGCGCCGATCCCCGCGACGAGGCCGAGGGAGGACCCGGAGTCCTCGGCGGCGACGGCCGGCGGTGTCGGCGTGGCCGCGACGGTCGGCGCGGGGGAGGCCTTCCCGGCGGCGGCCTCCGGCGAGTCACCGCCGGTGGTGGCGGGCGGCGGGTCGGCCTCCGGGTTGACGGTGAGGACCGGTACGGGGAAGTCCGGGTCCTCGCCGCCGGCCACCGGCTCGTCCCAGGTGGCGATCGTGCCGTTGGAGTAGGTCTGTTCGGCGGGGAAGTCGAGGGAGTACCGGTCGGGTACGGCGCCCACCTTCACCGTGAAGGTCCCGCTCTCCTTGGGCGGGATGTCGTAGCCGGGTTTCGCCGTCCAGAGCAGCCGGGTGCCCTCGTCGGCGGGGCCGGCGGTCTTCTTCCCGGTCCAGCCCTCCACCGCCGGCACGCCGGTGACCTCGAGCTCCGGCGGGACGACGACGGCGACGCGGACCGTGGTGGCGTCGGCCAGTTCGCTGGGGACGCGGAACTCGAGCGTGGCCGGTTTTCCGGGGATGACGTCGCCGGTCACCGACACATGGGCGGCGGCGGCTCCGGAGGCGAGCATGACTGCGCCCGCCGCACCGGCGGCGACGGTGACCAGGGAGGCGATGTGCCGTCGAGTGCGGCGGGGCATGGTGTACGTCCTTTCGGTTGCGGACCGGCTCAGCAGCAGTCGCAGTACAGGAGGTCGGTGGTCTTGACCGCGTGACCGTGCCCGCTGGCCTGTGCGGCGAAGTTCGCCTTCTGGACGGGGGTCACCTCTCCCTTGACCTCGATGGCGATGCTCTCGCCGTTGAACGCGCCGAAGGAGAGCGCCATGGGCGTCTTGCCGCCCTTGTCGGTGGGGAACGAACGCAGCGGGGTCCGCTTGCCGTCGGCGTCCACGGAGTAGGCCTGGTAGACGGTGTCCGGCTTCAGGCCCCGTGCCTGGAGCTGGATCATGTCCAGCCCGTTCACCGGGCGGATTGTGGCCTCCAGGGTGCGGCCCTTGACCGGGTCGAGGGTGTCACCGCGCTTGCCGTTCGGCAGCATGGTCGGCACGTCGTGGGCCTGCTGGCCGAGGCCCTGGTCGCCGAGGTTCGGCGCACTGCCGGGCCGGTCGGTGGCGCGGGGGGCGTAGACGATGGCCTGCGGCTCCTGGCCCGAGGCGATGGTGTCGACCACCTTGTTGGTGACCGTGTCGATGACGTCCACCGCGTCGGACTTCTCCAGGCCGACGTACAGACGGGAGCCGTCACCGCTGCCCCAGGCACCGTGGGGCGCGTGCCCGTTGTTCTTGATCTTGGTGATGAGCTCGGGAGCGCCGCCGGTCCTCTTGTAGACCCAGGTCTCGTCCAGCCCGCCCATGGTCAGGTAGACGAACTTGCCCTTGCGGTTGTCGATGAACTGCGGGTGGTTGGTGTCGGGGCCGGTGTTGAGGACCGTGACCACCTTCCCGCGCCGGAGGTCCACCACCGTGATCATGCCGTCACGCTTGTGCGACACCCACAGGCGCTTGCCGTCGGCGGAGATGGCCTGGTCGGAGGAGAAGGTGGCGCCGAGACCGGTGATGCGGTCCACAACCCGGCGGGTGCGCACGTCGATGACGCTGATCTCGGACTTGCTGGTGAAGTTGACGTACGCATGCCGGCCGTCGGGGCTCATCAGCACCTTCGACGGTCCGTCGCCTACGCGCACGGTGGCGGTGACTCCGCCGCGCCTGGTGTCGACGACCGAGACCGTGTCACGGCCCCGGTTGGCGACCCAGAACTCCTTGCCGTTGGCCGTGAAGCTGCCCTCGTGGGCCGCGCGGCCCACATCGGTGGTGTTGAGGACCTTGTTGGTCCTGGTGTCGACCATGTGGACGGTGTTGCTCGTGACGCTCACCACGGCCAGCAGCCGGCGATCGGGCGAGTACGCCAGACCGTGCACTCCCGAGTCGCCGCTGTACTGCGGGCTGAACGTGCTGCCCACCCGCTGGTCGCCCAGCGCGATCGTGCCCAGCGTCTTGTTGGTGGAGGGGTCGATCACCGAGACCGTGTTGGACGACTGGTCGGCCGCGTAAAGACGGTCCCGGCCCGTGATCGGGATCGGGCGCTGCTTGGAGGCGGCAGTGGCCTCGGTGGACGCGGTCTCCGGGCTGGCCTGTGCGATGGACGTGGCGGCCAGCCCGCCGCCTCCGACTCCCAGCGCGGCGATCAGCATCCAGGTGGCACGGCGCACAGTAGGCATTCGTTTTCTCCATTGTCTGTTTTTGGGCAGGGCGGAGCCCCGTTTTCGTGGCATGGCGGACCGCCGAGGTTTCCAGGCACGGCGGACCGTCCGACCACCCGGAGCGGTCCAGGCGTCAGGGAGTCGGGGGGGCAGGGCCGTCAGGCCGGCCGGGACGCAGAGGGGGACGGAGGGGGCACGACGGATACGTGGGTCACCACGCGTCCGTCCTCGTCCTCGACGATCAGGGCGGTGATGGTGTCCTTGGGCATGGCCGTCACCATGCGGGTGGACACCTGCTCACCGGAATCGTCCCGGACACTGCCGCCCGGGACGCGCGTGCCGTCGGCGTTGACGGTCACCATCCGGTAGGTCTCACCCTTCTCAAGACCCGACAGGGACACCGGTACCTCGGTGCCCCAGGGGTGGTCGATCATCTTTCCCTCACGGACCAGCACCACCGCTGTGGTAGGGGCAGGCTGGTCCTCCTCCAGCCCGAGGGGGACGGCCACCGCGGCCGCGGTGACGAAGGCGGCGGCCACACCCAGGGCGACGCGGCGGCGGAACCTGGGCCGGACGGGCTTCGGGTCGGCCACGACCTGGCGGATGCGGTCGCCGAGGTCCTTGGAGGGCCGCGCCTTGGCGGCGGCTCCTCGTGCGCCCGCCCAGTCGGCGAACGGGTCGGACCGCTGCAGGGTACGGACCACGTCGTCGAGCTCGGCGGCCTCGCGGGTGCAGTCCGGGCACCGGTCGAGATGCCGTGCCAGATCCTCCGGAAGCGGAGTTCCCAGAAGCAGGTGCTCGGTCAGCAGGGGGCGGAAGGGGAAGCATTCCTTGTTCATGGTGCCAGCCACCCGTTCTCCTCCAGGACAAGCCGCAGCGCGCGCACACCGTAGTAGAGGCGGCTGCGCATGGTGGAGGCCGAGACCCCCAGCTCCGCGCCGAGCTCGGCGCAGGTACGGCCGCCGAAGTACACCTCCACCACTGCCTCCCTGTGCTGCGGGGTCAACCGCTCCAGCGCCTCCCCGAGCTGAATGCGCTCGAGAAGCTGATCGACGGGGTCGAACGCCGAGGACGACTCGGACACGGCGTCCCACGAGGAGTAGCCGGTTCCCTCGCGGACCTTGCGCCGCCGTATGGCGTCCACCACTCCGTTCCGGGCGATGGCGAACAGCCAGGTCCGCATGCTGCCCTGGTCCGGATCGAAACCGCGGGGCGACTTCCAGGCGCGGACGAAGGTCTCCTGGACCACGTCCTCGGCGAGCTGGCGATCATCCAGTGCCTTGTACGCGAACCCGAAGAGTTCACCGCCGTAGAGATCGTAGGCGGCCTCCACCTCACGTTCGGTGCGCAGTGCGGTCGGTTCGGCCTCCTTCGACGCGAACCGGCCGCGCAGCCATTTCACAGGGCTACCACTCACCGACACTGCCGCCCACATTCGATGCGCGCCAGAACGTCATGGTGCTTCCCATTTCCGGAGACGATGTGGTCATCAGGGGATACGCAGGTCCCGCCACCGGTGTTGAAGGAGCGGGAAAGTTTGCCATTGCGGTCGGGACCTCCCAGGTCATGCCGCTGTCGGCGCGGTGGTCGGTGCGCGGTCACGCCGACGGCCCGAGCACCGCGGTGGCGGTGACACGGGCACGTTCAGGATCACAGAATGGGGGTCGGCGGTGCCGATGCGACTGGATCACAGGCATCGGCCACGCACACGCCGGCGACCCCGATCACGGTCGTGGTACCGGCCCGGGCCGTCATCCGTGAGAAGTACGGGGAGACCCGTCGGCAGTACGGTCCGCGGTCAGGCGTCACTCCGTCCACCGACGGGACCGGTCGCGACGGTCTGCGCGTCGGTGTCGGTGTCGGTGGGGTCCGGGACGGGGCCGGCGGTGGCCTTCGCCCGGGGGTGGAACTGTCCCTCCGACTTCGCGATCACGAGAGCGGCGAGCGAGTTGCCGGTGACGTTCAGGCCGGTGCGCGCCATGTCGACCACGAAGTCGATCGCCAGCAGGACGGCGATGCCCTCCGCGGGCAGGCCGATCACCGACCCCGCGGAGAAGAGCACGACGATCGAGGCGGAGGGCACGCCCGCGATGCCCTTGGTCAGCAGCATCAGCACCAGGAGCGTGGTCAGCAGGCGTGGGATCGTCAGCTCCACGCCGTAGGCGTGCGCGAGGAAGACGACCGCCAGTCCCTCGTACATGGTGGCACCGTCGGCGTTGAAGGAGTAGCCGAGGGGCAGCGTGAACGAGGAGACCTTACGGTCCACACCGAACTTGTCGAGCCGCTCGATCAGAGGCGCCAGCACCACTTCGGAACTGCGCGTCACGAACGACAGGAACAGCAGGTCCCCGACCGCGCGCAGCATCGCGACGTACGGAACCCGGAACACCATGGCGATGACCGGGAACAGCACGACGAGCACCACGAGCACGGCGGCGTAGAAGACGACGACGAACACCGCCAGCTTGACCACCAGGTCCCAGCCGTAGTGTGCGGTGTTGTAGGCGACGAACGCGACGACGGCCAGCGGAGTCAGCTTGATGATCCAGCCGATCATCTGGAACACGGCATCGGCGACGGCGTCGAAGACGGCGACCACCGGTTTGGCCTTGTCCCCGATCTTCGTCAGCGCCATTCCGAGAAAGACCGCGAAGAAGAGGATCGACAGCAGCTCCCCCTCGCCGGCCGACGCGAAGACGTTCTCGGGAATAATGTGGAGGAACAGCTCCGCCAGGTCGATGTCCCTCCCGATGCCCTCCGTGTCGGCGGGATCCACAGAGCCAAGACTCACGCCCTTCCCGATGCCCGAGAAGAAGGCCAGGAACAGGGTGACCACGAGGATCGCCGTCGTGACGATCTCGAAGTAGAGGATCGCCTTGGTGGCCATGCGGCCCACCGTCTTCGCCGACTCCAGCCGCGCTATGGACACGACGATGAGCGGGAAGATCAGCGGAACGATGGTCATCTTGATCAGCCTGATGAACGCGTCCCCGATGATCTTCAGCTGGTCGCTGAAGGCCGGCGCGACCAGGCCGAGCAGAGCTCCGACCACAAGCGCGATCAGCACCTGCACGCCGAGGGGCGGCATCGAGATCTTCCGTCTGCGGTTCTCGATGCGGCCGGCATTCACCGCGACCACAGGTTTCGAATGCGACATGAGCAACAGGTCCTTTCCCTTGCCGGTGACGTGTCATTTGGCGCGCCGACGCGGCTCAGGTCAAGCACGGGGAAACATCCATGCATGGTGTGCATGACCCCTGCCGGAACCGACATTGGACAGCGGTTCCGGCAAGGCCTTAACTGTTGGCACATTCATCCACTCATCGCGAAGGGGAGCATTCCATGGTCCAGACGGCACGTTTCGCGCGCTTTCCACTGGGGCATTTCCCGACGGCTCTCGAACCGATGGAACGCCTGACCGCGCACTTGCGCCAGAGCTACACCTCGGTGCCGGAACTGTGGATCAAGCGTGACGACTGCACGGGGCTGGCGACCGGCGGCAACAAGACACGCAAGCTGGAGTTCCTGGTGGGGGAGGCGGTCCAGCAGGGCGCCGACGTACTCATCACGCAGGGTGCCACCCAGTCGAACCACGCCCGGCAGACCGCCGCGGCGGCGGCCCGGGCCGGCATGGAGTGCAAGCTGTTCCTGGAGAAGCGCCAGACGCGGGACGACGAGTACGAACTCTCCGGCAACGTGCTCCTCGACGAGCTGCTCGGCGCGGAGGTCGTCGACCGGGTACCGGCCGGGACCGACATGCAGGAGGCCATGGAACTGCTGGCCGACGAGCTGCGCGCGGAGGGGAGACGGCCGTATGTGATCCCCGGCGGCGGATCGAACCCGCTGGGCGCGGTCGGCTACGTCCAGTGCGCCCAGGAGATCGAGGCGGCTCCCGTCGCCGTCGACTGGGTCGTGCACGGCACCGGCAGTACAGGGACGCAGGCGGGCCTCGTCGCGGGACTGCGGGCGATGAACAGTTCGGCGAAGGTGCTCGGCGTCAGTGTGCGCCAGCCCGAAGAGGCCCAGATCAACGCCGTGTTCGGCCTCGCCGAACGCACGGCGGCTCTCATCGGCGCCGAGGGCGCGGTCACGCGGGAGGACGTTCTGGTCGACGACCGCTGGGTCGGTGGCGGCTACGGAGTGCCGACGGACTCCATGGTCGACGCGGTCCGGCTCGTCGCCTCCTGCGAGGGCATCCTGCTCGATCCGGTGTACTCGGGGAAGGGATTCGCCGGACTCATCGGCAACATAGCCGACGGCCTCTTCTCCCCCGACGAGAACGTCGTCTTCCTGCACACCGGCGGAAGCGCGGCCCTGTTCGGCTACCGGTCCACGTTCCAGACGCCGTGAATGCGCACGACCATCTGGTGGGCATCCTGGGCGGGATGGGTCCGGCGGCCACCGCCGAGTTCTACGCCAAGCTGATCATCCGGACCCCCGTGACCCGTGACCAGGACCACCTCCGGGTCGCGATCTGGGCCGACCCGACCGTTCCCGACCGCGTCGGGGCCGTGCTCGGGAACGGCAGCGGCACCGACCCCTACCCCGCGATGCTGGCCGGAGCGAACCGTCTGCGCGACCTCGGCGCGACCCTGGCCGTGATTCCCTGCCACACCGCGCACGCCTTCTTGCCGGCTCTCGTCAAGGACTCGGGCCTGCGGTTCCTCGACATGGTGGCCGAGACGGTGGCCGAACTCGCGCGGCGGGCCGGGACGGTGGGCAGCGTCGGGCTGCTCGGCACCCGCGCGACGATCGCCTCCGGCCTCTACCAGAACCGGCTCCTGGAAGCGCGGTTCGGCGTGGCCCTGCCGGGAGAGTCCACACAGGTACAGGTGGATCTCGCGATCAAGAAGGTCAAGCAAGGCGACCCCGAGGCGGCCGGCGTGCACCTGGACAAGGCGGTGCATGCCATGTCGGGGAACGACGCACCGCTGATCGTCCTCGCGTGCACCGAACTACCGCTGGCGGCACGGTACTTGGTTGAGGCGAGCGGGGCGGCCCTCCTCGATCCCACCGATCTGCTGGCCGACGCGGTGGTCCGCGAGTGTCTGCTCCCTGGGGCGGGCGACGGCCGGGGAACCGGCGGATAGTCAGGCGCCGCCCTCAGCGAGCTCGGCGGCGCGGTGCCAGATGGCGGCCGCACGGGCGGGCACCTTGTCGGACGGGACACGGTACAGCCGGATTTCGAGTCTCGCCGTCAGCGACGGGTCACCCACCTGCCGCAGAGTGCCGGCGGCGAGCTCGGCGGTCACCAGCCGGCCGGGCAGCCAGCCGATGCCCAGCCTCGCCCCGATGAGCGCAGCCAGCCCGGAAGTGAAGTCGCTCTGGGCGACCGGCAGAAGATGCAGGTCCCGCTCCGCGAGGATCCGCTCGGTCACGCGGCCGAGGAACGCGCCCTGGCTGTGCGTGACCGACGGGACGGGACGGGCGGCGCTACCGGGCACCGAGAAGTCGGGCTGTCCGCCGGTCACCGAGGTGTACGGCGCCAGGACGTCCTCCGCCAGCACCATCCACTCCACGTCGGCGACCGGAATGCTCAGCGGCAGCGCGGGGTCGGCGTAGGCGAGCAGCAGGTCGCAGCCACCGTGGAACAACGCGTCGTAGGCGTCGAGCGTGTTGGACGGCAGCAGGACGCACGGCACCGGGCTCCCCTCGCCGCAGCGCGCCCACCATTGGGCGAAGAATGTGGTCGCCAGCGAGTGGGTGACGGCGACCCGCACGGCGCCTCTCGGCGCCCGCTGCCGGCCGCGGATCTCGTCCCGGACGGCACTGATGGCGGCCACGGTCTCGATCGCGCCGGCACGGACCTTCACACCCGCCGGTGTCAGGCTCACGGGATAGGTCGAGCGGTCCACCAACGGCTCACCGAACCAGATCTCCAGCGCGCGGATCCGGCGGCTGAAGGCGGGCTGGCTCACGTGCTGAGCCTCCGCGGCACGCGTGAAACCGCCGTGCTCGACGAGCGCCAGGAAGCTTTCCAGCCAGCCGATGTCCACCACGGTCGGAGTGTAACGAGATCATGCCGGGCCGGCAGACCGGCGTTCACCACCTCTTTGCCTCACCGGTGCCCGTCGTGGATCCCCCGGTACGTCCTCCGGCCCCATTCGACCGTGCTGCGCACGGCCTTCCCGTGCTCCGCGAGGCGCTCGTCCAGACGGTTCGTGCGTGCCTGCAGCGCTCGTCGCGGCAAGGGGGCGTCCGCGCCGCCGAGAAGCAGGCACAGGTCCTGGCAGCACAGCGGACGCGCCGCCGAGGACAGCAGATGGAACAGCACGCGTTGGGATCTCTGCCGCGTCCCCGGTGCCCGACGCACGTCCCGGGGGAAGCTCCGGCCACTGCCGGGACCGGAGAGCTCCAGCCGGCGACGCTCGGCGGAGAGCCGGCTGGCCAGTTCCCTGAACGGCAGGTCGCGGGGCAGCACGTTGACCGCCCCGGCCAGCAGCCGACGCACCGGGTCGGTGCGACCGGCGGTCAGCACGGTGACGGCGGAGAAGCTGCTCAACACCCGCACGGCCCGCTCCGGACCGGCGTCCTTCGCCTCCTCCGCCAGGTTCAGCACGACCAGGGGATACACGGCGCCCAGCATGTCCTGGTACGCCTGCTCCGAGCCCCAGGAGCGGGAGCGGACCGGCATGACCTGGTAGGGCCGCATTCTGCTCAGCAAGCGGTCGGTCTCCGGACCGCGGGAGGAGAAGACCACGCTGACGGGCCGGCGCCGCACCGGCGACGTGAGCACGCGCTTGAAGGAGATGGGGACTTCAAGTGGTGACATGGCAGACCGCCGGAAACAGCCGAAGGGAACGTGCCGACAGAGTGTCAGGTCATCTGCGGTGCACGCTCGTCGTCCGCCTCCGTCGCCGGGCCCCGCCGTTGGACATCCCCGGTAGGGAAGAGCAGACGCGGACACCGCGACAAACAAGCGACAACCTTTGACCAACGGTGTCCGGAGAGTATTGATCGCGCTCTCTTGCTCCGCAGGGGAGGCACGCCACCTGACCACCGGCGGAAGACGATGGGGCACCACCCATGACGGGAACTGTAAAGGCGGGACGCGTCCGCCTCGCTCCCAGCCCGACACCCACCCTGCACTGCACACCGGACGACGACCACCACGCCCTCGTGCGGACGGTCTACGACCGGCACGGCCCCCTGCTGCTGCGCTACGCGGCACGGCTGCTGGGGGGCGACTGGCACAAGGCCGAGGACATCCTCCAGGAGACGGTGGCGCGCGCCTGGAAACACGCCACGTTCCTGAAGAGCCACGACGAGCACATGCGGCCGTGGCTGTTCACCGTGGTCAAGAACCTGGTCACGGACCATCACCGGGCCCGCGCGCTCCGTCCCCTGGAACTGATGCCGATCGAGGAGCTCGACACCACCTGGGAGCACCCCGATCACGCACTCACCCTCCACGTGGTGCTGAACGCCTTGCAGGACCTCAACGAGCAGCAGCAGACCGTGATCAGGCTCATGTACTACCGGGAGTGCAGCGTGGCGCAGACCGCCGAGCATCTTGGCATCCCGCCCGGCACCGTCAAGAGCCGCGCCTTCTACGCCATACGCGCTCTGCGCAAAGCACTGGAGGAACGGGGGATGCAAGGGGCCTGAGGGTCACGGCCGGGCGGGACGCGGAACTCATCGGCACAACCGGTGAACCGAACCGCTGCGCCGGCCGTTGTGCCGAGTGTGGACGGCCGGGGCGGCATCGCCCCACAGGGACGAAAGCACATCCTCCCGGCCCTTGTGACTCCGCGCGCGGGACCCCCGTCCGTGCGTGGAACGGCCCCGGCAGTGCGTACTGCTTCTGCCGGGGCCGCAAAGACCGGCACAGTGTGCCGGCTCGACACCGACCGCGGCGGACGAGCCCAGGTGGGGACCGAGGTGGGGACTCTGCGGTCGGGAGCCCGGCCGGCACAGAACCTGGTCAGGTCGTGTGCCGGCCGGGCTCAGCCCGCGTTGCTCAGCGGAAGGCCCACGCACAGGCACAGCATGATCGCGGCTGTCACCATGGGTGCCCACAGGCGCAGCCCGCTCTCCTCGTAGCTGTCGTGATAGGTGAAGGCGGCGGCGGCGAGCAGGAACATGCCCCCGGCAGCGGCGACCGCGAAGGCGGTGACGAAGTACCCGGACAACAGCCCGGCGCCGCCCAGCAGCTCCAGGACCCCGATGCCCCGGCACGCGGCCGGGGAGAAGCCGCACGCGTCAGCGGGGGTACGGGGTACTCCTCGGCCCACGATCTGCCCCCCACCGCTGACCAGGAAGACTGCTCCACAGACCGCGGCCACGGCCGTCAGCATGATGTTCACTGGGATGTGTCCCTCTCCTCCGGTACTGCCCGGTACCGCCACCGGGACCTCTCATCGCCGGAACGGTGAGTGGAGGACCACGGTTCACGACAGGGAGGTCGCACACCCCACGGGTGAACGCGCTGAGAACAGAAGGAAGTTGACGACCGAACAAACGCAGGGGGCAGAAGCGCGGGCGACATGAGCAGCCGTACGGATTCCCGATTGTGAGTAACCTTGGCGCATAGGTTGGCCCGACCCGGCTAGAAGACCCAGCCGTGGACGTCACATGGCCTGAAGGCCGGCGTCGTCCCCGCCGGGGTCGTCGGCGAGCACGACGGACACGGAGATCCGCTTACCCACCGGCTCCTGGTAGATGGAGAAGGTCTGGGACACCGCCATGACGATCTCCAGACCGTGCTGACCGACCCGTTCCGCGTCGGCTGCTAGCACCGACGGCAGCGTGGTGTCGCTGTCCCACACGGTGATCCGGACGGCACCCTCGATGATTTCCAGGTCCAGCAGGCACGGGCCGGGCGCGTATTTGCGGGAGTTGGTGACAAGCTCGCTCACCACCAGCTGCACCATGCCCATCGCCCGCGCCGACACCGGCAGCCCATGCTCTGCCTGCACAGCCGTGAGGAAGCCGCGGGCCATGTCACGGGCCTCGGCGATCTCCGCGCTGCCCTCGAACGTGGCGGAGGCCGCGATCGGAGGGTCGGTGAGCGGCTGCCGGCCCTCGTTTGGGACAGCAGTATCCATGGACCCGCCTCACTTCCGAAGCGCCGTGCAATGCCGCACCACGCTTACCCCGCCAACTTCGCAGCACTCGCGCACCGGCATAACCTGCTGCCGGGAACTCTCTGCGGGTATGCCCCGAACTAGGCGGAGTCGAAGGGACGGGGCGGATCGTGGAGGAGCAGGCGGGAAGTCCTTCTTCCTCACTCACCACGCCCGCGTGCTACTCGTATCGCTCGCGACTCTGCCGGCCTCCTTCGCGGCATCGCCGCAGCCCGCCGGCGGACTCACACGACTACAGAGCATCGTCGTCACGTTGTGAACGGCCCAGGAACAAAATCTAACGCCCGGCACATCACCAGGAGCCGGACAGGTACTGCAGCAGAAGGCTGGTGACCGAAACCACGACCCACAGACATGCTCCCAGCAGCAGGGGCCGGACGCCCGCACGGCGCAGACCGCGCAGGTCGGTCATCAGCCCGATGGCGGAGAGGGACACCGTGATGAGGAACACGGAGAGTGTGCCGAGTGCGGGATGAGCCCGGTCCGGAATGAGCCCGAGCGTGTTGACCAGGGCGGTCAACAGGAACCCGACGAGGAACCAGGGCACCAGCCTGACGACGTTCACGAGCGCGGCGCGACGAGGCCGAGGAGCACCCCCCTCCACGACGGCGACCGCCGCAACGGCGCGGCGCTTGGTCAGTGCGGCCAACCACAGACAGATCGGTATGATCAAAAGCGTACGTGTGAGCTTCACGACGACCGCGTACTGCCCGGCCTCGTCACCGAAGGTGGCGGCTGCCGCGACAACCGAGGATGTGTCGTTGACGGCGGTTCCGGCAAAAAGCCCAAAGGCCTGCTGGCTCATGTCCAGCAAGTGGCCCAAGAACGGGAAGACCAGTACCGCAGCAATGTTGAACAAGAAGATCGTCGACACCGCGTAGGCGACGTCGGCGCTCGCGGCCCCGATGACCGGTGTGACCGCCGCTATCGCGGAGGCACCACAGATGCTGGTGCCCACACCGATCAGGGTCCGCAGGTCACGTCCTATGCCCAGCATGCGGCCGACGAAGTACGCGGCCACCAGACAGGCCGCCAACGACCCCAGCATGACCGGCAGCGAACTTCCCCCCACGCTCACGACCTGGGTCAGGGAGAGCTGGCATCCAAGCAGCACGACCGCCACCTGCAGGACGAACCGGCCGGCGGTGGCGATCCCTGGCTGAAGCCGCTTGCCCGGCCGTCGCACCGCAGCCAGTGCCACACCCATGACGATGCCCGAGACCGGCCCTCCGACCAGGGGGAACCAGGTCCCCACCAGCGTCGCCACGGCCGCGACACCCGCAGCGAGCACCAGCCCCGGTACACGCTCGCCGAGCCGCTCCCGCCAGGACTTCCGGGACACGGCGGCACTAGCGCCGGTGGTGCGCGCAGCCGGTCCCTCGGCACAACCAGAAGCCGTACTACTGCCGTCGTGACTCATGGTGACCACTGTGGGCAGCGCTTTGACCAGGCCGGTAGCCCTCTCCTGGTGAGGAGGTCATAGCCAAGGCGAATGACCCGGTGGGCTGACGCGCCGCACGGTTGTTCCTACGCTTGCGCCATGAGTGGTCTGCCGGATCTGGAAGCGCTGAGGCTGCTGGTGCTCGTCGGAGAGCGGGGCAGCCTCGGCAAGGCCGCCGCCGAACTCGACATCGCCCAGCCTTCGGCGAGCAAGCGGGTGGCGACACTGGAGCGTCGGCTGGGTCTTGCCCTCATTGAGCGCACCCGGCGCGGATCCACTCTGACCGCGGACGGACAGGTGGTCGCCGGCCGCGCACAGCGCGTCCTGGACGAACTCACGGCGCTCATGACCAGCGTGGAGGCTCAACGCAGCAAGCTCGACGCCACGTTGCGGGTGGCAGCCAGCATGACGGTGGCGGAGTACCTGGTCCCGCCCTGGATCAGCGAACTGTGTCGCGCCCACCCCGACCTGCACGTCGGTCTGCGGGTCACCAACAGTGAGCACGTACCCGAACTGCTACGCAGCGGCGCGGTGGAGATCGGGTTCATCGAATCGCCGTACGTTCCCCGCGGACTGACCAGCAGAACGGTGGCCACTGACCGGCTGATCGTTGTGGTGGCGCCCACTCATCCCTGGGCACGGCGCCGCAGACCACTGCTGGCCCGTGAGCTGGCCGCCACCCCGCTGGTCGTCCGGGAGCGGGGATCGGGGACCCGGGTGGCCCTGGAGCGGGCCCTGCGCCGCTCCGGGGCCGAGGAGACCCGCCCGTTGCTGGAACTGGGCTCCGCAGCCGCCGTACGCGGGGCGGTGATCGCCGGAACCGCACCCGCGGTGATCAGCGAACTGGCGGTGCGCACGGACATCGCCGACGGCCGGCTCGTCAAGGTGAACATCGAGGGGGTGGAACTGCGCCGTGCACTGCGGGCGGTATGGCCCGCCGGACGGTCGCTCGTCGGCCCGGCCGCGGACCTGCTCGCCGTGGCCGCACGCCGGCCGTCGTGAACGGGTGCGATCGTCATGGACGGGCACGGTCCGCGGTGCAGGACGGACCGTGCCCGGACGGCACCGCCCCACCGGGGAATGAGGGACGTGCCAGGACGACGGTCGAGCGTGACCTCGTCATGAGGGATACGCGCCTTCCGACCCATCCGTTGAAGGCCGGAAGAAAGTACCGGGAAGAACCGGATCACAGGGGGAGGGTTATGCCGAGTTCCCGCATGGCGGTCGAGGGGGGCCCTCCCTCGGAGCGTTCGGTCTTGTAACCCCTGACCCGTGCGGCGAGCGTGCGCGGGTCAACCGCCTCGGCCGGTGCGCCTGTGGCGTACAGACCTTCCGGTTCTGCATCGCGGTCGTGGGGCAGCAGCCAGAAGACGCGACGACGGAACGTGCCCGAGGAACGGGAAGCCTTCGCGTCGCGGCTCAACCGGGCGTAGCCCACCATGCGCCCATCACGGTGGTAGGCCGGTTTGCCACCACGGGTGGGCAGCCGGTCCAGGCTCTGGCGGACGTAGTCGAGCGGTCCGATCTCCTCCAGCCAGACGAGGTCCGTTTCGTGGCTGATCTCGTCCTCAGTGATCAGGGAGCTCATGAGGCCGCTTCCCCCTCTTCCTCGGTGAGCAGTCCGATACCCGGGTAGTGCTTGCGCTGGTTGGACAAGATCATCTCCTTCGGCGACGCCAGCCCGACCAGTTCCCGGGTGCGAGCCGCGAACGCACGTGAAGACATCGCGGGCGCGCCTTCACTCTGACACCACGCCCGGTAGGCAGCATAGAGCGCCGTCTGTTCCGCGCGCAGTTCGCTGCCCAGGCGGCAGCACTCGTCGTAGAAGCGGCCGGTGTGGTCCTCGGTTTCCGCGTAAGCGGTGGTGGCGATACGGACCCGTTCCGGTCCGGTCAGGTCGCGGTCGCCCGAGAGGTAGCGGCGGGCGCCGTCGATGAGCCAGCCGAGGATGCCGGGGCCCTCCTCGGTGACGAGGATGTCGGCCAGATTGTCGATCTTGCGGTCGTCGGACACGGTGCGTTCGAAGGGGATCAGACGCATCCGGCGCCAGAACGCGAAGCCGCCGGTGCCGACCTCGGGGCGGTGGTTGCCCAGCAGCCACAGCTTGTGGGTGGGCTGGAAGCTGAAGAAGTCCTGCCGCATGCGGCGGGCCTTGATCCGGTCGCCACCGGTGAGGAGCTTGACTCTCGCCTCGTCGAACTTGTCGCCGTGCTTGACCTCGGAGCAGACGATGACCCGGCGGCCGTGAAGTTCCGCGAGATCCGTGGGATGGCCCTCGTAAGGGCGGGCCATGAGGAAGCCGGGCGGAGCGGCGTCGGCATAGTCACCGAGGAGCTTCATCAGGACGTCCAGCAGGACACTCTTGCCGTTCTTGCCGTAGCCGAACAGAAAGGGCAGGACCTGTCCTCCCACGTCACCGGTGATGGAGTACCCAAGCAGCAGCTGCAGATACGCGATCATCTCCTGGCCCTCGGCGTCATCACCGAAGGTGTCGGTCAGAAAGCGGATCCAGCGCGGAGTAGGTCCATGATCCGGTCCCACTGATGTCGAACGGGAGTGGAAGTCCTTGTTCGGATCGGGGCACTTGACCAGGCTGGTGCGCAGATCGACGATGCCATCCGGGGTGCACAGGGCATACGGATCGGCGTCCAGGAGACTGGCGTTCAGGACCATCCCTGGCGCCGACTTTGCCTGCGCCAGCATCGCGTTCATACCCGTGGTGGACAGCGCCCGGCGGCGGTGCGTCTGCAGCGCCTGAACGTTGTGGACACCGCGCGGGTCCTGGACGGCGATAGCTTCGGCCAGGTCACCGGCCGCCCACAGCACGGTGTCGTCCTCGTCGATCTGCCAGCGCGTGGTGTCCCAGCGGTACCAGCCGATGCCGGGTACATGCCGGTAATCACGCCCGTAAAGCCGCACGAACAGTTTGGCGTTGCCCCGGTCGGTAAGGGTGTCGGGCAGCAGCCCCGAGGCTGTCGCCTCGCCGGCCGCTGGTTGGGTACCTGACTGGGCCGGGAGGGGCACGGCTCCCTGGGCCCGGATCTGGGCCGCGACCGCATCGGGGTCGAAATCGAAGAGCGTCTCGTTCCTGGGAGCTGTCACGGGCGCTCTCCCCGCGGGGGCAGAGGGTGCTTGAGGCCTGCGGCCAGGCCGCTGCGGATGATCTGTTCGGAGCGCCTCTCCTGACCCGGACGGGCGGCTGCCGCGGTCTCCTCCAGCGCGCGCTCGGCATCCTCCTGGGTGAGCCTCCCAGCGGCCACCAGACCGCCCAGCGTGTAGGCGGCACGGTTGAGGACGTCGGAGAACCCCGCTCCTTCGGACACCTGACCGCAGGCCTCGACCGGCGCCAGAACGGCAGCGAGCAGGCGCTGATGAGTGAGGCCGTGGCCACCTCCTGCGGCAAGGACGGCCTGTCGGGCGCGCGGTGGGACGGACCGAGGCGCCGGAATCGTGGAGGCGGACAGATGGCCGGTGCGTTCGAGTTCCTGCGCGAGCCATGCCGGGAGGACCGCTGGCTCGCGTACATCGCCGACGGCGGTGTAAGTGCCGTGCTTGGTGGTGGTTCCGGGAGCGACGATGTACCCGCCGTGTGCGCGGACGTCGACCTGCCAGGCGAGCGCGCGGCCCGGACTCGATCCCGAGGAGCAGTGCCAGCGGCGGTTGTCGGTGGCTCGGTACCAGATGTGCAGGCCGCCGGAGGGCGTACGGACGCGCAGCGTGGTGTCGTCATCCGCGGGGCTGGGCCGCCCGCGCAGAGCGGCCAGGACGGCGATGGTGTGGAACCCGTTCGCCAGGCCGGTGAGGTCCACGTGGTCGGCGATCGGGATGCCGGGCAGGATCCGGCCCCGGCCGGGGGGTTGGGAGGCATGCGCGTCGATGTCGATCACGACGAGCCGGGCCGGTCCGCAGGCGACACCGACGCCCAGCTCCGGACGGGTCCCCCACCAGTCGGCGATGCGCCGCTGATCGAGAGTCGCCGCGTGGAAGCCATGACACCACCTCCCCACGGGCAGACAAGGGCACTCCGCGGCAGAGTGCGGCGTTGTACGGCAGTGACCGCAGTTGGCCACCGGAGTCTTGCGTCCCGCCGCCAGGGGATGTACGGGCCAGCCGCGGCGCGCGCACCAGCTGGCGGTGGCTAGTCCGCCAGAGACCGAGGGCCCTGGCCCAGACGGCAGCTGGCAAGGGTCGCCGGAGGAAAAGCGCAGCTCAGCAGACACGCGCACACCCCCATCAGCGACCGAAGCGACTCAATGACAGACACAGACTATCCAACCCGACACGCGAGGTCGTGGAACGTGACCGAAGGAAGAACACCGGTCCGGTCCGTTGCCTCCGTCGGCAAGCACGGTACAGCGACTGAACAAGAAACCCAGCGACTGAAAGGCCTTCGGTCGCTGTCCTGAGTCATCAGAAAAACCGCAGGTCAGAGCTCTGCCAAAGATCAAAAAGCGACTGAAGCGACTCAAGGCTTCTATATATGACGCACACACGCACACATGAGGAACTCATATACCCGGGCCTTGAGTCGCTTCAGTCGCTGCAAGCTTCTGGCAATGCCCTTGACCTGCACTTTTTCATGAGACCGAAGCAGCGACCGAACATCTCCCAGTCGCTGCTCTTCGGTCGCTGTCCCAAGAACGCCACAGCGACCGAGCGACTGAAGCGACCGAAGCCGCCGCCCGCCTGCCGTCTCTGTGTGTCTTTGGCAGGTCATTCCAGGTGGATGAGCCCCGGAGCGGCTGGCAGCCCTGTGGCGGGCCAGAACCAGCTCAAGGCCCAGGGCACGGGTGTGAGGGCGAGTCAGGGCGGGGGTGGACATTGGACCGCATCCGAGCCGCCCGGACAGGCGGCCTGCGGAACTGTTCTCTGTACCACGCGGCCCAGAACCCGGTTTCCGTGAGTGCGCCACGCTGGCCCGCAGCAGCGAGTGCGGCATGGACGACGCCGAGACGGCCGAGCGGATCGCCGCCTGGACAACTGGCGGCGAGGGCGAGGTCGCGCAGTTCGCCGTCTTGGGGGTCCGCGAAGGCGGCGTCTTCGCCAGGGAGGCGGCCCACGTCCCCGCCCTGTTCGACAAGCTCAACACCGCCGCATGGCTGTACGCCCGCTTTACCGCCGGACACGCCGAACTGGCCGTCGGCGAATCACCGCCCTGGCCTTGGTGCTCGTCGAGCCGGGTGCCCACCGCCTCGGTGGGCACCGCCGCCGCACCCTGACCGCGCATCACAACACCGTGGTGGTTGCCCTGTACGGCATCGCAGCCGAGACCCGAACCGCCCTGGCCACGGTCGAGGCCCGGGTCACCGGACCCGCCGCCGGCGGTGCCGACCGTGCTGGCGCCGACCGGGGCCACCGCCGCAGCGGCGGCCCCGGTCGGCGGGCGTTCGCCTCCGGCTGGTGGCCCACGGCTGTACGGCGCTTTCCGCAGCAGGTCCCGCTGGTGGGCTGCTGCCTGACCGAGGCCGCTTGTATCCGCGCCGGTCACCGCCTTGCGGGGCCCATGATCACGGTGGTGCTCAGCGCCCGGCGATGTCCTGCACGGAGCCGGGCTACTCGGCGAGCAGCATGCCCGTCCACGAGCTCGTGACCACCGAGAACGCCGCGCTGCGGCTGATCAGCCGCTTTGACCCGCCAGGCGCACGGCGTGTCCGAGTACTCGCGCCCACCGACGCCGTACGCGATGAGCTGGCCCCCGCTCTCCCCGTCTGCCGCTACAGGTGCGGCCGTTCGCCGTCGCCGATGAAGGCGACCGGAACACCGACGTCGAACGCGTCCGGGCCGGGGATGCCTTCGGTATCGCCGGCTGCGGAGGCGGCCGTGTGCCTGTTCGGCGGCTGGTGGCCCCACAAGGACATGGACGCCGTCGACGTCGTCCTCCGCCCGGCCCGACGTCCCCCTGCACCTGCTGGTCGCCGGGCCCTCGCTCGACCACGAGGTGGTCAGTGGTGGGGGCAACAGGCACGGCTGGATCGAGGGTCCGGACAGCTGCGAGCGATCGAACTCCGCAGGCATCCCTGACGGGATCAGGGATTCGAGTGATCGTCGATCCTTACGCGGTCGAGCCTCCCCACCGCGAGGTCGTCATGCGGGACAGCCCAGTAGATCGTCGACGACTCAAAGTTGTCCAACTTCGGCTTCCAGGTTGCCAGCAACACCCACCCGTCGATGCCGGTCCCTTGCGAGACGTACGCGACGGGGTCGCCGTCGCCCTCGTTCTCGTGCGGGTACCCGCCGAGCTCGAGAACGGGCAACCGACGGAACCGATCGGGCTCGTCACCCAGAACCATGTCCCACGTCGTGCGCAGCCGGTCGTGGGCGCTGGGGTGCACTGGGAGGTCGACCACCGTGCGCGGGGCGTCGACGTCGACCCCGTAGTCCGGTAGGGACGCCACGTACTCCACGTGCAGGTCGCCGGACACATCGTGCGCGAACTCGTCGGCGTCGATGTCGGCGTCCGGGTCGTACTCGAGGTGCCGCTCCTCGACCGGCGTGCCCGCCGGGACGTACACCGCCGACGCCGTGGTCTCCTCCCACGCGGGAGTCGCGAACAGCATCAGCGTGCCGGCTCCCGGAAGCGGCAGGTTCGTGGCGCCGTCGGGCAGCGCGCCCAGGTCGATCGTCGCGACGAGGGGGTCTGGCCATTCGTCGTCCGTTTCCTCGCCGGGCAGCCGCACGTCGGGCGGCAACAGCACCGGTCCGCCCAACCGGCCGACGACCGGTCCGGACCCCTGGGTGTTCAGCACGGCCGACTGGCGCGCGATCCCCAGCCACGCGTCGACGTCCTCGCGGGGAAGGCCACGCTCCTCGGCCTTCTCCCGGAACCGGCCCAGCTCGTCGAGAGCCCTCGGGGACCACCTCCGCAGCACCTGCGGCGGGACGGGGGCCCCGTTTTTCCAGGCCGCGGCGGGCACGAGTTCCAGCGGGAACCACCCGGGCTCGACGGCGGTCCCTGTGCCGGCCACCTCGACGGCTCGGGCGAGGACCGACCGCACCAGGTCGCTGGTCTCCGTGGCCAGCGCGGCCCGAAGCGCCACGACAGCGTCCGCCTCGCCCAGTTCCGCGAGCCACTCGGCCGCTGACGCGCGGGTCTCTGCTGCGTCGTCGCGCAGCCCTCGCTCCGCTGACGCGCGGGCCACCCGGTGCCGGGCGAGCACGTGCCGTGCACCGCGCCGGTACCGGGTGTCGCTCAGCGCGAGCCCGGTCAGCCGGGGCACCAGCACGTCGGGGACCACTGGAAAGTGGGCGAGGATCTTCAGCATCGCGGCGGTCGTCGGGGGACCGACGGCCCGGTCCGGGCCGGGGAGAAGCTCCAGGTACTCGTCCGCCAGGTCCAGCCGCTCGGCGAACAGGGGCCACCACCGCTCGGCGTCGGCCGCGGACAGGCAGTCACCGATCGTCGCGCCGTACCCCCCGTCGGTGCGCACGGTGAGGGACGACGCGAGCCGCCGCGCGGGGTCGGGCAGCCCGTGGTCGGCCAGCACCCCGAGCACGTCCCGTACGTCGGTCAGATCCTGTAGCCCCTCGGTCAGGGCAGTGGTGCGGAACCAGGCACCGGTCGCCAGCCCGGTCAGCGCCTCGTGAAGGTCAGGGGGCAGCGCGTCCGGCGGCACCGGCCGGCGAGCGGGAACCACCAGCTCCGCCACCGGCTCGCGTTGCGCGCGCCCACGCTCGGCCACGGTGCGCAGGGCCGCCGCCCGGTCGGCATCGTCCGGCATCGCGGAGAGCGCGGCGTCGATCGCTGCAGGGCCGTCGTTGACCCCGGTCAGCTGCGCCAGCACCTCACGCAGTGCCTGCACGGGCGCGGTCAGGAGGTGCGGCGTGAGCAGCCCGATCTGCGTGCGCGCGTCGAGGCGTGCGAGCTCGGCGAGCGCCGCGACCTTGACCCGCCGTTGGTCGTCGACTGCGAGCTGCGCCAGGAGCCCGCCGTGCACGGACAGGTCCCGGCTCGCGAGCGCGACAGTCTTGATCTTCCCCAAGCTGGTGAGCAGGGGTGCCACCTCCGCGACGACGTCGGCGTGGCGGTTGACGAAGTCCCGTCCGGCAGGGGTCTTGACCAGCTTGTCCAAGTCGTGGAGGTGTGGTGCGTGTCGTTCGAGCAGCACGGTGAGGGTTACGCTCGTCGCGGCGTCCTCGGGGACGCCGCCGGCGACCGCCACGTCCCGGACGAAGTCGGGGGTCCATCGCGTCGCCATGACCTCCACCACAGGTGTCGCCATGGGTGTAGCCCCGTAGCCCTTGGCCGCCCGGTCGTTGACTACCAGAGCGAGCCAGGCCGGCACGCCCTGCGGGACGACGTCTATCTCGACGCGTTTCTTGGACTCCTCGTCCCAGGTGGGGAGCCTCACCTCGCGCGTCACGGCGAGCAGGACCTTGCCGAGCCGCGCGATCACCGCGGGGTCCGCTGCCGCGTACACGACGCAGCGGGTGCGCTCGGCGGCGCGCGCCGTCCAGCCGGGGTGCAGCGCTGCGAGCGGCGCGACGACGTCCGGAGAGACGAAGCCCGGCTCCCCAGGCCCGGGCTCGTCGAGGAGGCCGGTCAGCCGCCTCGCCTCCTCGGCAGGCAGTGCCTCCAGCGCCGAGAGGATCTCGGCCTCACCGCTGGACGGCCCGGCGCCTTCGCGCACATAGCCCACCGCCCGGTCGTAGGTTCCTCGGTCCACGGTCTTCAGGGGGGCGAGTGTGTCCCTGACCGCATGGTCTGCATCGAGCTTGTCGTCGTCATGCATCACGACAACGTACCCACGCGCCCGGGCCGCACCTGAAGGCGGATCAGCTGGCCGGTTCCGTGTCGCGTATGACCAAGTCGCACCCGGCACGAATCCGCAGTCACCCGCTCCCGCGCAGCCTCCGCGCCATCAGCCACGCATACACACGGGGTGCCGGACGGCTCGCCCGCCAGGCCGGTTTCGCGGTGCTGTCGACCAGTACGCGGTCGCGGCTGGCGGCCGCCGCCCTGAGCGCCTCGCCTGCCACGTTGTCCGAGGTGATCCCGGGGCCGGTGGTGACCCGCCGCACATCCTCCGTACGGGACTTCTCGGCCGCAGCGCGGAGAACACCGGTCAGCGCATGCTTGGCACCCACGTATGCGGGCCGACGCGGCGCCACTGCCGTACCTGCTCACCGCCGACGAACTCGCCGCCGCCCGCCTGATCAAGCTCGACGTCGAGGGCAGCGAGGCCGCGGCCGTGCGGGCTCGCCCCGCACCTGCCCCGGCCGCGCGACGACGCCGAGTTGGTGATCGAGGTCACCAGCTCGGCTGCTGGCCAAGCAGGCCCAACGGGTTGCACACGGGGTTTTTCCCACAGGCCGTCGATGTCGTCGTCCGATGCCTTGTCAGGCATGGCGGTGAACTCCTTCGGTAGTAGCGCCACGACGTCCTGCAAAAAGTCGACGCCCGTCTGCGTGTAGTGACGACCTCAAAGGCCAAGCACTGCGTGCTGATCCGCCGCCGTTTGCCCATCTTTTCACCGGAGGTTGTCCGCCTCGATTGCACCCGGCCGAGCGTTGCGGAACAGCTTTTGGACACCTCACTCGGAAGGAAGGCCCCGTCGCAGCTCCCACAGTTGGAGTTCCGAGGAACTGTTGACGGCCCCTTCCACTCCCGTGACATAATCCTGTGCCGCCACGAATTGCACTCCCTGCCAAAGAGGAACGAACCAGACGTCATCGGCAACTGAATCCTGGATGGCCTCTAGATCCTTGACGGCGTGAGAGCGGTTACTTTCCCGCTGTTCTCTGGGTAGCAACACATTGCGTACTTGCGGGCTGGGTTCATTATCGAAGTCGTTACGCCTGCCAAGGAATGGCGAGAGGAATCCGTCGGCATCTGAGTAGTCTGGGAACCAGCCCATACCGTAAACTTCATAGTTTTTCCCCAATCGCTCATTCCCGAATCGGGACCATTCAGTACCCTTAATGTCAACGTCAAACAGGCCCGATGTATTGAGCTGACGCTTTATTTCATTGAACTCCTGTTTCGTGGTCGACCCGTAGTGGTCGTTCGTGTAACTCAGAGTGAGACGCACCGGAGTCTTCACCCCATCGGCGGCTAGCAACTTCCTCGCCTTCTCGACATCCGGCTCACCATATCTATTGAAGAATGAGTTCACATGCCCGAACATGTAAGCCGGAATTATGGAGTACAGCTCCTTCCCAGTGTCAGGATAGACTTTCTGCACGATACTTGAACGATCGATCAACTGTGCCATCGCTTGCCGGATGGACTTCTTAGAAACCGCTGGATTCTTGGAATTGAACACGAGATACCGAGTTTCAAGGCTGGGTGACTTGTAGAGATCGATGGTGTCGTCATGTCGCCACTGAAGATCGCGTACCTGATCAGAGGTGAAACTTCGGGTGGCCATATCGATCTTGGAATTCTTGAGGGCCCTGCTCATGTCTTCAGTACTGCTGAAGAATTGCAGGTCAATTCCCGTATTCTGGACGGAAAGTGTGCCCTTATATTTTGGGTTCTTGTCGAACGTCGCCGACTTGCCACGGTTGCCCTCTGAATGTACCTTCATGGTGTACGGGCCCGTTCCGTCGACTGCAAAGCCCTTCCGCACCGTAGATGACGGATAATGCTCATCATTTACGATACTGGCAACGGGCGTGGACAGCTTGTAGGGGAAGGTGGCATCGGGCCTTTTGAGGTGGAACACAACGTGCAGGTCATCACGCGCTTCCACCGTCGACACATTTTCCAGAAGGCCAAAGGGGCCTCCGGCGTACTCGATCCGTAGCACACGCTCTATGGAGTACTTGACGTCCTCAGACGTGACTGGTGCACCGTCAGAAAAACGAAGACCATCGCGGAGTGTGCAGGCGAATTCAGTCTCTTCTCTGCCAGTGAAATGACACTCTTCCGCCGCCTCAGGCACAGGCCTTCCACCGGCCATCGGTGGCGGCCGCAGCAAAGTCTGAAAAACATTGCGCATAATGTTCCATGCGCCGATGTCATAGGCAGCCGCCGGGTCTAGCGGAGAAGGGACATCCGCACTATATGAAAGCTGGTCCGTGGTGCCCAACGTGAGGCGATTCTCGTCACTGCCAATGATTCCGCAACTCGTAACCATGGAAACTGTAAGGATACTTATAGAGAGTGCTACCGTATATCTGCTGTTCACTGTTGCATAATCCTTTTAGGGCGGAATCCGGTCACGTCGTGACGCCGTCGAGCGCTGCACCCAAGTCGATCCGTCATCTACTGCATATGGCCGAGGGGAAGGCAACAGGCGTGCAGTAACTGGAACGTTCCTCCGGGTCGTTCGGTTCAGGTTGCTTCCGCACATAGGCGTGTGAAGAGGTTGGCAGCGCGGGAGGCTGGTGGAACCGCACGGCTGCGCTCACCATCGCCTCGACCGCGTCCTCGGCAGGACGGGCCCAGCACCTCCCTGTCGTCGCTACGACGCTGACCTTCCCGCGCCGGGCCAGCGTGTCAACCGCCCACTGATTTACGAGCCCGGCAGCAACCTGGACGCCGCCCCGCTGTGTACAACCTTGTCTGATTCGCGCTGACCTCGAAGTTTCGTGACGTGGACCGAGGTGGGGCAGGTTGAGGGCCCGAGTGTCATCTCGGGTGGACGCCGGGTTCCACTGCTCCGGCTGGAGCGTTCTCTCGTCGGGACGAGCGAATCACTGGTCAGACGGGGTTCAGCAGGAGTGCGAGCCGGTCAAGGGCGGCGGTGATGTGGCCAGTGCCCGGCAGGCAGAGAATCCGGCGACGGCCGGTGGTCACGAACTGCCCGGCTGTGGTGAACAGGCGGAGCCGCAGACGTCGGGGCTCCCAGCGACGGGCCTTGCCGGTCAGGGCGAGCATCGGCATCCAGGCCAGCAGGTCGAGAGCGATTCGCACGATCTCCAGCCAGATCCGGCTTTTCGGGCGTGATACGGGGACTGGTTGATCGGGTACACCCGCAACTACACCCCTTCCTCGATGGGCTCGATGGTGGGGAGAGCGAACTCGGTGGGGATGAAAGTCGGCGTCGGTGAGCAGGAACGGCCCGGCGTCCACGACCTGGCGGCCAGCCAGTAGGCCCGGCGCATCCCCTGCCCCCGTGAAGCCGCTTGACCTTCATTCCGAGCACCTGCTGGAGGCGGGCGTGGAGCTTGTCGGCGAGCGGCTCGTCGTACGACAGCATTACCGCGCCGAACAGCGCTGTCATCGCAGTGCCTCCAGGTAGCGGGCGGCGGTGGCGGCGTGCCCACGCTTGGCGTACACCCAGTAGAACTCGCTGTCAGTGGCGAGCCGGGCGGCGAGGGCCCGGTCGGCGGTGTCGAAGAGGAGTCCAGGGTCTATGTGCTCGGCCAGCCAACCGGTGCGTGGGGTGATGACCGGCAGGCCAAGCCCCGCTCACCCCGGCGAGTCGCTGTGGATCGAGTACGCCTACACCGCCAGCGACACCAAGGGTCGGCGCTGGTTCCAGCGGGCCGTCCGGCTGCCCACCGAGCACCTGGGGGCCGAGCTGGCCTTCCCGGCCGCGCTCGACCCGGTGGTGTGGGGCACGGAGACCTACTAGTTGACCGCCGAAACGCCCCCGCTCCGCTCCGCCCCCAGCCGGCGTGAGGGCAACGGGGTGCGCGTCTTCACCTGGACGACCGCCCAGCCGGTGATGCACGCCCGAAGGGTGCCCCCGTCCTGGCCGAACCGGCCCGCACCTTTCGCCTGCCCGCCGAGCGGGAGGTGGCCGAGCAGGCCGTGGAGATGCTGTTCGCCTCCATCGAGCGCATCGCCCGCGTCTAACCTTCGCAAGGGGGATGGGTATCGCCGCCCCTCGGAGGTCACTCACTCATCAGCGCCGCCAGCGGGTCAATCCGGCAGCTACCTGCCCTCCAGGTCGTCCGCCGCCCGTTGAGCGGCCTTCTCCCACGCGCGCGGCGAGCCTCCCGCCGCCGCTCAAGGAAACGGGCCACCTCCGCTCCCAAGGGCCGAGACCAATGCTTGACTCGTAAGAGGTAACCGTGCGGTCACTGTCTGCGGGTACCGTTGGTGGCGACTGGTGGAACAGGGGCAAGCGCGCCCGCGGCATCAGCCTGGACGAAGCCCGGCGGGCTCTCACGGAGGGAGCCAAGGCGTGTGGCGTCTGCCGGCCCGACAGCGCGCTCGGCTTCCTGGAGTACTAGCAGCGCCCGGGGTACAACCGTTACGCCCAGCCGATGCCCAGCCAGGCTGATACGTGCTCAGGCTGAGAGATGAAGCAGGTCGAGTACGTGCTCGGTCCGTGACCGATAGTGGCCGGTGGCAGCGGTGAGGCTCGCCCAGTCGGTTTGGCGAAACCGCCCAGCAGTCGCCGCTCAGGGGAGCGCGGTGGCGGTACGGCGGCCACCTGTGACGCGAAGAAGGTCCAGTTTCCCCGCGTTGCTGCTTCCGGTCGCCTCCGTGTAGGTGACCATGCGCAGGTCCGCGCCGGGGACGATGAGGACGTCGCAGTCGAGCAGGATGTCGCCGACCTCCGGATGGCGGATCGTCTTGCGGTCAGTCGTGTGTGGGGCGGCGCTCGTCTGCGTGGCCCAGTGATGAGCGAAGGCGTCGGAAATTCCTCGCAGCTCCTGCACGAGACGATCGAGCTGGGCGTCCGCTGGATAGCGGGACACGGCGTCCTTGAGGTCGGCGACGACGGACGCTTCGAAGGCGTCTGGTCCGCGCTCGGACCGGACGGGAAGCATCGAGGCGCGTGCGGCGCCGTTGCCGAAGAGTGCGCGAGCAAGGTTTCGTTCGACGATCGGAATGACGGCGGGGTCGCCGTGCAGGGCGCTCCACGTGGTGTTCCACCACACCAGAGTCCAGTCGGCGGTGAACACGCCGATCGGGACGTCGCTCAGACGCGCGGCGAGCCGTTGGATCCCCGCGGGAACGTGGGTGCTGACCGTCCCATCCTGGGGTGGCAGGAGCCTGGCGCTTCGGTACAGCTGGTCGCGCTCGGCGCGGGAGAGCTGAAGGGCCCGGGCGAGGGCGCCGACGACCTGGGCTGAGGGGCTGGTCGCGCGTCCCTGTTCCAGGCGCAGGACGTAGTCGACGGAGAGTCCGGCCAGTTGCGCCAGCTCCTCGCGGCGCAGTCCCGGGGCCCGACGGCCGTTGGTCACGGTGAAGCCGGCGTCGGTTGGGGAGAGGCGGTCGCGCCAGGCGTGCAGGAGTGCGGCGAAATCGGAGCGGAAGGCAGCCATGGGTTCATTGTCGCTGTGCGGCGCCGCATCAGCCTGGGTACTGCCAGTCCTAGTGACGGGGACGGCGCTGGTTGGCGGTGGCGCAAGCGGCGAACGTGGGGCTGTGCCCAAGCCGGGCGACATCGGCTGACCAGCGAAGGAGCCTTCCATGAAGCACACCATCGTGATGACAGGTGCGAGCCGCGGGATCGGCCGCGTCGCCGCGGAGGACATCCTGCGCCGGTCACCGAACACACACCTCTTCGTCGTCGCCCGCGAATCCTCCGGCGCACGGCTCGCTGCGGAACTCGCTACGGGCGGGCACACGGTCTCGCACGTCCCGGCAGACCTAGGCTCTCTGGACAGCGTCCGCCAGGCCGCCACCGAGATCCGTGACCGGCTCGACCGCGGTGACCTGCCGCCACTACGCGGCTTCGTGGGCAACGCGGGTATCCAGTACACCAACGCGCTCACCGAGGGACCCGACGGACTGGAAGCCACGTTCACAGTCAACGTGCTCGCCAACCACCTGTTCGTACGCCTGCTCCAGGACCGCTTTGCGGCCCCCGCCCGGATTGTGATCACTGTCAGCGACACCCACTTCGGCGACTTCAAGCACAACATGGGCATGGTGCCGGGCCCGGCCTGGAAGTCCCCTGACGCCCTCGCTCGCACGGGCGCCTTCCCCAAGCCGGACACCACGGCCGCCGGACGCACCGCGTACTCCACGAGCAAGCTGGCAGCCATCTACCTGGTCCACGAGTACGCGCGCCGCCTGCCGGCCGGAATTGATGCGGTCGCCTACAACCCGGGTTTCGTCCCCGGCACCGGTCTTGCCCGCAACGCAGACCCCGTCTCCCGGTTCGCGATGCGTCGCATCCTGCCGGTGACGACCCTCACCCCCCTTGCCACTAGCCGCAACGCGGCGGGCCGCTACCTCGCCGACGTCGTCCTCGGCACGACTCAGACACTGACCGGTTCCTACGTCGACCGCGGCCGTGTGGCCCGCTCGTCGGAGGAGTCCTACGACGAGCGGCGTGAAGGCGAACTCTGGGATGCCGCTGAACGGTTCACCGCGGCGTGAGCAGCCAGGGCGCATGGGCTTTCAGGCGTGATGAGCGGTTCAGCCCGATAGATCGAACAGTGACCCAATGGCCCGGCTGGCAGCAGTGAACGCGGCCTCCAGCAGCTCCGGCACCAGGCGTCCACCGATGTACCCGGACGCGCCGGTCACCGACAGTGCAGCCGCCGCACGTCCCGTCGTCCGCTCATCGTCACGGTCCGTCCCTTCAGGCTCGCCCATGGCACCGTGCCCTCTCGACCGATCATGAGCTCCACAGCGTGCTCGTGCCTGCCGGGTGAGGCGGCCCGCGGCACGGCTGCACCTGCTACATCCAGCGGATCCAGTCGCCGTGCGGGTGAGTGAAGGCGGCGGGTGCGCCGTCGATGGTGAGGACGAACGGCGAGGTCTCGAACCGGGGTGGCTCGACGTCGGCGACCACGCCCGGCGCCTCGTTCGCAATCCATACGACGTCGAGCTCGCGGGCCAGCGCGGCGAAGTCGGCACGGAGCCGCGGCCCGACGTATGCCAGCACCGCCGAGTGGAACACCACGACACGCGCGTCCCGGGGTGCCTGCCCGACGAGGGCCGGCAGCGCTTCGATCAGGTCGCCCTCGTACACGGGCAGCGGATGGCGCCGCGCGGTTGCCCATGCGGAGACGAGGCGTGCGCGGCGGGCCGTCTACCCTGGCCCCACCAGGCACTCGAGCCAGGACCGGTCCCCGGGATCCGACGGATCGAGCGGGTTGAGGTCGATGCCGGCCGCCCATGTCACCTCGGGCATCCGCAGTTCCGGGTGTGGTCCCTCCGCCCGGCACCGGAGTGTCGGTGCCTGTGGGTCACGGCCGGTCAGGTGCGTGTGGCCGTAGTCGTAGGAGTACCGGTCGACGTGCAGACACAGTCCGGCGCTTGCGCCGACCTCGATCAGAGCGAGCGGCCCATCGAGCGCGGCCCCAGCCCGGGCAGGAGCGTTGCGCAGCGGCCCGGTTCGTTGGTCTGGGTGCGCCGGGACAGCATCATCGTCCGCAGCCCCCCGGCCTGCGTGGTGGCCAGCTCCCGCAGCGCGTCCGCGTCGGGCGCCGTGCGCAGCATGTGGCGGGCCGCGGCGAACAGCAGGTTCGGCTGGCGCCTGTCGGCGGGCAGAGTGCTCAGGAAACCGAGCACGTCCGGATCCGACGCCACCGCGAGGGCCAGCGTCTCGTAGGCGGGAAATCGTCCCGCCGCCTCGTGCTCGGCGAAGCGGCGAGAGTTCTCCGCCTAGGGCCAGGACATCGGTGAGGAGTTCGAGCAGCTCGGGTTCGTCGTTGGCGACGCGTCGCGACAGCAGCCGACGGCCGCTCTCGTCGATCGCGACGCAGTGGTGGTGGGTCTTGCCTGCATCGATGCCAGCCCAGATCGTGGCCATGTGGTGCCTCCGTGCGGTGCGCTGCTGGTGCCTCCCGACGGACGACCTCGCTGTCGATTCCCTACGGAGCGATCATTCGCAATTCCTAATTGGCAGCCGAGTCATCGTGGGGCGTCGGGCGGCCAATCCGGGCAAGCCACAAACGATAGAAGCGTGAAAACCACACCCGACACCCATGGGCGGGTCAACCATACGAAGGGCTCACCGCGTCCCGCAGAACAACGTAGGGAAGTGTGACGCTTCCGCGAACGCTTCCCTACGGACAGCAACTGGCAACAGACTCACCCTCACGGCCTTCGTCTTGGTCATGTGCACCTTGATCGGAGCACAGGATCAGACGAAGGCCGCCCCCACATCCGGTGAATCGCCAGGTGAGCGACTCAGTACGAGGCGCCGTTCGAGGCCGGAAGAAAAAGAACAAGGTGAGGCAAGGAGGGCCAGGATCTCCTCCGCACCAATGTGGCCGCTGGCCGGCCAGGATGCCGTCCTGCCATACGTTCAAGTGGCGACAAATCGCCGGTGCACTCACATACTTCTCTCTCGGTCACTGACGAGTTCGGTGAACCTGCGGACATCTATGTTGCCGCCAGAGGCGATGACGCCGATCCTCCGTGGCGGGCTGTCGACGCGTCCAGCCATGAGAGCGGCAAGAGCAGAGGCACCGCTGGGCTCAAGGACGATCTTCAGGCGCTCGAAAGCGAACCGCATGGCGTGAACGATTTCCTCGTCGCTGACGAGGGCGATGGCGTCGACCAGGCGCCGGTTGATGGCGAACGTGATCTCGCCGGGGGCGGGCGGGGCCTGACCATCGGCGATCGTGCGGGGGACAGGGACGGTGACGCGTTCGCCGCTTTCCAGAGAGCGCTTGGTGTCGTCGCCGGCCTCCGGTTCCACGCCGATGACCTGGATCCCGAGATGCAGGGCCTTGGCGGTGGTGGCGCTGCCAGCGATGAGGCCGCCGCCTCCGACAGGCACGACGAGGGCGTCAAGTGCGCCGGTCTCCTCGAAGAGTTCGAGCGCGGCGGTGCCCTGGCCAGCGATGACATGGGGATGGTCGTAGGGCGGGATGAGGGCGAGGCCGCGGTCTGCGGCCAGGGCCTCGCCGAGTGCGGTGCGGTCCTGGGTGTAGCGGTCATAGGTGACGATGTCCGCTCCGTATCCGGCGGTCGCCTCCAGCTTCGAACGGGGGGCGTCCTCGGGCATCAGGATGACGGCGGTGGTGCCCAGTTCGCGCGCGGCCAGGGCGGTGGCCTGGGCGTGGTTGCCGGAGGAGTAGGCCGCGATGCCCTTGGCCAGTTGCTCGGGAGGCAGTTGAGCTGCGGCGTTGTAGGCACCGCGGAATTTGAATGCCCCGATCCGCTGGAAGTTCTCACACTTGATGAACACCTCGGCTCCGACCAGGGCGTTCAAGGTCCGAGAAGTGAGGACGGGGGTGCGATGCGCGACGCCTCTGAGACGTGCGGCGGCCTCGCGGACGTCGTCGAACGAAACGGGCGGTGTGGAGGTCATTGTGTCTCCTGGCGGTGGTGAGGAGGGCGAATGCACATGGGGTGGGGTGGCTCGTCACCAGCCGGTGACGCGGTTCCAGAAGGCTTGGATGGCGGGTGTGTCGTTCATCGGTCGGGTGCTGTCGATGATGTGGTAGCCGTGGTGCTGGGCGGCGGTGGCGCAGGCGTGGTTGGGCAGGATGCGCAGGCGGGTGCCGATGGGCAGGTCGGGCAGATCGGCGCCGTCGCGGGCGGTGAGGGTGCCGTGTTCCTGGCTGGCGTCGCCCATGACCAGGTCAGGGATGAGATTGCCCTGTAGGTCGGTGACGAGTCCGTAGCCCTGGTCCTGGGGCTGGGCGGCAGTGCCACGGTCGCGGGACATGGCCATCCAGCCGCCGTCGGTGAGAATCCATCCGTACTCGGGGCGGTGGCCGATGACTGTGACGACCACCGACAGCGCGAGGTCGTCCACCTGGCACACCCCGAGACCGCACATGACCAGGTCGAAGAAGAGGTAGTTGCCGGCGCGTAGTTCGGTGACGCCGGTGAGGTCGTCGGCCGCGTGGGCGGTGGGGGTGGAACCGACGCTGACGGTGTACACGGGCAGGCCGGCCGCGCGCAGCGTGTCGGCGGCGGCGACCGCGATGTCGCGTTCGTTCTTCGCCGCCAGTCGCTGCTCTACGGGCGTGTGGGCGAAGTAGGACTCGCCCGCGTGGACCAGCACCCCATCCAGACAGCCCGCGTCGTGCAGGGTGCGGCCGATCTCGGTGAGCGCGGGGTCGTCGCGCTTGACGCCGCCGCGGTGGCCGTCGCAGTCGACCTCGATCTGTGTGGGTATGGCGATGCCGGCTGCGCGGGCGGCGTCGGTGACGAAGGCGGCCTGTTCGCAGCTGTCGAGCAGGATGCGCAGAGTGGTCCCGCGGCGTGCGAGGGCGATCACGCGGGGCAGCTTGTGGGGGTCGATGCCGACGGCGTATGTGATGTCGGTGTAGCCGCCGTCGGCGAAGGCTTCGGCCTCGGCGAGGGTGGAGACGGTGATCGGGCAGGGGGTGCCGTCGTGCAGAAGGGAGGCGGCGTCGAGACTCTTGGCCGTCTTCACGTGCGGGCGCAGGGTGACGCCGAGTCGGTCGGCCTTGGCCGCGAGGCGGTCGATGTTCCGCCGGACCTTGTGGACGTCGACGACCGCGAACGGGGTGTCGGGATCGGTCAGCGTGCCGACGGCGGAGGGGGCGGTGTTCACAGGGATACGTCCATTTTCTCGAGGAGGGCCAGACCGAGGTAGAGGTCCTGCAGGCCGATCCCGGAGCTGTCGAAGATCGTGACGTCGCTTGCGTCGCGGCGTCCTGCGGCGTGGCCGAGGAGGACTTCTCCGAGCGGAGTGAGGACTGTGTCCGCGGGCGCGTGCTGGCTCTCGCCCATGCGGCGGGCCTGCTCGGGCAGGTCGCAGAAGACAATTGCACGGTCGAACAGCTCCGGCGCGAGTTCCCGCTTACCGGGAGCGTCGGCGCCCATGCAGGAGATGTGGGTGCCGGGGCGGATCCAGTCGGCCTGGAAGAGGGGTGGGGTGTCGGTGCCGGCGGTGGTGACGGTGACGATCACATCGGCCCGGGCGCAGGCTTCTTCGGCGCCGACGGCACGAGCGTCATGGCCCTCGGCCGCCAGCACGGCCACCATCTGCCGGGCGCGTTCCGCGGTGCGACCCACGACCAGGATATCGCCGATGGCCCGGATGCGGCTGACGGCCCGCACCTCATAGGCGGCCTGGTGGCCGGTGCCGAAGACGGCCAGAGTGGCGGCTTCGGGGCGGGCCAGCAGGTCGACAGCAAGGGCGTCCGCGGCGGCGGTCCGGTAGGCGTTGGCGGTGTCGACCTCCGGGACAGCCGCGATCCGGCCGATCGTCTGGTCGAACAGCAGCAGAGTGGAGTGGTGACGCGGCAGCCCGTGTTGTGGGTTGCCCGGCCAGTAGGTGCCGATCTTCACCCCGGCGTGCGTCGCGGACGCGGACGGTTTGAGGGTGAAGCGGTTGCGCGGATCGGAGCCGTGCACTGCCAGACTGGGGAAAACCGTGCCATCCACCGTCGCGGCGAAAAGCGGCACGGGCTGCTTCGAGGGCCAGTTCCTCGTCCACGAGCGCGGCGGTCTGCTCCTCGGTGATATGCAGCAGACTGCTCGCGCCCCGCTCCTGGCCGGAGCCGGCCGAGGAAGCGAGCACGAGGTCGGGGGACGATCCGGAGGTGGTCATGAGAGGTCCTTCACTTCGCGTAGTTGTAGACGGTTGCCCGGGACATACCGAGCAGGTCCGCGATGGTCTGCGCGGCGTCCCGCAAATCGAAGTAGCCGTCCCGGTGCAGCTGCCGCACGAGTGCCTTCTTGTCCTCCCGGCTCAGCGAGCGTGGGGCGGCGGCGCGCTCCGCCGCCAGTGCCTCGACGGTCCGGCGCAGCTCTCGCGCCGTGCGGTCCCGAAGCGTCTCCAGGGGCTGCTCGCGATGTTCGGTATCCGTGGCCACGAGGTTCGACAACGCGAGCGTCACGGGTGATAGCACGGACACGTCGAGGTTCAGGCAGAGCGCCGCGATGTACCGGCCGGCGGCGTTCCTGATGCCGATGGACGTGCTCTTCGCGGGGCGGCCGTCGGGGAACTGGTTCGGATAGTTCTGGATGACGCTCGGGTACTCGGGATCGGCGATACGGGCCAGGCCGAGTTCGGTCGCGGAGTCTCCGATCTCACGGCCGGAGAGGTTGTTCTCGATCACCCGGATCGCCTGCCGTGGGTCACGCAGATCGTGCAGCACCACCTCACACAGACCCGGGAACATCCGCCCCAGCGCAACAGCAATCTTCTCTGCCTCACGGACGAGATGCTCGTCCGCCTCGGCCGAGCCTCCGGCGGAGGCGCCCTTGTGCTCGGCCTTTTCCGCACTGTCTGCGAGGTGTTCCATGAGGTCCCTTTCAGCTCCGGCTTGGATTCACTTTCCATCTCTGGACACGTAGCCCGACATTGTTCGACTCCCGCCCAGCGGATCATCAGCCGACACGTCGGCGCACAGGTACGGGTGCGGTGATCTCGCCGGCCAGGTCGGTCAAGAGCCACCGGCCCAGCTCGTCCGGCGCAACCCCCTGGCTGAGCAGGAACGTGAGCTTGGCGTGCACGGCTTCGAAGGTCATGTCCTCCGCGCCGACGGCACCGGCCAGATGCAGGAACTCCCCTGCGGCACACTTGGTCATCTCGATCCTGGGCCTGCGGGGACTGGCTCACGACCACGACAGGCGTTCCGGATGCCACCAGTTCCCTGACGGCCTCGAGCAGCCCTTGCTCCTCGCTTGATCCTTCTCCGGCTGCTCGATCCTTCTCCGGCTCCGTACGTACGGAAGATCACCGCATCGGGCGCGGGAGTGGTCATGGAGCGGAACCGGCTCGCGCTCAGACCTGGCACGGCAGTGACGGCGACGATGTCATGGGTTCTGTACGGCAGTGGGTCGTCCCAGCCGCACCAGCCGGGGGAGGACGCGGGCGTATGCACCGCGGCCTCCCGCCGCGACAGCTTCGCGGCATTGGGGCTGGTGAAGGCGCGCAGCCCGGTGGCCGAGCTCTTGGTCACCCGCGCACCCTCGAACAAATCCCCGCCGAAGGAGACAGTGACCCCCCGCGAAACACCCGAGGTCACCTCCTCAACGGCGCCGAGTATGTTCGTCGGCGCGTCCGAGCCCGGCAGCCCCAGTGGAATCTGCGAGCCGGTGAACACCACGGGTTTGCCGAAACCGGTCAGCGCGAAGGACACGGCAGCGGTGGAGTGCGCGAGCGTGTTCGTGCCGTGCAGTACGACAAAACCGTCGAACTCCTCACGGTGACGGAGGTGGTCCGCCATGACCTGCCAGTCGGCCGGTGTGATGTCCGAGGAATCGACGATCCGGTCCACCTCTCTGAACACGAAGTCCACGTCCAGGCCACTGGCAGCGAGCACCCTCGTGACCGCCCCCTGCACATCCGCACCGGGTTCGAAGCCCCGCGGCGACTCGAGCAGCCCGATCGTGCCTCCGGTGTACAGAAACTCGATTCGGAAGCGGTCGGCCATCGTGGTTTCCCTCCTTGCGTCAAGCCCTGCCACAGCCACCACGACAGCCTCGGAGGGCACCGTGGCGAGCCTGGATCAGCCGGACGCCTTGGCAGGCGACGACAATCTAGCAGAAGAGTCTAAATATGAATCTCTTGTCTAAGCAATCCTGCCGCCCGAGGGCTACACCCGTCGCGAGAACGGCTGCAGGGTGTTGCAGAAGGCCGTAATCACGCAGGCTGGAGCGGTGTTTGGGCGCGTTCGTTCATGCGGCGAGGGCGAGGTTGTGCATACGGGCCACTGCCTGGACGGCGTGGTGAAGGCCGTTGCCACGCTGCCGGCAGTTGCGGAGGATCTTGTAGTTCTTCATCCGGGAGAAGGTGTGCTCGATGCGGGCGCGGACCTTGCGATGCTGCGCGTTGTCTTCTTCCTCGCCCTTGAGCAGGGGTCGTCCGGGGCGTTTGCGGTGCGGGACGATCAGTCCGGTGTTGATGTAGGCGCCGTCTCCGAGGGCCGTCACTCCTTCGCAGTGCTGGGCCAGGCCGGAGCCCCGCCAGGCTTTCGCGTCCGCGGTGTTGCCGGGCACCGGACGGGCCGTGGCCACCACCAGGCGGGACTCGGCATCGACGATGACCTGCACGTTTGCCGGGAACCGGTAGTTTCGTGAGGACGCGCCGACCGTGCGGTCGCGGACCGGGACGAGGGTGCCGTCCACGATCCACAGCCGCTCGGCGGCGTCGGCAGAGGTCCGAGCCGGCTCGAGTGCGAGCAGCGGGCCGAGCCTTTGGATCACCCGGCACACCGTCGCGGGTGAGACGCCGAACAGCGGGGCGAGCTGCCGCATGGTGAGGTTCGGGCTGTAGTACACGGCCACCAGCAGAACCCGCTCGGCCAACGGCAACGCCACGGGCGACCCCATCCGCAACCCTCGCCACCGCGCTCCCGGACCGCTTTCAGCAATCGGCCGAACTGATCCATCCGCAGACCGGTGAACGTCTCCACCCACACCCGCTCGGCCCTCAACACCCCAGCCATACAAGGGAGATGACCAGTTTACGGCCTTCTGCAACACCCTTTAGAGGTCGTTTTCACCTGGACTGCCCGATTATCCGGCGATTTCCAAATCGTCGGAGTGTGGTGTCCGTGCTACTGGAGATGCGGGTTGGTTCTTGCTGTTCAGATGGGGCGACAGGTGAGGTGCGAAGTGACTTGTGTCTGTCTCATTCCAGGACGTCCGGTCTTCGCGGACGCGTGCTTCCGTTGGTGTCGCTGTGCGCCTGGGCGCACGACCTCGGCAGCCTCCGCAGTTGTGGTGCCGGCTGGGCTCGGTGCCCGCTGCTGTGGACCCATGTGAACCCCCACGGCCAGTTCGAGCCGGACACGAAACCCACCACGACCTGGCCTCCGCCTTCCAGAATGCCCGGCCCCTGCACGTGGTCTGCCTACCCGTACAGGCAAGGGCGGTCACCGCTGCCGCGGTGCGGCCAAGAGAAACCGGTCTGCGTAATCCTGCGCGGCTTGGCAGCGCGAGCTGTTCCGGCACCCGCGGGACCAGAGACGTCAGACCTGCGTGACCGCTTCGAAGGCCGTGACGCAGTTGTCGTCGGCGAGCGTGTGGGTGGGGTCGGCGTGCACGGTGCGGAACGCCTCCGGCGAAGTGCAGGCGGTGAACGCGGCGTCGTCCTCGAGGCCGAGGACGGCCAGGTAGCCGTGTGCGCCCTTACGGCGACGCAGCAACCGTGCGTTGCGCTGCCCCGGCACTTCGGTAAGGGGGGCGCGCACGCCGGCGGTGACGTGGTCCTCGAACGCGCCCTGGGCGGGCGCGGCGACGGTCTTCTCGGCGACGGCGGTGCTCATTCCTGTCTTCTTTCGGTTGCCGGCGTGATGTCGGTGGCTGTCCCGCCCGGCCGGGGCCCGCATGGCGATGACGATGATGTGCACCGCGTGTCCGTTGGAGCCCCTCTGCGGGGTGCGGTCACAGGGTTGAAGTTGAGCTCGAGGCCGGCTGAGGGAGCCTGCCTGTGCGGCGGGCCCAGATTTCGAACGCGACAGTCATGAACGGGGGTACGGCGGCCAGCAGGGCGAAGATCGTGGTCCGGCCCAGCCGCCACTTCAGCCAGATCGCAACCAGGACGGTCAGGGACACGTAGACGATGAAGGCGGCACCGTGGAGGGTGCCGAAGATCCGTACGCGAGTTCGGTGGTTTCGGGAATGTACTTGAGGTACATCCCGGCCAGCAGACCTGCCCACGTGCACGCTTCGATGACCGCGATCCAGGTGAACGCGCACAGCAGACGCCCGGAGCCGGTTTCGGCAGATCGTGCGGCCGGCACGTCGGTGGAAGGCGGTTCGGAGGTGGGAGTGGAGGGCGTCTGCGAGGTGCCTGGGCGTGCGGGCCACAGGGCGTAGTCGCCGAGCAGGCGGACGATGGCGGGGACCAGGAGGGGGCGGATGAGGAAGGTGCCCAGCAGGATGCCGAAGGCCATGGCGAAGCCGAATTGGAACAGTTCGCGGATCGGCTGGGTCATCAGGACAGCGAAGGTCGCCGTGAGGATGAGGCCCGCGGAGGAGATGACGCCACCGGTGCGTGTCAGGGCGGCGGTGATCGCTTTCGCTGGGGGCTGGGTGCGCAGTTCCTGCGTGAACCGGCTCATGAGGAAGATGTTGTAGTCGACGCCGGGCGCGACGAGGAAGACGAAGATGTACGCGGTGACGCGGTTGCCGATGCCGTCGTCACCGAGGACGGTCACGGTGAAGAAGGTGGTGGCGCCCAGGGTGGCCAGGAACGACAGGATCAGAGTCGCGACCAGGTAGAGCGGGGCAAGGAGCGAGCGGAGCAGTAGGACGAGGACCGCGGTGACGATGGCCAGGACCAGCAGCACGACAAGGGTCGTGTCGCGGTCGAGGGCGGAGCGGATGTCGGCGTTCTGCGCGGTCTCGCCGCCGATGAGCACCGTGGCGTCCTGCACTCCGGCAGCCTGGGCCGCGGATTGTGTGGCCTGCTTGAGGGGACCGATCGCGTCGAGGGCCTTCGAGCTGTAGGGGTCGAGGTCGAGACGACGTCGTAGAAGACGGTCTTGCCGTCCTTGCCCATGCGGGGGTCTGCGACACGGCCGACGTGACCGGCGTAGGTGAGCGCGGTGGCAATGTCGGCGCGTGCGGGGCTGGAGCGCAGGTTGTCCTGGGAATGCCCCCGCAGGTGCCCGCCCCCGCCGCCGGCGCCCCGTCTATGCTGGGCGGCAGCCGTCCGCCCCAGCCCGAGGAGCAGCCCATGCCCAGCGCCGCCGCACCGTCCGCCGCCTCGCGGATTGCCGTCGTCACCGGGGCGAGCAGCGGCATCGGGGCCGCCACGGCGCGCGGGCTGGCCGAGGCCGGGTACCGCGTCGTGCTCACCGCGCGCCGCAAGGACCGCGTCGAGGCGCTCGCCGAGGAACTGACGGCGGCCGGGCACTCGGCGACGGCCCACCCGCTGGACGTCACCGACCGCGCGGCGGTCGACGAGTTCGCCACGGCCTTCCGGACGGTCGGCGTGCTGGTCAACAACGCCGGCGGCGCGCTGGGCGCCGACCCGGTGGCGACCGGCGACCCGGACGACTGGCGCCGGATGTACGAGACGAACGTCATCGGCACCCTGCATCTCACCCAGGCGCTGCTGCCCAAGCTGGAGGCGAGCGGCGACGGCACCGTGGTGATCATGTCGTCCACGGCGGGCTTCGCCACCTACGAGGGCGGTGCGGGCTACGCGGCCGCCAAGCACGCCGAGCACGTCCTCGCCGAGACGCTGCGGCTGGAGATCGTCGGCCGTCCGGTGCGCGTGGTCGAGATCGCGCCCGGCATGGTGAAGACCGACGAGTTCGCGCTGACCCGCTTCGGCGGCGACACGGAGAAGGCCGCCAAGGTCTACGAGGGTGTCGCCGAGCCGCTGACCGCCGCCGACGTCGCCGACACCATCACCTGGGCGGTGACCCGGCCCAGCCACGTCAACATCGACCTGCTGGTGGTCCGGCCGCGCGCCCAGGCGTCCAACACGAAGGTCCACCGCGAGCGGACCTGACCCGGCGGACCGGCCGCCCCGGCCAACCCCGGCCCGTGCGTACATGGCGAGCACGATGGTTGAGGCGCTGGCGAGGACGGACTCGGCGGTGCGGCGCACGGCGGTCTGTATCGCGCGGGCGCGGTCCGGCTCATCGAACGAGGGTCTCACGGTAGCGGGCGGTGATGATCAGCGCGTAGTCCGTGCCCACCCCCGAACAGCGGAGCCGGCATCTTTACGGGCTGCACGCCCAGCTTGGTCAGCCGCTCCTGCTGCTCCTCGGACAGCTGGGCCCAGGTGCCCGGCTGCTTCTGCCGCTGGAGCCACCGTCCGATGTCGTCGCCGTCTATGAGTACGCCGGGTGCGATGTCGGGCAGGTGGCCGTCGGCGTCGACGAGGTCTGCGAGGACGCGGTAGTGGCGTTGCCAGTCGAGCGGCCAGGGGCAGTCCCAGTCCGGGTCGATTGCGGTGAGCTGCGCCGCACGCTGCTCCGCCCGCTTCGGGTCCTTGCCCAGGCCGTTCTTAACGCCCTTGCGCCGGAGGTTGGCCATGTGTTGCCCGACCGGCACCATCGCCTCGCCCTCGCCCCACACGGCGTCCTGACGCGGGGCGAGGTGTCCCGTGGCCCGCCGGTAGGAACGCAGTGCGGCGAGTTTGTTCTCCCAGGCTTCTTCGCCGGGCTCCCAGACCATCCCGGCCTCGGGGGCGTCCAGCAGTTCCTTGCGGTGGGGATCGAGTTCGTCGGCGCGCAGCGCCTTGCGCTGCTGGTGCACCCACCGCCCGAGGGGGAAGTCCTTGGTGACGCCGACCTCGACCTCAACGTCGTAGGGCACGGCGTAGAGGCCGGTGATCTTGTTCTCTGCCCGCCAGCGCAGCAGTGCTTGGTATCCCTCGAGCCAGACCAGGGATTCCGGCCGGTACACCCTCGTGCGCAGGAACGCCGCGATGGTGGCTGCGTCCCGGGGAGAGGAGAAGTGCAGCAGCGCCGACTCGGCCGCACCATCGGCGTCGTCGTGCTCCTGGTCCTCGCCCACCTCGCCGCCGGCCCCGACGATCCGCCCGTCTTCGTCACGCCGGAGGTGCACCTTGCGCTGCCCGTGGGTGAGGGCGCGGGAGGCGAGCTGCTCGACGAGTCGTTCATCGTGGGAGCGCAGGCCCTGGAGCACGGCTACGAGGGGGCGGAAGCTGGCGGAGGCGACCATGTCGGTCGGGTCCTCGCCGGGCTGGAGGAAGACGGGCACGATGATGCGGGCGACCTTGGTGGTGCCGTCGCGGTTGGGCCGGAGCGCGCGGCCGATGTTCTGGACGATCTCGACCTGGGAGCCGCGGGTGTCGGCGAAGCAGATCGCCTCCACGCCCCGCTCGCCGGTGATGTCCACGCCTTCCCCGAGCACGCGGACGGACGCCAGGAACGCGCGGTGGACCCGCCGGCCCGAGGCGTCGATGCCGCCTGCGAACTGGCGCAGCACTTCGCGCCGTTCGGATACGAGGTGGTCGCCGCACAGCCACGCCGACCACATGCGGTCCGGGGGTACGTGGCGGCCGGCCTCCAGCTCGTAGAACTCGGCGTCGATCGACGACTTCGGAAGCCGGCCCGCGGCCGCCAGGTCGTTGTCCGAGGTGTCGGTGACGTACAGCTCCGCGGCGGTCTTGGGCAGTGCCTCCGCGAACGCCGCGGCCTCTTCCACCTTCTGGTGGAAGGTCATGACCGTACGCAGGTTGTACGCGGCCGCGTGCTCCAGGAGCGCGGTCTGCAGCAGGGCCAGGCGTCGGCCTCGCAGCGCCTCCTCCGACAGCCCGAGCACGGGGGAGGGGTCGCGGATCTCCAGCACGTCGATCTCAAATCCCGCAAGGATTTCGCGCTCGATCGCCTCCGAGAGTCCAAGCTCGGCGAGCCACCCGCCGTAGGTGCCGTCCGGGTCGTCGGCCATGGTCGCGATCTCCGCTTCCTGGCCGTCCGCGCCCCTGCGCGGCTGGGGTGCAGCAAGGATGCGCGGGGTCGCGGTCAGGTAGAGCCGGAAGTCGGCAGGGATGCGGTTGTTGTCGTGGATCGCGGCCCACGGACGACCAAGATCACCGGCGGTTCCGTGGGCCTCATCCACGATGGCAAGGTCGAACGGGGCCATCTGCTGGCCGTAGAGCCGCTCTCCGCCCGCCAGAGCGGCCTCCAGCGGCCCGCGAACCTTCCGCTGGCCCTCGGGAGCGTCGATGTCCTCACGGTCCACCAGGGAGGCGTACGTGGCGAACACGATGACCGGCCCGCTCCCTGCCCACAGGGCGAGCTGGATCGGGTTGGTGGTGGTGCGCACGCCCAGCTCCTTCAGGACCGGGTCGTTCTCCAGCGAGCACACCGCGACCATGGGGGAGCGGTGCCCCACCGCCCGCCACGCCTGGGCGGTCTGCACGAGCAGGTCCAGGGTCGGCACGGTCACGAGGATCCGGCCCTCCGGGAAGCACTCCAACGCGCTCGCGGCAGCCATGATCGTTTTCCCGGAGCCGGTCGCTGACACGATCGTGCCACGGGCACCCTGAGGGGGCACAGATGACCTTGCAGAGAATCCGACCCACCTACGAAAGGCCGACTTCTGGTCGGCCTGGTGTTTCTTGAGCGGAATCCTGCTCATCGCCCGTCCTCCTCTCCCGTGCCATACAGCCAGCTGTCGTGAAGCCTTTCCAGTGCAGTTTCCTCCTGGCCGTGCTTCGCCCAGATCCCTTCGAGCCAGAGCGGGGTCGTCTCGATCCTCTCGCACAGCGCAAAGCAGCCGGGCAGGTCGATCAGCACGAGCTCACCCGCGAACATGCCGCCCGGCCCGTAGCGGCGCCACAGCCGCTCCAGCCGCGCCCCGTGCTCGTGCAGGTACGCGTCCAGCGTCTGCGGGTAGGTCTCCGGCTCCGCCAGGTCCACGGACCGCAGGGCGACCTCCACGAGCTCCTGGGACGACTCCTGGTCCCACTGCTCGGAGGTGGTGCCGGTCACTGCGGCATAGTGCTGCTCGCACACGGCGAGGACGCGCTCGATGAGCTCCGCCGGCGTGTCGCTCTCCTCGGCACGAAGGGAAGGCCGACCGACACCCGTGTGCCGATCGGGCAGGGCGTGCAGTTCGCCGGTGCCGGCGCTCGCCTCCACCAGGCCCAGGCCGTGGTCGGCGAGGTGTGCCAGGAGCAAGCGAGACAGGACCTCTCCGTCCCGGGCGTGCAGCTGAGCGTTGTCCTCTCCGCTGTCGGGGGAGACGATCGCGCGAGTGAGGACGGTGTCGAAGAAGAACTCAGACAGGGCCTCGATCAACTCCGGGCGGGCAGATGCTGGCTGATCGTCCAGGGCGGCAACAGCGGCGTCCATGACCGCAGTGAGGAACAGCCCGCGAGCGCCCCGCAGTTGACGCGCCTCGCTCTGCGGGTTCTCCTCGACGGCCTCCACCACCCGGTACAGGCCCTGATCCCCGTACAAGCCATCCGGCTTCTCCTTCGCCCGGCGCACCTTCGCCACAGCCTCCTCAACCGACCGCGCATAGGTGTAGTTCGTCACCACCGAGGCCCCGGGATGCGCCGGGTCAGTCCGCTGCGCCACGATCCGATAGCGGATCAGCCCGGAGTCAGACTCCACTGCCCCACTGCTCGCACCTTCCTGACGGTCCCGCAGCGCCTGGTGCCAGCGGTCCGCCTGCGCATCCCTCTCGGGAGAGTAGGCGTCCCACGCCGTGCCACCCATCAAGGTCCAGATGCGCCGCAACTCGTTCCGCCGAACCGCCGCCAGCCGCTCCTCCGTACTGAGCGGCCTCGGGTGACTCTTGCAGCTTTCCAAACCACCTGCAGCCACCAACCGTTCGTGGATCTGTTCCGCCGTAAATCCAGTAACCTCACGCTGAATTTCCTCCCGCACCTTGAGGCGCATTTCGACGCTCAACAAATTCGTACCCTCCTTCAAGCCCCCCCAAGCGGTTGGAGGAGTCCCGTGTTTCCGCCAACGGTACATGCTGCATCAACCTGATGCAGCCGCTACACTGGAACCCACACGAACGAGCGCCCCCCACTCCTCGTAGCCAGCCCGGCCCGCGCTAGCGGGCCCAACGGTTCTGGAAGCGCAGCCGGAAGGACCGTTAGACGGGGGAGCGCAGCGGACCCGCCGATCAGGCTGGAGCAAAGCGGAAGCCTGGTAGCGGGACAGAGTCCCGCCGGTCCGGGAGCGCAGCGGACGGTCCGTCACCCCGCTTGCGCAGCAAGCGGGGTGTGCGGGTGGCGCAGCCACCCCCCCCCCCCCCAGCGGAGACCGGGGACCACACCCACGCGCAGAACCGGTTGTTTCTTGTC
>NZ_JBVIIM010000021.1:111350-148196 GCF_055569765.1 Streptomyces sp. NPDC031365 | reverse complement strand
CCTCTCCTCCACACCCCCCCACCCCCCCCTACCCTCTATCCCCTTCCCCCTCTCCCCCCCCCCCCCCCCCCCCCCCCCCCCCCCCCCCCCCCCCCCCCCCCCCCCCCCCCCCCCCCCCCCCCCCCCCCCCCGGGCGGGCGGGTGCCTTCAGGCCGATGGGCCGATGAGCTCGTCGGCGACCCACCGGGCGATACCGTCGGGATACGGCACCGGCAGCCCGAGGACGATGTGCCGGAAACCGGCGTCGAGCGCCTGGCCGATCGCCGCCCGTGTGACCCCGGACCGGTCGACGTCGACGGGCAGATGGATCGAGCGGACGATCGAGTCGGGGTCGCGGCCGATGTCCGCGCAGTAGCGGTCCAGGAGGGCACTGCGGCGGATCACGTCGTCGATGTCGCCACCGGGGATGTTCCACAGGTCCGCGTGCTCGGCGACCACGCGCAGCGTCGCCGAGGAGCGTCCGCCGATCAGGATCGGCGGGTGGGGCCGCTGCACGGGCTTGGGGCTGCCGAACGCCCCGGTGAGGTGGTGGTGGCTGCCGTGGAAGTCGAAGGGTTCCCCCTCGGTCCACAGCCGCCGGATCACCGTGCAGGCTTCGGCGAGACTCTCCACCGCCCGCACGGGGTCCTGGAAGGGCAGGCCGTGCGCCGGGTACTCGCGCCAGGCCTCGGGCGGGTTCGGCCGCGAGCCCACGCCGATGCCCAGGTCGAGCCGTCCGCCGGACACGATGTCGACGGTCGTAGCGATCTTGGCGAGCAGCGCGGGCGGCCGGAACCGGTTGCTGGTCACCATCACGCCGAGCCGCAGTCGCCGGGTCTGCGCCGCAAGGGCGGAGAGCAGTGTCCAGCCCTCGTAGGCCGGGCCCTGAGGGTCGCCGAAGATGGGCATGAGGTGGTCGAACAGCCAGGCGTGCTCGATCTCCGGGATGGCGTCCGCGTCGCGCCAGACGCGCAGGATGTCGTCGTAGCCCACCTGGGTGGGGGCGGTCATGATGCCGAAACGGGGCCGGGGTGGTGTGGGTGTCATGGGCTGCTGCGCCTCCGGACGGTCAGTGGCGGCGGCGCAGTGACGCGTCGAGCAGCGCGGGGGGCGCGTCGAACTTCTCGTGCGCGGCCAGGTCGACACCGGGAGCGACGATCTCGTCGATCGCGTCGAGCACGTCGGCCGAGAGCACGGTGTCGGCGGCGGCGAGCTGCGACTGGAGGTGCTCCGGCGTGCGGGGACCGATCAGCGCGCTGGTCACACCGGGATGCGCGGTCACGAAGCCGAGCGCCAGCTGGATCAGGGTCAGTCCGGCCTCGTCGGCGACCGTGGCCAGCCGTTCGACGGCGTCGAGCCGGGTCCGGTTGGCAGGCTGCGCGGGGTCGAAGCGTTCCGGCATGACCGTCGAGCGGTGCGTGGTGACGTCCCGGCCCCTGCGGACCGCACCCGACAGCCAGCCCGAGGCCAGCGGGCTCCACACCAGCACGCCGAGCCCGTACTCCTCGGTCACGGGCAGGACATGGGCTTCCACCCCGCGCTGCAGGATCGAGTAGCTGGGCTGCTCGGTGACGTACCGGCTCAGCCGCAGTTCGCGGGCGGCCCACTGCGCCTGCACTATGCGGTACGCGGGGAAGGTGGAGGAGCCGAAGTAGCGGATCTTGCCCGCGCGTTGCAGGTCGGTCAGCGCCGACAGGGTCTCCTCGTCACTGGTCTCCGGGTCCCAGCGGTGCATCTGGTAGAGGTCGACGTGGTCCACGCCGAGCCGGCGCAGGCTGTCCTCCAGCGCGGTGGCCAGCCAGCGGCGCGAGCCGCCCTTGCGGTTGCGCTCCTCCCCCATCGGCATGGTCGCCTTCGTGGCCAGCACGATGTCGTCGCGGCGGCCTGCGATGGCCTTGCCGACCATCTCCTCCGACTCCCCACCGCTGTACCAGTCGGCGGTGTCGATGAGGTTGACGCCGGCCTCCAGGGCCGCGTCGACAAGGGCGGTGGCCTCGTCCTGGCCGGTGCGTCCGATCGCGCCGAAGTTCATCGCGCCGAGCGCGAGCGAGCTGACCTGTACGCCGGTTCGGCCCAGGGTGCGGTACTGCATGACCGTATCTCCTCATGGCAGACTGAACCCGAAACGGAACACCGTTCCGGTACACCTCGACGATACGGAACACTGTTCCGTTTTGGCAAGCATGGGCACGCGCGGGCCTGCGTGAGACCATGCGGGGGCGTGCGAGAGGTGGAAGGAACGACGCGGTGAAGCAGAGCGACGAGGGTGCGGGGCCGGCGGCCCCGTCACGGCGGAAGGACGCCCGGCGCAACAAGGAGACGCTGCTGGAGGCGGCCTCCACGGTCTTCGTCACCTCGGGCGTGGACGCCCCGGTGCGCGACATCGCCTCCCGCGCCGGCGTCGGCCTCGGCACCCTCTACCGCCACTTCCCGACCCGGGCAGACCTGATCATCGCCGTCTACCGGCACCAGGTCGAAGCCTGCGCCGAGGCCGGACCGGCCCTCCTCGCCGCAGCAGCGACCCCGCACGCCGCCCTGCGGCAGTGGATCGACCTCTTCGTCGACTTCCTGGTCACCAAGCACGGACTCGCCGCCGTCCTGCGCTCGGACCAGGCCGGATTCGGGGCACTGCACGACTACTTCCTCGACCGCCTGCTTCCCGTCTGCGCCGAACTGCTCGACTCCGCGGTCACCGTCGGCGAGATCCGCGCCGACATCGACGCCCTCACCCTCATGCGCGGTGTCGGCAACCTCTGCATCGGCGCGGAGAGCGACCCCGACTACGACGCACGCCGACTGGCCGGCGTGCTCGTCGACGGGCTGCGCCGACCGGACTGACGGCCGACGGGGCCGCGGGACCGACGGGGCCGCTGGCCGGCGGGGCCGCGGGACCGACGGGGCCGCGGGACCGACGGGGCCGCGGGACCGACGGGACAGCAGGTCCGTACCAACCTCTTGCCCCCGCCCCCGCTACGCCGCAAGCTCCCCTCATGGACCTGGAGTTGCGGCATCTGAAGACGATCCGGGCGATCGCGGACGCGGGCAGCCTCACCCGGGCGGCCACCGAACTGGGACTTGCCCAGCCCGCGCTGAGCGCACAGCTCAAGCGGATCGAACGCGCCCTGGGCGGCGCCCTGTTCGAGCGTGGCCGGCACGGCGTGCGGGCCACCGCGCTGGGCGAACTGGTGCTGGAGCGCAGCCGGATCGTGCTGCCCGCGGTGACCGAACTCCAGCAGGAGGCAGCCCGGTTCGCCCGGGCGCCCCACGCGACGGCGTGCTTCCGGCTGGGCGGCACCCACGGCCCGCTGCTGGGCGCCGTGGTGGACCGGCTGGCGGACGTGGCGCCCGACGCCCGGGTGACGACCTGCATCTCCTGGTCCGAGCGGGAACTGGCCGGGCTGCTGACCGAAGGACGGCTGGACTTCGCCCTCGCGGGGACCTGCGGTTCGGCCCCGCCACCCGGCGCGGAGGGACTGGTCTGGCAGGAGGTCGCGGTCGACCCGGTGTTCGTCATGGTCCCGGAGGGCCACGCCCTCGCCGGGGCGGGCGAGGTCGACCTGGCCGAACTGGCCGGTGCGGAATGGGCCTGCGTACCCGGCGACGGCTGCTTCGGGGACTGCTTCACCGTGGCCTGCGCCCGGGCGGGCTTCACCCCGCTCCGGATGTACGAGACGGACACCTCCTCCCTGGTCCACCTGGTGCAGGTCGGCCGGGCGGTCGGACTGTGCCGGGCGACCTTCCCGGACACGCCCGGGATCATCACCCGGCCGCTCGCGGGCACCCCCCTGACGTGGCGGCATCTGCTCGGCTGGCACCGGGTGACGCAGCGTGCGGAGACCGCGGTCACCGTGCTGGCGCAGGCCCGGCTGGCCCATGCGGGCGTGGCGGCGGGCAGCGACAGCTACGCGCGGTGGACCGCCGCGCAGCCCGTTCCATAACACCGGGCAGGGGGCCGGCCGACGGCTTACGGCGCCCGGCCGGCGCTCCCTACGGTTTCGGCACTTCCCCACCGAAACCGAGGAGTTGCCCCCATGCTCCACCGACACCTCCCCCGACGCACCAGAGCCGTGGGCGCCGCCGTCGCCGCGACGGCCGCCCTGCTCGCAGCCGGGCTCAGCGGCTCCGCGAGCGCGGGAACGGCCGCCGCGCCCTCGGCCGCGGAAACCCTGCGCACCGACGCCGCCCCGCCCGCGCTCCTCCGCGCCATGGAGCGCGACCTCGGCCTGGACCGGGCGCAGGCACAGCGCCGCCTGGCCAACGAGGCGGACGCGGGCGCCACCGCCGGCCGCCTGCGCGCCGTGCTCGGCGCCGACTTCGCGGGCGCCTGGGTACGCGGCGCCGAGTCCGGCACCCTGACCGTGGCGACGACGGACGCCGACGACGTACGGGCCATCGAGGCACGCGGTGCCGAGGCCACGGTCGTACGCCACTCCCTGACGGCTCTGGAGGCGGCCAAGTCCCGCCTGGACCGGGCGGCTCGGCACAGCGACACCACCGACGCCCCCGTCCGGTACGTCGACGTCCGCACGAACACCGTCGTCGTCCAGGCGATACGTCCCGCCGCCGCCCGCGCCCTCCTGTCGGCGGCCGGCGTCGCCCCCTCCCTGGCCCGGATCGAGAGGTCGGCCGACCGGCCCCGCCCGCTGTACGACCTGCGGGGCGGCGAGGCGTACTACATCGACAACAGCGGCCGCTGCTCCATCGGCTTCCCCGTCACCCGGGGCACCCAGCAGGGCTACGCCACCGCCGGCCACTGCGGGCGGGCCGGCAACAGCACCAGCGGCCACAACCGCGTCGCCCAGGGCACCTTCCAGGGCTCGGTCTTCCCGGGCCGGGACATGGCGTGGGTGGCCACCAACGCACAGTGGACGGCCACCCCGTACGTGAAGGGGGCGGGCGGCCAGAACGTCCAGGTCACCGGGTCCACGCAGGCCCCGGTCGGCGCCTCGATCTGCCGCTCCGGCTCCACCACCGGCTGGCACTGCGGCACCATCCAGCAGCACAACACCAGCGTGACCTACCCCGAGGGCACCATCACCGGCGTGACCCGGACCACGGTGTGCGCGGAGCCCGGTGACTCCGGCGGCTCGTACATCTCCGGCAGCCAGGCACAGGGCGTCACCTCGGGCGGCTCGGGCAACTGCGGCAGCGGCGGTACGACCTTCCACCAGCCGATCAACCCGCTGCTCCAGAACTACGGCCTCACCCTGAAGACGACCGGCGACGACGAGGAGCCGCCCGGGAACGAGGAGCCCGGCGGCACCTGGTCCGCGGGCACCGTCTACCAGCCGGGCGACACGGTGACTTACGGCGGCGCCACCTACCGCTGCCTCCAGGGCCACCAGGCCCAGCCCGGCTGGCAGCCCCCGAACGTCCCGGCCCTGTGGCAGCGCGTCTGACCCACGCCTGACCATCCCGACGGGGGGAGCAACACGGCCCCGGGCAGGCCACCAGGCGTGCCCGGGGCCTGCGCCGCTGCTAAGCCGGCGGGCCCGGCTTCCACTCCTGGGCGAGGAGTCCGAGCAGCACCTCGTCCAGGAACTCGCCCATCACCCAGGCCGAGGAGCGCAGCACGCCCTCCCGTACGAAGCCGTTGCGCTCGGCGGAGCGCAGCATCGCGGCGTTGTCCGACAGGGTCTCGATCCCCAGCCGCTGCAGGCCCCGTACGACGAAGCCGTAGTGGCACAGCACCGCGACCACGTCGGTGCCGTAGCCCTGGCCGCGGGAGGCCGGAAGCAGGCCCAGCCCGATGTGCGCGGACCGGTTGTGGTGGTCGATGCCCCACAGCGTCGCGGTGCCGACCAGTGTGCCGCCGGCCAGCTCCACCACGGAGAACGGGACGTGTCCCTGCTCCGTGTCGTCCACCACGAGCCGCGGATCCTTCGAGCCCGGCGTGATGGGCCGCCACGGCCCGCCTTCGGCCCGTGACGCGTTGACCACGTCGTCGTACAGCTCGGCCCGCAGGACCGGGATGTCCTCCTCGTGCCGGGCCCTCAGCCCGACCTTGGTGCCCTTCAGCATGCGAGCTTCCTATCCGACCGGCCCGGCCGGCGGCAAAGCATTAATCGCCCGACTCCTCCGGAGTCCGCCGAGACAGTGCTCCGGATCTCAGTGCCGGCAGAGGCAGAACGGATGGCCGGCCGGGTCCGCGTAGACCCGCCAGTTGGCCCCCGGGCGGATCTGGTCCGTCCGCTCCAGCACGGTCGCACCGAGGGCGAGCGCCCGCTCCTCCTCCGCGTCGAGGTCGTCGACGTCGAAGTCCAGGTGGAGCTGCTGCGGACGCTCCTGGTCGGGCCATGCGGGCGGCCGGTAACCGTCCGCCTGCTGGCAGGCCAGCGGGACCCCCTCGAAACCGTGCACCTCGACCCACCGGGGCTCCTCCGGGTCCGCGACCACCCGGCCGCCGAGCAGTTCCGCGTAGAACTCGGCGAGCCGCACCGGATCAGCACAGTCCAGCGCGACGGCCTGCAGCTTTCGGATCACTCCGACCACCCTCCGTTCCACGACCACTGGGGCAGGACACCCCGTACGGAGGGGCCCTACCCGTCACCACACCGGGCATGCCCGGCGGCAGGAGCTACCAGGAAGGAGAGGTCCATCAGTCCGCGGTCCCGGTCCCATCGGCCGGTGCGAACACCTCGGCCGCCGTCCTCGCCGTGAGAGCCCTCTTCAGCCACACGTCCAATACCTCGGGGTCACCACAGCCGACGATCCGCTCCCGGTCCTCTTCACCGACCTCGACACCCCGGTGCCCCAGAAGGACCAGCACGGCCTTCGCCTGGCCCTTCACCTCACCCTTCACCTCGCCCTCGGCACGGAGTTGCTGGGCGGTCTGCGACTGGAAGAAGGAGAGGTCGACGGCCATGAGATGCCTCCAGAGATCCGCGGCCTGCGTCGTGCCGAGGCCTTGTTCCATGAGTTCGATGAAGGTGCCCGCAGTGTTCTCGTCGTCGGCCGACAGGCCTTTCAGTGCCTTTGCCAGCGCGTTCAGTATGGCATCGGCCTCCGGCTCGCAGCGGTGAAGTGCCGCCGACAGGATCGTGAGCGGGATGTCGCGAGCCGCCTCGTCGGGGCTGTCGATCACCGGCAGGTCACTGGGGCCCAGAACCAGGGGCCGCAGGGTGAGCGAGGGCCACTGGCGCGGGCCGATGTCGAACTGCTGGGCCGCCCAGGCTGCCGTCTTCCGGTCCGGGCACACGACGAGCAGTACCGGCGGAACGCTGTACTTGGCGTAGACGTGGGACACGTAATACGCCCAGCTCGCCGGCTTGTGCGGGCTCGGCTTGCTCTGCGACTCGACGGCCAGGACGAAACTGCCGTCCTCGGTGTCCATACGCAGCAGCGTGTCCACCCGCCGCTCCAACGGCCGGGTCTCCGTGAGGTCGGTGGAGAGCTCCGTAGCGGACACGGGTGGGGGGAAGGCGACGCCCAGGTTCCTGGCGACGCGCGCGAAGAGGCCCGGTTCCTGCTGGAAGATCCGGTGCAGGGCCTCATGGGATGAGCTGACCATGAGGCGAACCTATGGAGGGCACGGCATGTGCTGCCCGCATATGGCCCCTTATTCGCACGATCGAGCGACCGTGAAGGTGCATGAGTTGACGCCCACGCAGCGCGAAAGGGCCCGTACGACCGAAGTCGTACGGGCCCTCTCAGGTGCTCGCAAGCAGGAGCTACCAGGTCAGATCAGCAAGCTCACTTGTTGATCTTGGTGACCTGGCCGGCGCCCACGGTCCGGCCACCCTCACGGATGGCGAACTTCAGGCCCTCCTCCATGGCGACGGGCTGGATGAGCTCCACCTTCATCTCGGTGTTGTCACCCGGCATGACCATCTCGGTGCCCTCGGGGAGGGTCACGACGCCGGTCACGTCCGTCGTACGGAAGTAGAACTGCGGGCGGTAGTTGTTGAAGAACGGGGTGTGACGGCCACCCTCGTCCTTCGACAGGATGTAGGCCTGGGCCTCGAACTCGGTGTGCGGGGTGACCGAGCCCGGCTTGATGATGACCTGGCCGCGCTCGACGTCCTCGCGCTTGATGCCACGAAGCAGCAGACCGACGTTCTCACCGGCCTGGCCCTCGTCGAGGAGCTTCCGGAACATCTCGATGCCGGTGACCGTGGTGGTGGTCTTCTCCTGCTTGATACCGACGATGTCGACGGTCTCGTTGACCTTGAGGATGCCGCGCTCGATACGACCGGTGACGACGGTGCCACGACCGGTGATCGTGAAGACGTCCTCGATCGGCATCAGGAACGGCTTGTCGACGTCACGCTCGGGCTGCGGGATGTTCTCGTCCACGGCCTTCATCAGCTCGAGGACGGAGTTGCCCCACTCCTTGTCGCCCTCGAGGGCCTTGAGCGCCGAGACCTTGACGACCGGCAGGTCGTCGCCCGGGAACTCGTACTCGGAGAGCAGCTCACGGACCTCGAGCTCGACAAGCTCCAGGATCTCCTCGTCGTCCACCATGTCGGCCTTGTTCAGGGCGACGACGATGTACGGGACGCCGACCTGGCGGGCCAGGAGCACGTGCTCCTTGGTCTGCGGCATCGGGCCGTCGGTGGCCGCGACCACGAGGATGGCGCCGTCCATCTGCGCCGCACCCGTGATCATGTTCTTGATGTAGTCCGCGTGACCGGGGCAGTCGACGTGGGCGTAGTGACGCTGCTCGGTCTGGTACTCGACGTGGGAGATCGAGATCGTGATTCCGCGCTGGCGCTCTTCGGGAGCCTTGTCGATCTGGTCGAAGGCCGAGGCCTCGTTCAGGTCCGGGTACGCGTCGTGCAGCACCTTGGTAATGGCGGCCGTGAGGGTCGTCTTACCGTGGTCGATGTGACCGATGGTGCCGATGTTGACGTGCGGCTTAGTCCGCTCGAACTTCGCCTTCGCCACTGGGGTCCTCCTGTGGAGTGGTTCTGTACGCCTTGCTTCAACGGCGCCAGGGATCTTTGCTGGGAAACCCGGGCCCGGGACATTCCACCGGGGTGACGGCGGAATGTCCCCTGCAGGCTCCGGGGTCAAGCCTAAAGCGTGGATACGGGGTCCGTTAAACGGAGTCCGCTACTCGCCCTTGGCCTTCGCGATGATCTCCTCGGCGACGTTCCGCGGAACCTCGGCGTAGGAGTCGAACTGCATGGAGTAGCTGGCACGGCCGGACGTCTTGCTGCGCAGGTCGCCGACGTAACCGAACATCTCCGAGAGGGGCACGAGGCCCTTCACGACGCGGGCACCCGCCCGCTCCTCCATGGCCTGGATCTGGCCACGGCGGGAGTTGATGTCGCCGATGACCTCACCCATGTAGTCCTCGGGCGTGGTGACCTCGACGGCCATCATCGGCTCCAGGAGCACGGGCGAAGCCTTGCGCGCGGCCTCCTTGAAGGCCTGCGAACCGGCGATCTTGAACGCGAGCTCGGAGGAGTCGACCTCGTGGTAGCCACCGTCGATGAGCGTGACGCGGACGCCCGTCATCTCGTAGCCGGCCAGGATGCCGAACTGCATGGCCTCCTGCGCACCGGCGTCCACCGAAGGAATGTACTCCTTCGGGATACGGCCACCGGTCACCTTGTTCACGAACTCGTAGGAGGCGTCTCCGCCCTCGATCGGCTCGATCGCGATCTGCACCTTGGCGAACTGACCGGTACCACCGGTCTGCTTCTTGTGGGTGTAGTCCACGCGCTCGACGGTCTTGCGAATCGTCTCACGGTAGGCGACCTGGGGCTTGCCGACGTTGGCCTCGACCTTGAACTCACGGCGCATACGGTCGACCAGCACCTCGAGGTGCAGCTCGCCCATACCACCGATGATGGTCTGGCCGGTCTCCTCGTCCGAGTGGACCTGGAAGGACGGGTCCTCCTCGGCCAGGCGCTGGATCGCGACGCCCAGCTTCTCCTGGTCACCCTTCGACTTGGGCTCGATGGCGACCTGGATGACCGGCGCCGGGAAGTCCATGGACTCCAGGATGACCGGGCTCTTGTCGTCGGACAGCGTCTCACCGGTGGTGGTCTGCTTCAGGCCCATGACGGCGACGATGTCACCGGCGCCCACCGACTCGATCTCCTCACGCTTGTTGGCGTGCATGCGGTAGATCTTGCCGATGCGCTCCTTCTTGCCCTTCACGGAGTTCAGCACCGCGGTGCCGGACTGCAGGCGGCCCGAGTAGACCCGGACGAAGGTGAGCTTGCCGAGGTGCGGGTCGCTCATGATCTTGAACGCGAGCGCGGCGAGGGGCTCGTCCTCCGACGGCTTGCGCTTGACGACGACCTCGGGGTCCTTGACGTCATGGCCCTCGATGGCCTCCACGTCGAGCGGGGTCGGCAGGTAGCGCACGACCGCGTCGAGCAGGGGCTGAACGCCCTTGTTCTTGAACGCGGTACCGCAGAACACCGGGGTGACGGTGGTCTCGGTGGACTTGCCGGAGGCGATGGTGATGCGACGGATCGCGGCGTAGAGCTGCTCCGTGGTGGGCTCCTGGCCCTCCAGGTACAGCTCCATCAGCTCCTCGTCGTTCTCGGCGACGGCCTCGAGCAGCTTGCCGCGCCATTCCTCGGCGGCCTCGGTGTGCGTGGCCGGGATGTCGACGACGTCGTACATCTCGCCCTTGGTGGCCTCGGCGGACCACACGTAGGCCTTCATCGTCACGAGGTCGACGACGCCCTTGAAGTCGGCCTCGGCACCGATCGGCAGCTGCATGACGAGCGGCTGCGCGCCCAGGCGGTCGCTGATCATGTCGACACAGCGGTGGAATTCGGCACCGGTGCGGTCGAGCTTGTTCACGAAGCAGATACGCGGCACGCCGTAGCGGTCGGCCTGACGCCACACCGTCTCGGACTGCGGCTCGACACCGGCGACTCCGTCGAACACCGTCACGGCACCGTCGAGGACGCGCAGCGAGCGCTCCACCTCGACGGTGAAGTCGACGTGCCCCGGGGTGTCGATGATGTTGATCGTGTAGTCGTCGTCCTCGAGCGGCCAGTGACAGGTGGTCGCAGCGGAGGTGATGGTGATACCACGCTCCTGCTCCTGCTCCATCCAGTCCATGGTGGCAGCGCCCTCGTGGACCTCACCGATCTTGTAGGAGACGCCGGTGTAGAACAGGATCCGCTCGGTGGTGGTCGTCTTGCCCGCGTCGATGTGGGCCATGATCCCGATGTTGCGGACCTTGGCCAGGTCAAGTGAAGTGGTAGCCATAAGGCTTCAGTCTTCTCTCGGTCTCGATGTGGGTAGCGACTACCAGCGGTAGTGCGCGAAGGCCTTGTTGGACTCGGCCATCTTGTGCGTGTCCTCGCGCTTCTTCACAGCGGCACCGAGGCCGTTGGAGGCGTCGAGAAGCTCGTTGAGCAGACGCTCGGTCATGGTCTTCTCGCGACGGGCGCGGGAGTAACCGACCAGCCAGCGCAGCGCCAGGGTGTTGGCACGACCGGGCTTGACCTCGATCGGAACCTGGTACGTCGCGCCACCGACACGGCGGGACTTGACCTCGAGGGTCGGCTTGATGTTCTCCAGCGCGCGCTTCAGCGTGATGATCGGGTCGTTGCCCGTCTTCTCACGCAGACCCTCCATGGCGCCGTACACGATGCGCTCGGCGGTGGAGCGCTTGCCGTTCAGCAGCACCTTGTTGATGAGGGAGGTCACCAGAGGAGAACCGTAGACCGGGTCGATGATGACCGGGCGCTTCGGGGCGGGGCCCTTACGAGGCATTCTTACTTCTCCTTCTTGGCGCCGTAGCGGCTGCGGGCCTGCTTGCGGTTCTTGACACCCTGGGTGTCGAGCGAACCGCGGATGATCTTGTAGCGAACACCCGGCAGGTCCTTCACACGGCCGCCGCGCACGAGCACGATGGAGTGCTCCTGCAGGTTGTGTCCCTCACCCGGAATGTAGGCGGTGACCTCGATCCCGCTGGTCAGACGCACACGCGCGACCTTACGCAGGGCCGAGTTCGGCTTCTTCGGGGTGGTCGTGAACACACGCGTGCAGACGCCACGGCGCTGAGGGGAACCCTCGAGTGCGGGCGTCTTGTTCTTCTCGACCTTGTCCTGCCGGCCCTTGCGGACCAGCTGCTGGATCGTAGGCACTACTTCTCCGGTTTCTGTGTGCCGAATGGTGAAGCTAACCTGGAACGTCACCGACCCACGCGGTCGGGTGTGTCGAATCCTGCGGACTCCCGCCGCGAGGCAGAAGAAAGCGCTGAATTGCGGTGGCCGTTTCACAGCCCCCGGTGCGGTGTGATGGCACGCACGAAGGCCAGGGCACACCCCAGGCACAAGGTCTGAGCGTACCTAGCTCATGGACTCCGGTCAAAACAAATGGAGCGCGGCCCGACACACCGGACCTCTCCCGCTCCTCCCTGCCGGGTTCCCGGACCCGCCAGGACACCCCGGGACAGGCGGCCCCAGCGGCAGCGGCGGCCCCTGGCCGGCCTGCCGCGTTGGCCGGATCAGGGCCTTGACAGCCTCGTGGAGCGGCTGCGTCGACCGCGTCCCGGTGCTGTCCGGCGCCCGCTTCACCGGCCTGCGTACGGCCGTCCTGATGCCGCGCACCGGTTCGGCTCCACCCCAGTCCTGGCGCCGCACCGCGACACCACACCCGGCCGCACCACCAGCGACCGTGGTCCAGCCGGCTCGCTGAGCACCACGCCTTCCGACCCTGCCGACCTGTCGTTCAGGGCGAGCCCACCAGCGCGGCCAGCAGGACGAAGAAGGTCAGGAACACCAGCCAGCCGGCGACGGACAGCCAGCCGAGCACCAGTCCGGTCAGGACGAAGCCCTCACCGGCTTCACCGGTGCGGCGGATCTCCGACTGGGCCATGTGGCCGAGAATCACTGCCGGGAGCCCGGTGAGCCCGCCCGTGGCCACGGACAGGACACCGCAGACCATCGAGGCGACCGCCTTGCCGTTGGTCCTCGGATACGGCCGGGGCAGGAACGTCGCCGGCACCGGCGGCCCGACGGCCGCCATCGGCTGGGGCAGCGGGCCCTGAGGCAGATCCGCGACCAGCAGCGACAGCTCGGCCACCGTCCGGGCGGAGTAGGCCCGGGCGACGCGCTTCTCGAATTCGGGGTGGTCCAGCCTGCCTTCGCCGTACCCGGCCCGCAGGACGTCCACCGCGCGCTCACGGTCGGCGTGGGAGGCCAGCATCGACGGGGCACCGGGCCCCTGCAGGGGATGGCCCTGCCACGGAGTCGGGTACGACACGGCTGCCTCCCGGAGGGCCGGACAGATATCCCTGATTAGTGTTTTCACCCACTTGAACGCACCGTACCGGCAGTTTGGTTCCACCGGCCCCGGCATCAGACGCGGACTCGAACGCGGAACGGCGGGCACTGCCGGCTTTCCGCGGGTGCTGCATCACGGATGCGGGCCGGGTACGACGCCGGAAACGAGACACGCAGGGCGTCCGGGCCCACCGGAAGCGATGGTGAGGTCACGCCTGCCGTACGAGGAGGCCGGTCTCCTCACAGGACCGGTCTCCTCGCAGGGCCGGGCTTCCCGCAGGACCGGGCTTCCCGCATCGCCGGGCACCCGGTGACGCACACGGACTCGTGTCCGGACACGCCGAGGGGCGGCCACCCCGTACGGAGTGACCGCCCCTCGGATCAAGCGGCTCGCTTACTGGTTGTACGGACCGTAGTCGTAGTCCTCCAGCGGGACGGCCTGGCCGGAGCCCGTGCCGAACGGCGAGTAGTCGATGTCGTCGTAGCCGACGGCCGAGTACATCGCGGCCTTGGCCTCCTCGGTCGGCTCGACCCGGATGTTGCGGTAACGGGACAGACCCGTACCGGCCGGGATGAGCTTACCGATGATGACGTTCTCCTTGAGGCCGATGAGGCTGTCGGACTTGGCGTTGATCGCCGCATCCGTCAGGACTCGGGTCGTCTCCTGGAAGGAGGCGGCCGACAGCCAGGACTCCGTCGCCAGCGAGGCCTTGGTGATACCCATCAGCTGCGGACGACCGGAGGCCGGGTGACCGCCCTCCTGGACCACACGACGGTTCTCGGTCTCGAACTTCGAGCGCTCGACCAGCTCACCGGGCAGCAGCTCGGCGTCGCCGGACTCGATGATCGTCACACGGCGCAGCATCTGCCGGATGATGATCTCGATGTGCTTGTCGTGGATCGACACACCCTGCGAGTTGTAGACCTTCTGGACCTCGCCGACCAGGTGGACCTGGACGGCACGCTGACCCAGGATGCGCAGCACGTCGTGCGGGTTGGTGGCACCCACGGTGAGCTGCTGACCCACATCGACGTGGTCGCCCTCGCCGACCAGGACCTTGGCACGCTTGGAGATCGGGAACGCCGTCTCGTCGCTGCCGTCGTCCGGGGTGACGACGAGCTTCTTGGTCTTCTCGGTCTCCTCGATCCGCACGCGGCCGGAGGCCTCGGAGATCGGGGCGACACCCTTGGGCGTACGGGCCTCGAAGAGCTCGACGACACGGGGCAGACCCTGGGTGATGTCGTCACCGGCCACACCACCGGTGTGGAAGGTACGCATCGTCAGCTGCGTACCGGGCTCACCGATGGACTGGGCGGCGATGATGCCGACCGCCTCACCGATGTCGACCAGCTTGCCGGTGGCCAGCGAGCGGCCGTAGCACATCGCGCAGGTGCCGACGGCGGACTCGCAGGTCAGGACCGAGCGGGTCTTGACCTCCTCGACGCCGCGGGAGACGAGCTCCTCGATGAGGACGTCGCCCAGGTCGGTGCCGGCCGGGGCCAGCACCTGGCCGTCGACCACGATGTCCTCGGCGAGGCAGCGCGCGTACACGGACGTCTCGACGTCGCCCTCCTTGCGGAGCACGCCCGTCTCGTCCCGGCTGGCGATCTTGAGGCGCAGACCGCGGTCGGTGCCGCAGTCCTCCTCGCGGATGATGACGTCCTGGGAGACGTCGACCAGACGACGGGTCAGGTAACCCGAGTCGGCGGTACGCAGAGCGGTGTCCGCCAGACCCTTACGGGCACCGTGCGTGGAGATGAAGTACTCCAGCACGGACAGGCCCTCACGGAACGACGCCTTGATCGGACGCGGGATCGTCTCGTTCTTCGCGTTCGACACCAGACCACGCATACCGGCGATCTGACGCATCTGCATCATGTTGCCTCGTGCACCCGAGTTCACCATCATGAAGATCGGGTTGGTCTTCGGGAAGTTGTCGTTCATCGCCTCGGCGACCTCGTTGGTCGCCTTGGTCCAGATCGCGATGAGCTCCTGCGTGCGCTCGTCCTTGGTGATCAGACCGCGCTCGTACTGCTTCTGGACCTTCTCGTCCTGCGCCTCGTAGCCCTTGACGATCTCCTTCTTCGCCTCGGGAACGACGACGTCGGAGATGGCGACGGTGACGCCGGAACGGGTGGCCCAGTAGAAGCCGGACGCCTTCAGGTTGTCGAGCGTCGCCGCCACGATGACCTTCGGGTAGCGCTCGGCGAGGTCGTTGACGATCTCCGAGAGCTGCTTCTTGCCGACCTCGTAGTCGACGAACGGGTAGTCCTCGGGCAGCAGCTCGTTGAAGAGCGCACGGCCCAGGGTGGTGTTCAGCCGGAAGGTGTCACCCTGCTGCCACTCCCTCTCCCCGACGCCGTCGTCCCCTTCCTCGCGCGCCGGCGGGGTCCAGCCGCGCGGCGGGATGGTGCCGACCGGGAAGCGGACGTCGATCCTCGACTGGAGCGACAGCTCGCCCGCGTCGAAGGCCATGATCGCCTCCGCGACCGAGGCGAAGGAGCGGCCCTCACCCTTGAGGTCGCGCATCTCGCCGTCGGTGGTGAGGAAGAACAGACCGAGGACCATGTCCTGGGTCGGCATCGTCACCGGACGACCGTCGGCCGGCTTGAGGATGTTGTTCGAGGACAGCATCAGGATGCGGGCCTCGGCCTGCGCCTCCGCGGACAGCGGCAGGTGCACGGCCATCTGGTCACCGTCGAAGTCCGCGTTGAACGCGGTGCAGACGAGCGGGTGGATCTGGATGGCCTTGCCCTCGACCAGCTGCGGCTCGAAGGCCTGGATGCCGAGGCGGTGCAGCGTGGGCGCACGGTTCAGCAGCACCGGGTGCTCGGCGATGACCTCTTCGAGGACGTCGTACACCACGGTGCGGCCGCGCTCGACCATGCGCTTGGCCGACTTGATGTTCTGCGCGTGGTTCAGGTCGACCAGGCGCTTCATCACGAACGGCTTGAAGAGCTCCAGCGCCATCGCCTTCGGCAGACCGCACTGGTGCAGCTTCAGCTGCGGGCCGACGACGATCACGGAGCGCGCCGAGTAGTCGACCCGCTTGCCGAGCAGGTTCTGACGGAAGCGGCCCTGCTTGCCCTTGAGCATGTCCGAGAGCGACTTCAGCGGACGGTTGCCGGGGCCCGTCACCGGGCGGCCACGACGGCCGTTGTCGAAGAGCGCGTCCACGGCCTCCTGGAGCATGCGCTTCTCGTTGTTCACGATGATCTCGGGCGCGCCGAGGTCGAGAAGCCGCTTCAGACGGTTGTTACGGTTGATGACGCGGCGGTACAGGTCGTTCAGGTCGGAGGTCGCGAAGCGGCCACCGTCCAGCTGCACCATCGGACGCAGGTCCGGCGGGATGACCGGCACGCAGTCCAGCACCATGCCCTTGGGGCTGTTGGAGGTCTGCAGGAACGCGGAGACGACCTTCAGTCGCTTGAGCGCACGGGTCTTCTTCTGGCCCTTGCCGGTGCGGATGATCTCGCGGAGGCGCTCGGCCTCCTCGTCGAGGTCGAAGGACTCCAGGCGCTTCTGCAGCGCCGCGGCACCCATCGAACCGTCGAAGTACGTGCCGAAGCGGTCACGCAGCTCGCGGTAGAGCAGCTCGTCGCCCTCGAGGTCCTGGACCTTGAGGTTCTTGAACCGGTTCCACACCTCGTCGAGGCGGTCGATCTCGCGCTGCGCACGGTCGCGCAGCTGCTTCATCTCACGCTCGGCACCCTCGCGCACCTTGCGGCGCACATCGGCCTTGGCGCCCTCGGCCTCCAGGGCGGCGAGGTCCGTCTCGAGCTTCTTGGCGCGGGCCTCGAGGTCGGCGTCGCGGCGGTTCTCGACCTGCTGGCGCTCGACGGAGACATGGGCCTCCAGCGAGGGCAGGTCGCGGGTGCGGCGCTCCTCGTCGACATACGTGATCATGTACGCCGCGAAGTAGATGACCTTCTCCAGGTCCTTCGGGGCGAGGTCGAGCAGGTAGCCGAGGCGCGACGGGACGCCCTTGAAGTACCAGATGTGGGTGACGGGAGCGGCCAGCTCGATGTGGCCCATCCGCTCACGGCGCACCTTGGCGCGCGTGACCTCGACGCCACAGCGCTCACAGATGATGCCCTTGAAGCGGACGCGCTTGTACTTGCCGCAGTAGCACTCCCAGTCCCGGGTCGGACCGAAGATCTTCTCGCAGAAGAGTCCGTCCTTTTCGGGCTTGAGCGTGCGGTAGTTGATCGTCTCGGGCTTCTTGACCTCGCCGTGGCTCCACTGACGGATGTCGTCAGCGGTGGCCAGACCGATCCGGAGCTCGTCGAAGAAGTTGACGTCGAGCACTATGCGTCAATCCCTCTCAGGGTTGTAAGTCTTGGGGTCTGAAACGGGGGTCCTGGGGCGGGCGGCCCGATCTCCATCAGGCCGCCCCACTCCCGTCAGACCTCTTCGACGCTGCTCGGCTCGCGCCGGGACAGGTCGATGCCGAGCTCCTCCGCAGCGCGGAAGACGTCCTCGTCGGTGTCACGCATCTCGATGGACATGCCGTCGCTGGACAGCACCTCCACGTTCAGGCACAGGGACTGCATCTCCTTGATGAGGACCTTGAAGGACTCGGGGATGCCGGGCTCGGGGATGTTCTCGCCCTTGACGATGGCCTCGTAGACCTTCACGCGGCCGGTGACGTCGTCGGACTTGATGGTCAGCAGCTCCTGGAGCGCGTAGGCGGCGCCGTACGCCTCGAGTGCCCACACCTCCATCTCGCCGAACCGCTGGCCACCGAACTGAGCCTTACCACCCAGCGGCTGCTGGGTGATCATGGAGTACGGACCGGTCGACCGGGCGTGCAGCTTGTCGTCGACCAGGTGGTGCAGCTTCAGGATGTACATGTAGCCGACCGAGATCGGCTCCGGGAACGGCTCGCCCGAGCGGCCGTCGTACAGCCGTGCCTTGCCGGACGGGAGCACCATGCGCTCGCCGTCGCGGTTCGGGATGGTGTGCTGGAGCAGACCCGCGAGCTCGTCCTCACGCGCGCCGTCGAAGACCGGGGTGGCGACGTTGGTGCCGGGCTCGACCTTGTCGGCGCCGATGACCTGCAGCCGCTCGGCCCACTCGTCCGCGAGGCCGGAGACGTCCCAGCCGCGGCTGGCGAGCCAGCCGAGGTGGATCTCCAGTACCTGTCCCGGGTTCATCCGGGACGGCACACCCAGCGGGTTGAGGATGATGTCGACCGGGGTCCCGTCCTCGAGGAACGGCATGTCCTCGATGGGCAGGATCTTGGAGATGACGCCCTTGTTGCCGTGCCGGCCGGCGAGCTTGTCACCGTCGGTGATCTTGCGCTTCTGCGCGACGTAGACGCGCACCAGCTGGTTGACACCGGGGGGAAGCTCGTCGCCCTCCTCGCGGTCGAAGACGCGGACGCCGATGACCTTGCCGATCTCGCCGTGCGGGACCTTCAGCGAGGTGTCACGGACCTCACGGGCCTTCTCACCGAAGATGGCGCGCAGCAGGCGCTCCTCCGGGGTCAGCTCGGTCTCGCCCTTGGGCGTGACCTTGCCGACGAGGATGTCGCCGGCGACGACCTCGGCGCCGATGCGGATGATGCCGCGCTCGTCGAGGTCGGCGAGGACCTCCTCGGAGACGTTCGGGATGTCCCGGGTGATCTCCTCCGGGCCGAGCTTGGTGTCACGGGCGTCGACCTCGTGCTCCTCGATGTGGATCGAGGAGAGGACGTCGTCCTGGACGAGGCGCTGCGACAGGATGATCGCGTCCTCGTAGTTGTGACCCTCCCACGGCATGAACGCGACCAGCAGGTTCTTGCCGAGCGCCATCTCGCCGTTCTGGGTGGCCGGACCGTCGGCGAGGACCTGGCCCTCGATGATCCGGTCGCCCTCGGCGACGATGACCTTCTGGTTGACCGAGGTGCCCTGGTTGGACCGGGAGAACTTGGCCAGGCGGTACGTGATGTACGTGCCGTCGTCGTTGGCGGTGGTGATGTAGTCCGCGGAGACCTCCTGGACCACACCCGCCTTCTCGGCCTTGACCACGTCGCCGGCGTCGACGGCGGAGCGGTACTCCATGCCGGTGCCGACGAGCGGGGACTCGCTCTTGATGAGCGGCACCGCCTGACGCATCATGTTCGCGCCCATGAGGGCACGGTTGGCGTCGTCGTGCTCGAGGAACGGGATCATGGCGGTCGCGACCGACACCATCTGGCGCGGCGAGACGTCCATGTAGTCGACCTCGTCACCGGGGACGTAGTCGACCTCGCCGCCGCGGCGGCGGACCAGGATGCGGTTCTCGACGAAGCGCATCTCGTCGTTGAGCGGCGCGTTGGCCTGCGCGATGACGAAGCGGTCCTCCTCGTCCGCGGTCAGGTAGTCCACCTCGTCGGTGACCTGGCCGCCGACGGACTTGCGGTACGGCGTCTCGATGAAGCCGAACGGGTTGATCCGCCCGTAGGAGGCGAGCGAGCCGATCAGACCGATGTTCGGGCCTTCCGGCGTCTCGATCGGGCACATGCGGCCGTAGTGCGAGGGGTGCACGTCACGGACCTCGAAGCCGGCCCGCTCACGGGAGAGACCACCCGGGCCGAGGGCGTTGAGACGACGCTTGTGCGTCAGCCCGGACAGCGGGTTGTTCTGGTCCATGAACTGGGACAGCTGGCTGGTGCCGAAGAACTCCTTGATGGAGGCGACGACCGGCCGGATGTTGATCAGGGTCTGGGGCGTGATCGCCTCGACGTCCTGGGTGGTCATGCGCTCGCGCACGACGCGCTCCATACGGGCGAGACCCGTACGGACCTGGTTCTGGATCAGCTCGCCGACGTTGCGGATGCGGCGGTTGCCGAAGTGGTCGATGTCGTCGGTCTCGACGATGATCGAGCGCCCGGACTCGCCGACCGTCTCGGTCTCACCGGCGTGCAGCTTCACCAGGTACTTGATGGTGGCGATGACGTCGTCGGTGGTGAGCACGCCGGCGTCCAGCGGCTCGTCCCCGCCGAGCTTCTTGTTGACCTTGTAGCGGCCGACCTTGGCGAGGTCGTAGCGCTTGGGGTTGAAGTACAGGTTCTCGAGAAGCGTCTGCGCGGCCTCACGCGTGGGGGGCTCGCCCGGACGCAGCTTGCGGTAGATGTCGAGGAGCGCGTCGTCCTGGCCCTGGGTGTGGTCCTTCTCCAGGGTGGCGCGCATGGACTCGTACTCGCCGAACTCCTCGAGGATCTGCTCGGTGGTCCAGCCGAGCGCCTTCAGGAGGACGGTGACGGACTGCTTGCGCTTGCGGTCGATGCGGACACCGACCATGTCGCGCTTGTCGATCTCCATCTCCAGCCAGGCACCCCGGGACGGGATGATCTTGGCGGAGAAGATGTCCTTGTCGGACGTCTTGTCGATGGAGGAGTCGAAGTAGACGCCGGGCGAGCGGACCAGCTGGGACACCACGACACGCTCGGTGCCGTTGATGACGAAGGTGCCCTTGTTCGTCATGAGCGGGAAGTCGCCCATGAAGACGGTCTGGGACTTGATCTCGCCGGTCTCGTTGTTGGTGAACTCGGCGGTGACGAAGAGCGGGGCGGCGTACGTGAAGTCGCGCTCCTTGCACTCGTCGATGGAGTTCTTCGGCGGCTCGAAGCGGTGGTCGCGGAAGGTCAGCGACATCGACCCGGAGAAGTCCTCGATCGGGGAGATCTCTTCGAAGATCTCCTCCAGACCGGACTTGGTGGGGACGTCCTGCCCGTTCTCGAGAGCCTCCTCGACGCGAGCCTTCCAGGCATCGTTGCCGAGCAGCCAGTCAAAGCTCTCGGTCTGCAGCGCGAGAAGGTTCGGAACCTCGAGGGGCTCCTTGATCTTTGCAAAGGAGATGCGCAGCGGGGCGGTGCTGGCACCGTTGTTCGTATTCGCGGTCGAGGCGTTGCGCGAGGCGGCCAAGAGGGGGTCCTTCCGAGGGCTCGGACTCACTACGCGCGTACCGGCCCCCCACTGTGCACAGGGACAGATTCCTCCGATGCGGGCAAAAGCCCAGGTCAGAGATCATCTGGTCGTCGTGCTCGAGTGAGGGCATGCCCCTGGTGACGGGCAGGGGACAGCTAACAGGCAGCGCAAAGGGTCAGTGTAGCCACTTGGCACACTGATGTCCAGTGCGGTGTACGAGACCGGGTAGAGGCCCTCGTTGTTCTCAACTCCTGCGAACTCCTGCGACAAGGCGCTGCCCTCAACGCACCGTGATCCTGCCCTCTTTGCCGTCGATCCATGCCTCGGATTCGGATCCTTGTGACGACGCGTCCTGAGAATTGCGCGCTGCGTGCGGTTCGTCAAGGCCCCCTTGCCCCGACCGCTTGCCACGAGGTGATTCTCCGCGGCCCCTGGAGGCACAACGAAGATCACCCTACCCCTCGCCGTCCCGGGGGCAAGGCAGCCGCCGCCGGACCCCCCGCACGCCGAAGAGCGACCACCCGGATGGATGATCGCTCTTCAGTGCCTGAGCGTTACACGTCCGTGGGACGCGCTGCGGATCCTGCCGGACCCGCGAGGTGCTACTTGACCTCGACGGAGGCGCCGGCGCCCTTGAGGGACTCGGCGGCCTTCTCGGCGGCGTCCTTGGCGACCTTCTCGAGGACGGGCTTCGGGGCGCCGTCCACGAGGTCCTTGGCCTCCTTCAGACCCAGGGAGGTCAGCTCACGCACGACCTTGATGACCTGGATCTTCTTGTCGCCGGCACCGGTGAGGATGACGTCGAACTCGTCCTTCTCCTCCTCGACCGGGGCAGCCGGGCCACCCTGGGCCGGGCCCGCGACGGCGACGGCCGCGGCGGCGGTGACGTCGAACTTGTCCTCGAAGGCCTTCACGAACTCGGAGAGCTCGATGAGGGTCATCTCCTCGAACTGGGCGAGCAGGTCTTCCTGGCTGAGCTTCGCCATGATGGCGGTCCTTCCACTAAATCGGCAGGTGCCGGATGTACGGGGTGAGGCGGGCGTACGTCGGGCCCGCATCGACCCTCACCTCGTGCGGTTCACGCGGCGAGGATCGGAAAGCGAGCCGAATTACTCGGCACCGCCCTGCTCGTCCTGCTTGGCACGGAGCGCGTCCACGGTGCGGACGAGCTTCGAGGGGAGCGCCTGGAAGAGCTGAGCAGTCTGCGTCTGCTTGCCCTTGAAAGCGCCCGCCAGCTTGGAGAGCAGAACCTCGCGGGACTCGAGGTCCGCAAGCTTCTTGATCTCGTCGGCGGACATCGCCTTGCCGTCAAGGACGCCGCCCTTGATGACGAGATTCGGGTTGTCCTTGGCGAAGTCACGAAGACCCTTCGCCGACTCCACCGGGTCACCGGTGACGAAGGCGACCGCCGTCGGGCCAGCGAAGAGCTGGTCGTCGAGCGTGATCCCGGCCTCGTTGGCCGCAATCTTGGTCAGCGTGTTCTTCACCACGGCGTACTGGGCGTTCTCACCGAGCGAACGGCGCAGCGTCTTGAGCTGCGCCACGGTGAGACCGCGGTACTCGGTCAGCACGGCGGCATTGGAGCTGCGGAACTTGTCCGTCAGCTCGGCAACCGCGGCAGCCTTGTCGGGCCTCGCCATAGAGCCTCGGCCTCCTTCCGGGTGATTCGGACCGCGCGGACCCGAAGGAGGACTGGGAAAACGAAACGCCCCGGGCGCAGGCGCACGGGGCGTAGCTCAACCGGTTACTCGCATACTCGAGGCAGCGAATTCCGGGAACTCTTCCACTGACACCTGCGCGGGTCGTCCGCAGTTCAGCGGATCCTTCGGCCACCGCACCCTCTGACGAGCGCACGGCAACGACCAGCGGTCTTTGGCTTCTGTGGAAGAGTACGCGAACGGATCGGCGCCAAGCAAATCGGCCGATCGGGGCTCCGCCGGCCGAGTGCGGGCCTAGGCGCCGGCCCCCATGCCCTCCAGGTCCTTCATCATCTCCATGAAGTCGAGGGTGTCCTTCGCCGGCGGCGCCTCGACCTCGGCCGCGGCGCCGTAGTCGGAGTAGTGGGCCGTCATCTTCATCGTGCCCTCGGACATCTGCATGCCGACGATCATCTTGGCCGGGTAGTTGTCCTCGTTGACCCAGACCTCGGTGTCGTACCCCTTCAGGCCCGACTTCTTCATGTTGGCGACGAGCTGCTCGCGTTCCTTCGCGGTGAACACACCGTCGAGGGCCTTATTGGCGTCGAGCATCTCCTCGACGCTCAGCGTGCCCTTGTAGTGCTGGGTCTGAACGCCGTCGACCTTCTCCGGGCCCACGTGCTTCAGGCTCTTGGACTCGAGCAGCAGGGCGAGCTGCTGCGCCGGGTCCTGGTTCATGTTCTCCATGCCGCCGGTCATCTGCTTCTGGATCTCCGGGTCACCGGACGCCTCGGCGATGGCGCCGAAGTCCATCTTCATCCAGCGCTTGCCGTCCATCTCGGCGGCCTGCTTCGCACCCATGTCCATGTACATGGCCTGGTCCAGCATGATCATGCGGATCTGCTCGGGGGCGTCCGGGTCGCCCGCCGTGAGCGCGGAGCCCTTCATGGTGACGTCCATGACGGCCGGGTCCCACCCCTGCACGCCGCTCATCTCGATGGTGCCGCCGCCGTCCAGGGCCGCCGGCATCGTCATGGTCATCCGCACCTTGGAGGACTTGGCGTCCGAGGTCTTCTTGAAGGCGGTCTGGAGCACCTTCGTCATCTCGTTCTGCGTCTGTACCTCGGACTGTGCCGAGTCGGCGGCCTTCTTCTTCTTGCCGCCGTCCTCACTGTCACCGCCCTGACACCCCGTGACACCCGCGACGACGGCCGCGGCCGTCAGACAGACACCCGCGCGCTTCCAAGCGGCCATACCCATGAATCCCACCCCTGGTTGTTTCTCTGTGCTACGTCTGTGAAGTCAAGGGAACGGTAACCCACCCGACTGACACTGTCGTACGAAAAAGCCCGCCCCCGGGCCTCTGAGAGGCTCGGGGGCGGGCTTTTCACCGTGGACGCGGACCGGTTCAGCCGGCCCATCCGGCTGCTCAGACGGCGGCCGGGTCCTCCTCGACGAGGAGGTTGCGGGTGCGGTTCGGGTCGAGCGGAATGCCGGGGCCCATCGTGGTGGTGATGGCGGCCTTCCTGATGTAGCGACCCTTGGCGGCGGACGGCTTCAGACGGAGGATCTCCTCCAGCGCGGCGCCGTAGTTCTCCACCAGCTTGGTGTCGTCGAAGGACGACTTGCCGATGATGAAGTGCAGGTTCGAGTGCTTGTCGACGCGGAACTCGATCTTGCCGCCCTTGATCTCGGTGACGGCCTTGGTCACGTCCGGCGTCACGGTGCCGGTCTTCGGGTTCGGCATCAGACCACGGGGACCGAGCACGCGGCCGAGGCGGCCGACCTTGCCCATGAGGTCCGGGGTGGCGACGACGGCGTCGAAGTCCAGACGGCCCTTCGACACCTCGTCGATCAGCTCGTCGGCGCCGACGATGTCGGCGCCCGCGGCACGCGCGGCCTCGGCACGGTCACCGGTCGCGAAGACCAGGACCCGGGCGGTCTTGCCGGTGCCGTGCGGGAGGTTCACGGTGCCACGGACCATCTGGTCGGCCTTGCGGGGGTCGACACCCAGGCGGAAGGCGACCTCGACGGTGCCGTCGAACTTGGTCGTGGACGTCTCCTTGGCGAGACGGACGGCCTCGAGCGGGGCGTACAGCTTCTCCCGGTCGATCTTGGCGTCCGCAGCGCGGAGAGACTTGCTGCGCTTGCTCACTGAAAGCTCCTGTGGAATCTGAGGAGTCGTGGTCCGGGCCGAGCCGGCCCTGCCACTACTGCTTGGCTTACGGGGGTGGAGGTCAGCCCTCGACCGTGACGCCCATGGAACGGGCGGTGCCGGCGATGATCTTCTCGGCGGCGTCCAGGTCGTTGGCGTTGAGGTCGGGCATCTTGGTGGTGGCGATCTCACGGACCTGGTCACGCGTGATCTTCGCGACCTTGGTCTTGTGCGGCTCGCCGGAGCCCTTCTCCACACCCGCGGCCTTGAGGATCATCTTCGCGGCCGGCGGGGTCTTGGTGATGAAGGTGAACGAACGGTCCTCGTAGACCGTGATCTCCACCGGGATGACCCAGCCACGCTGCGACTCGGTCGCGGCGTTGTAGGCCTTGCAGAACTCCATGATGTTGACGCCGTGCTGGCCCAGCGCGGGGCCGACCGGCGGGGCCGGGTTGGCGGCACCGGCCTGGATCTGGAGCTTGATGAGCCCCGTGACCTTCTTCTTCTTGGGAGGCATGGCTCTCCGGGTCCTTTCGATTCGGGTCCTGCCCACGTCATGGGGACAACCCGGACGCGGGCATACCGCACAACGATAACGGGTATAGATGCGCGGCCAAAAACCGAGCAGGTCAGACAAACGCGCGAGCGTTCGCCTGACCTGCGCGGAAGCTGTGTGGCAGCCGTTCCAGAGGGCTCGTCCTGAGGACTAGTTCTTCTGGATCTGGTCGAAGGAGAGCTCGACCGGCGTCTCCCGGCCGAAGATCTCCACCAGGCCCTTGACCTTCTTGGAGTCGGCGTTGATCTCGTTGATGGTCGCCTGGAGCGTGGCGAAGGGGCCGTCGGTGACGGTGACCGAGTCGCCGACCTCGAAGTCCAGCACCTGGACCTCGACCTTGCGCTGCGGAACAGGCTTGCCCTCGGCCTCGGCGGCCTCGCGGGCGGCCTTCTCCTCGGCCTCCGGGGCGAGCATCTTGACGATCTCGTCCAGCGTCAGCGGATAGGGGTCGTAGGCGTTGCCCACGAAGCCGGTGACACCGGGGGTGTTGCGGACGACGCCCCAGGACTCGTTCGTCAGGTCCATGCGGACCAGGACATAGCCCGGGAGCTTGTTCTGCTTGATCGTCTTGCGGTCGCCGTTCTTGATCTGGACGACCTCTTCCTGCGGCACCTCGGCCTGGAAGATGTAGTCCTCGACGTTCAGCGACACGGCACGCTGCTCGAGGTTGGTCTTCACCCGGTTCTCGTAGCCCGCGTAGGTGTGGATGACGTACCACTCGCCGGGCAGGGTCCGCAGTTCCTCGCGGAGCTTCTCGACCGGGTCGCGGTCGTCCTCGGGCTCTTCGGCCTCCTCGGCCGCTTCCACGGCCTCGGTGTTCTCGCCGGCCTCGGGAGCCTCATCAGCCTCGGAGGTGGCCTCGGGAGTCTCATCAGCCTCGGAGGTCCCGGCGGCCTCGGCGGTCCCGTCCGGGGTGGTGCCGTCCGGGGTGGTGCCGGCAGCCTCGGCCTCGGCGGAGGCCTGGGTGTCCTCGACGCCCGCGCCCTCGACGGCGGCGAGCGCGTCCTCGGCGGACTCGGCCCCTTCGCCGTACGGCTCAACGGCGTCGTTCACGTTCGGGTCAGACACGGTGGCTGCTTCTTCCTGGATACATAGGGGTGGAACATGCGAAAGGAGCGCCGGGTACCTCGGCGCTCTTCGCTCGGGGATCAGCCGAAGACGTACTTGGCGGCGTTGCTGAGGCCATAGTCGAACAGAGTGATCAGACCGATCATCAGCACCACGAAGATGATCACCGCGGTCGTGTACGACGTCAGCTGGTTACGGGTCGGCCAGACAACCTTCCGAAGCTCCGCAACGATCTGGCGGTAGAAGAGCGCGAGGCGCTTCAGCGGACCCTTCTTGGCCCGCTTACCGCCTTTGCGGGTCTTCTTGGAGTCCGGCGCCTCGTCCTGGGCATCAGGCATGTCGATGGAGCCCACGGCGTCCGTCACTCGTCCTCACCTGATTCCGGGTCGTGGCCGTGCCGCGCCCGGTCCGAGCCCGCACGGCGGTGCATTGCTGTACGTACATGCGCACACATCCTGGCGAAGGTGTGTGTAGCAGGGCCGGAGGGACTTGAACCCCCAACCGCTGGTTTTGGAGACCAGTGCTCTACCAATTGAGCTACGACCCTTTGTGCGTTCCCCAACGTACCGCATCCGACCGGATGCTTGGTGTGCACCGGCTGGGCGCGGACCGCTGAAGGCCAACGAGGTGAGAGTGTACGTGTTCCTGGGCCGGGCGTCGAACAGAAAGCGCCCGTGAAGGACGGCCCCGGCCACGGAGTGGCGCAAGATCGTCCTGGCCACACGGCCCTGACGCGGTGGATCCGGACTGGTGTTCAACGGTTTGCCCGCTCATGTTCAGTCTGTGAAACCCCCGTGCCCGCCGGGATTCCGGTCTGAAACGATGGGCCCCATGAGCGCTGCAACCCCTCCCACCGAGCGCCGGGTCTCCGCCCGAGTCGGCGCGATCTCCGAGTCCGCCACTCTCGCCGTGGACGCCAAGGCCAAGGCCCTCAAGGCCGCCGGGCGACCGGTGATCGGCTTCGGCGCCGGTGAGCCCGACTTCCCGACACCGGACTACATCGTCGAGGCCGCGATCGAGGCCTGCAAGAACCCGAAGTACCACCGCTACACACCGGCCGGCGGTCTGCCCGAGCTGAAGTCCGCGATCGCCGCCAAGACGCTGCGCGACTCCGGCTACGAGGTGGACCCGTCCCAGATCCTGGTCACCAACGGCGGAAAGCAGGCCATCTACGAGGCGTTCGCCGCGATCCTCGACCCGGGCGACGAGGTCATCGTCCCGGCGCCGTACTGGACGACGTACCCGGAGTCGATCCGGCTGGCCGGCGGTGTCCCGGTCGAGGTCGTCGCCGACGAGACCACGGGCTACCGCGTGAGCGTGGAGCAGCTGGAGGCGGCCCGCACCGAGAAGACGAAGGTCGTCCTGTTCGTCTCCCCGTCGAACCCGACCGGTGCGGTCTACGGCGAGGCCGAGACCGAGGCGATCGGCAAGTGGGCCGTCGAGCACGGCCTGTGGGTGATGACGGACGAGATCTACGAGCACCTGGTCTACGGCGACGCCGTGTCCGTCTCCCTGCCCGCGCTGCTGCCCGAGCTGCGCGACAAGTGCGTCGTGGTCAACGGTGTCGCGAAGACGTACGCGATGACGGGCTGGCGGGTCGGGTGGATCATCGGCCCGAAGGACGTGGTGAAGGCCGCGACCAACCTCCAGTCGCACGCCACGTCGAACGTGTCCAACGTCGCCCAGGTGGCCGCTCTCGCCGCCGTCTCCGGCGACCTGGACGCGGTCGCGGCGATGCGCGAGGCCTTCGACCGCCGGCGGAAGACCATCGTCCGGATGCTCAACGAGATCGACGGTGTGCTCTGCCCGGAGCCCGAGGGCGCGTTCTACGCCTACCCCTCGGTCAAGGCACTGATCGGCAAGGAGATCCGGGGCAAGCGGCCCCAGGACTCGGTCGAGCTGGCGGCGCTCATCCTGGAGGAGGCCGAGGTCGCGGTGGTGCCCGGCGAGGCGTTCGGCACGCCCGGCTATCTGCGGCTGTCGTACGCGCTGGGCGACGAGGACCTCGTCGAGGGCGTGAGCCGGATCCAGAAGCTCCTCGCGGAGGCGCGGGACTGACCTCCCCCTCTTCCGTCCACCGCAGGGGCGCCCGTATGCACCTTGGGCGCCCCTGTTCCTTTGTGCGAGCAAGACCACGAAAGGGGAAAGCGCTACCGGGACGGCCGGGGCGTGCGGCAGGATCGACCGATGGAGCGTGAACGTGATGTCTCTGAGCTGCCGAAAGCCCATCTCCACCTGCACTTCACCGGGTCCATGCGACCCGCCACCCTGCTGGAGCTGGCCGACAAGTACGGGGTGCGCCTGCCCGAGGCGCTGACCGACGCGCTGACCAGCGGGGAGCCTCCGAGACTGCGGGCCACCGACGAGCGCGGCTGGTTCCGTTTCCAGCGGCTGTACGACGCCGCGCGCTCATGTCTGCGCGAACCGGAGGACATCCAGCGGCTGGTGCGGGAGGCGGCGGAGGAGGACCGGCGGGACGGCTCCGGCTGGCTGGAGATCCAGGTCGACCCGACGTCGTACGCAGCCCGGCTGGGCGGGCTGATCCCGACGCTGGAGATCATCCTGGACGCGGTGGATTCGGCGATGCGCGACACTGGGGTCGGGATGCGGGTGGTGGTGGCCGCCAACCGGATGAAGCACCCTCTGGACGCGCGGACGCTGGCCCGGCTGGCGGTGCGGTACGCGGACCGGGGCGTGGTCGGGTTCGGACTGTCCAACGACGAGCGGCGGGGGATGGCCCGTGACTTCGACCGGGCGTTCGCGATCGCGCGGGACGGGGGGCTGCTGTCCGCGCCGCACGGCGGCGAGCTGGCCGGGCCCACGTCGGTACGGGACTGCCTGGACGACCTGGAGGCGCACCGGATCGGTCACGGCGTGCGGGCGGCGGACGACCCGCGGCTGATGCAGCGGCTCGCGGACCGCCAGGTGACGTGCGAGGTGTGTCCGGCGTCGAACGTGGCGCTGGGGGTCTACGAGAAGCCCGGGGACGTTCCGCTGCGCACCCTGTTCGAGGCGGGGGTGCCACTGGCGCTGGGGGCGGACGATCCGCTGCTGTTCGGCTCCCGGCTGGCGGCGCAGTACGAGATCGCGCGGCTCCACCACGGCTTCACGGACGCGGAGCTCGCGGAGGTGGCCCGGCAGTCGGTACGGGGCTCGGCGGCTCCGGAGGACGTGAAGGAGAAGCTGCTGTCGGGCGTGGACGACTGGCTCACCACCCCGGCGTAGCGCCCCCGCCGTGGCTGCGGGCAGTCGCGCCTCCCCAGTGCGTCAAGAGCCCGGTAGGTACCCCCGGGGGCGGTGGGGCCCCCGCTCGAGCGGAGCCGGGAGCGGGGGAGGCACCGAGGCACGCGCCGGGAGCGTCACTCCGCCGCGCGACACCCCGGCCGCTTGAACTGGGCGTAGGGCGGATACGGCTTGAAGCAGACCAGTACCTCGTGGGGATGCCCGCCCCCCGGAGGCTGCGTGAGGCCGGGAACCCCCGACATCATCGCCAGGTGCCCCTTCGTGACGCCCTTCTGTCGTGGTCCCCAGCCCGCCGCGTACGCGAGGGACATGGCAGCCTCGGCGAAGACGTCCCGGCTGCCGAAGAGGAAGAACGTGCGTGCGTGGGTGGCGTGCCGCAGCTCGTCCCGGCAGTCCGGCCGCGATGCACGTCGGCGCCGGCAGGCTGCGTCCCGGTCCGTGCGCGCCTCGTCGGTGCGCACGGACAGTGGGGTGCCCGGGCCGAGCGAGCGGCGCAGGTGCGGCCACTTGCTGGGGCGCAGTCCGTAGGAGTGGTGGACCAGGACGAGATCGACGAGCTCCCCGCAGCCCTCGTCCGGCGGGACGCCGTCGCGCAGCGGCACATGGACGATCGTGCGGCGGGAGTAGGCGGCGAAGGAGAACAGGCCGGCGAGCCGGTTCAGTCCGTCGTGGTCACCGAGGAGAAGGCCGATGGGCTCCGGAGCGCGCAGCGAGGTGTGGCGCAGAGGGTGCCGGGGCTGGACGACGCGGTGCTCGCGCGGGCCCGTACGGGGACGGAACTGGCGCAGTCTCAGATGCATGCGGTCGGCCTCACCGGCCCAGGATCACGGGCGGGTGTGCCGGTGGGCAACGGAGTTTCGGCATCGGCTCCCGCGGCCTCGACTCATGGCACCGGGGTTCGGGTTTCGGGGCTCGGGCACCGGGCTTGCGGTTTCGGCTTGCTTCGGCTTGCTTCGGCTTCGGCTTCGGCTTCGGAACCCACCCAAGCCGGCTTCGCGCAGGGCCTCGGGCACTACAGGCTCACGCCCACCGTGACCGGTTCGTTGACCAGGGTGATGCCGAAGGCCTCGTGCACTCCGGCGACGACCTCGCGGGCGAGCGCCAGCAGGTCCTCGGTGGTCGCGTCCCCGCGGTTGGTGAGGGCGAGGGTGTGCTTGGTGGAGATGCGGGCGGGGCCTTGGCCGTACCCCTTGGTGAAGCCGGCTTTGTCGATCAGCCAGGCGGCGGAGGTCTTGGTGTGGCCCTCACCCGCGGGGTACGCGGGGGCCTCGACGCCTTCGCCGAGCCGCTCCCGCACGCGCGTACGAAAAGCGGCAAAGGTCTCGTCGTCGAGGATCGGGTTGGTGAAGAAGGAACCGGCCGACCAGGTGTCGTGGTCCCCGGGGTCCAGGACCATGCCCTTGCCGGCCCGGAGCGCCAGCACCGTCTCGCGGGCCGTGGCCAGCGGTACCCGCTCGCCCGGTGCGACACCGAGGACGCGCGCCGTCTCGGCGTACTTGAGGGGACCGGAGAGGCCGCCGGCGTCCTCCAGGGTGAATCTCACGCGCAGGACGACATAACGCTCGGGATCTGACTTGAAGCGGCTGTGGCGGTACGAGAAGGCGCACCCCTCGTTGCTCAACGTGACGGTGTCGCGGGCCCGGCGGTCGTAGGCGACCACTTCGGTGATGGTGGAGGAGACCTCCTGGCCGTACGCCCCGACGTTCTGGATCGGGGTGGCGCCCGCCGAGCCGGGGATGCCGGCCAGGCATTCGACACCGGCGAGGCCCGCCTCCACGGTACGGGCGACGGCGTCGGTCCACACCTCGCCGGCCGCCAGCTCCAGGCCCGTGCCGTCCAGGGTGAAGCCCCGGGTGGCGATGACGAGGGCGGTGCCGTCGAAGCCCTTGTCCCCGATGACCAGGTTGGAGCCGCCGCCGATGATCAGCAGCGGTGTGCCGCTGTCGTCGGCCTCACGGACGACGGCGATCACCTCGTCGTCGGTCGTCGCGGTGACCAGCCGGGTCGCGGGGCCGCCCAGCCGGAAGGTGGTCAGCGGGGCGAGGGGGGCGTCGTGGAGTTCCTGCACGGGCTCAAGACTACGAGACGGCGCCGACAGCCCCGCTCCCCGACCGGTTCGGGTCAGCTCAGCCGGACGACCGCCCGCGACATGCCGAGGACCTTCTGTCCGGCGCTGGTCGCGGTGAGGTCCACCCGGACCCTGTTGTCGTCGAGCTTGGCGGCGACCTTGCCGCTGACCTCGATGGTGGCGCCCTGATCGTCATTGGGGACGACGACCGGACGGATGAAGCGGACGCCGTACTCGGCGACCGCGCCCGGGTCGCCCACCCAGTCGGTCACCACGCGGATCGCCTCGGCCATGGTGAACATGCCGTGCGCGATGACGTCGGGCAGACCGACCTCTTTGGCGAACCTCTCGTTCCAGTGGATGGGGTTGAAGTCGCCGGAGGCACCCGCGTACTGGACGAGAGTGGCGCGGGTCACGGGGAAGGCCTGCCCGGGCAGCTCGGTGCCGACGTCGACGTCGGCGTAGGAGATCTTCGCCGTCATGGTGTTCCTCACGCCTCCTCGGCCGCGCGGGCCACGAGCTTGGTCCAGGCGGTCACGACGTGTTCGCCGTCCTGGTCGTGCACATCGCCGCGGACGTCCAGTACCTCGTTGCCCGCCATCGACCTGATCGTCTCGATGGTCGAGGTGACGGTGAGCCGGTCACCGGCACGCACCGGGCGGTTGTAGGCGAACTTCTGGTCGCCGTGCACCACCCGGCTGTAGTCGAGGCCGAGCCGGGGGTCGGCGACGACCTCACCGGCGGCCTTGAAGGTGATGGCGAACACAAAGGTCGGCGGGGCGATCACATCGGGGTGGCCGAGCGCCTTCGCGGCCTCCACGTCCGTGTACGCCGGATTGGCGTCACCCACTGCCTCCGCGAACTCACGGATCTTCTCCCGGCCCACCTCGTAGGGCTCGGTGGGCGGGTAGCTCCGCCCCACGAAGGACTGGTCGAGCGCCATGCGCGCGGCACCTCCTGTGTCTGCCTGTGTCTGCCTGTATCTGAACGTTCTTCCGCCTGGGTCGGGCCCGTGGTGGAGAAACGACACGAGGCCGCCCCCCGAGTGAGGGGACGGCCTCGTGTACGAGCCTGTTTTATCGCGTCTCGCGATGCGCGGTGTGCGCATTGCAACGCGGGCAGTGCTTCTTCATCTCAAGACGGTCCGGGTTGTTACGCCGGTTCTTCTTGGTGATGTAGTTCCGCTCCTTGCACTCCACGCAGGCCAGCGTGATCTTCGGGCGGACGTCGGTGGCAGCCACGTGAGTGCTCCTTGACGGACGGATTGACAGTATTTACGCAAGAAGAGTAGCCGATCGAAGGACCGACCCCGCAATCGGCTACTGTCTGTAGCGGTGACCGGACTTGAACCGGTGACACAGCGATTATGAGCCGCTTGCTCTACCGACTGAGCTACACCGCTTTGATGCGATCGGACCCCGCCTCGCGACGGGAACCTCACACACCAGAGCCCCAAAACGGAATCGAACCGTTGACCTTCTCCTTACCATGGAGACGCTCTGCCGACTGAGCTATTGGGGCGAGCGATGAAGACATTACACGGTCCGCAGCCGTTCGCCCAAATCCGTTTCGGGCACCCTGTCCCGTCCTGGGACGGACCACGCCGGTACGACTATTGCGCTCCTCCCGGCGAGCGGCGGACGGTCGTCCTAGGCTCGTCTCACTCTGCGTGATCTTGTCCCAGCGTGATGCGCCCTCGTGCGCAGCGGAGCCCACAGGAGCGTGATGCCCGACAGCCAGCCGCAGCCACCGTCCGACTCGTGGCCGTCGCTCCCCGGTTCGGGTCCGGCCGGCCCGGCATCCCTGCTGCTGTGCGGCGCGCGACTCACCGACGGCCGGACCGTGGACGTACGGCTGGGCGGCGGGCGCATCGAGGCGGTCGGTACGGCCGGCAGCCTGGCGGCGGACGGCACGCACGGGCGCGGCACCCGCATCGACCTCACCGGCTATCTGCTGCTGCCGGCCCCCGCCGAGCCCCACGCCCACGCGGACACCGCCCTGTCCGCCGACACCGACGGCCCCGTCTCGTACGACCCCGAGGACGTCCAGCGCCGTGCGACGGAGGCGGCGCTGCTCCAGCTCGGGCACGGCGCGACGGCGCTGCGGGCCCATGTGCGGGTGGGCGACCTGGCCGGACTGGGCGCGCTGACGGCCGTACTCCGGGCGGGGCGCTCGCTGCGCGGACTGACCGAGCTGACGACGGTCGCGGTGCCGCGGGTGCTGACCGGGGTCGCCGGGGCGGACGGGCTCGCGGTGCTGCGCGACGCGCTGAAGATGGGCGCGTCCGTGGTGGGCGGCTGCCCGGACCTCGACCCCGATCCCACGGGTTACGTGGAGGCGGTCCTGGAGGTCGCCTCCGAACACGGCTGCCCCGTCGACCTGCACACGGACGCCGCGGATCCTGCCCGGCTGGCCCGGTTCGCGGCCATGGCGGGCGGGCTGCGTCCGGGAGTCACCCTCGGCCCGTGCGGCGCCCTCGCCGGGCTGGCGGCCGAGTCGGCCGCCCGGACCGCGGACCGGCTCGCGGCGGCCGGAGTGACGGTGGTGTGCCTCCCCCAGGGCGGCTGCGGGTCCGTCGACGGCCGCGGTACGGCTCCGGTACGGCTGCTGCGCTCTGCGGGGGTGCTGGTGGCCGCGGGCAGCGGTTCCCTGCGGGACGTGTCGAACCCGGTGGGCCGCGGCGATCCGCTGGAGGCGGCGTACCTGCTGGCCTCGTGCCAGGGGCTGTCCACCGAGGACGCCTATGCCGCGGTGAGCACGTCGGCGCGGGCGGCCCTGGGGCTGCCCGAGGTGCGGGTGGAGGCGGGATTCCCGGCCGAACTGCTGGCGGTCCGCGGAGACGGACTGCCGGACGCGCTGTCGCCGGCCTACAGCCGGATCGTGGTCCATGGCGGGCGGGTGGTGGCACGGACGAGCGCGGTGCGGGAGTACTGCGACTCGGCGGGGACGATGGGCCCGGGGCTGCCCCGCCAGGCCCGGGGGCCCGCGTAGGGAACGGCGGACGCGCCACGCGGGATCGTGCGGTGCGCCGCGGACGTCGTGCGGCGCGTCGCGGGCATCGCTCGGCGCGTCGCGGGCATCGCTCGGCAGATGCCGTCGCCCGGGCGTACGGTCGAAGACATGCGCATTGTCATCGCTGGTGGTCATGGTCAGATCGGGCTGCGGCTGGAGCGGCTGCTCGCCGTGCGCGGAGACGAAGTGGCGGGCATCATCCGCAAACCCGAACAGGCGGACGAGCTCCGCCGGCTGGGCGCCGAACCGGTCGTCCTGGACCTGGAGTCGGCATCGGTGGCCGATGTCGCGGAGCGGCTCGAGCACGCGGACGCGGCGGTGTTCGCGGCGGGCGCCGGCGCCGGCAGCGGGGTGGAGCGCAAGGAGACGGTGGACAAGGCGGCGGCGGTCCTCTTCGCCGACGCGGCCGTCCGCGCGGGCGTGCGGCGCTTCCTGATCGTGTCGTCCATGGGCGCGGACCCGGCGCACCGGGGCGACGAGGTCTTCGACGTGTACCTGCGCGCCAAGGGCGAGGCGGACGCGTACGTACGCGGACTGGACACTCTGGACTGGACGATCCTGCGTCCCGGCCGGCTCACCGACGACGCCGGCACCGGCCTGGTCCGCCTGGAGGCCCACACCGGCCGCGGCCCGGTCCCCCGTGACGATGTGGCCGCCGTACTCGCGGAACTGGTCGACACCCCCGCGACGGCCGGCCTGACCCTGGAACTGATCAGCGGCACCGCGCCGGTGTCGGTGGCCGTCAAGTCGGTGGCCGGCAACTGAGGGCCGTCCGAAGCTAGAAGAGAGACATCTGCCCCGGGAACTCGGGCACCGCATATCCGTGCAGCGACGGTTGCTCCGCCCCGAACCGAGCCTGCCGGCGCGATCCCGGGCAGGACGTCAACTCCCCGCTCCCCCGCGCGCCGGGCGGGTCATGCCGCGCGTAACGCCCGGCGACCACGGCAATCTCTCGACGGCACTCGGGACACGAACGGCGACGGGACGACATGCAGCCAGTGTGCCCCGGCGCCCACACGCCCGAACACGAAGAAACCCTCTTCGGGCTGCGTTTCCGCAGTCCGAAGAGGGTCTTCCCCAATGTGGCGGCGCCAGGATTCGAACCTGGGAAGGCTGAGCCGGCAGATTTACAGTCTGCTCCCTTTGGCCGCTCGGGCACACCGCCGGGGTTGCTGCCCTCGAACCGCCTTGCGGCGGTGCTCCGTGGCAACGACGTAAACAATACCCGATGGACAGGGGTGCTTCGCCACCCGATTGACCGCCGCCCAGGAGGTGGGGGATGGCTAGGCTTGTCCGGATGCGGTCCGGGGCCGATGCCGGGCTCGGGCCGCGTCACGTATGCCGGTACGCATTCGGTGCGCAGCCCGATACGCACCCCGATTCAAGGAGCCACAGGACATGGCCGACTCCAGTTTCGACATCGTCTCGAAGGTCGAGCGGCAGGAGGTCGACAACGCCCTCAACCAGACCGCCAAGGAGATCTCGCAGCGCTACGACTTCAAGGGCGTCGGTGCCTCGATCTCGTGGTCCGGGGAGAAGATCCTCATGGAGGCGAACTCCGAGGACCGGGTGAAGGCTGTCCGCGACGTATTCCAGTCCAAGCTGATCAAGCGGGGCATCTCCCTGAAGGCCCTGGACGCGGGCGAGCCGCAGCTCTCGGGCAAGGAGTACAAGATCTTCGCGTCGATCGAGGAGGGCATCTCCCAGGACAACGCGAAGAAGGTTGCGAAGATCATCCGGGATGAGGGCCCGAAGGGCGTGAAGGCCCAGGTGCAGGGTGACGAGCTGCGGGTCAGCTCGAAGAGCCGTGACGACCTCCAGACCGTCATCGCCCTCCTCAAGGGCAAGGACTTCGACTTCGCGCTGCAGTTCGTGAACTACCGGTAAGGCCGCCGGACGCGCATGAGGTGGGGGGGGGGACCCCCCGCCGCCCCCCCCCCCCCCCCCCCCCCCGCTGCCGCAACAAGCGAAGTCTGGGACCAGGAGGACAAACACACCACCCAACTCCGCGAACCACATCGTTTCGTCCT
>NZ_JBVIIM010000021.1:0-111342 GCF_055569765.1 Streptomyces sp. NPDC031365 | reverse complement strand
GTTGGGGGGGGGGGGGGGGGGGGGGGTGGGGGGGGGGGGGGGGGTGGAGGGGGGGGGGGGGGGGGGGGGGGGCCCCCCCCCCCCCCCCCCCCCCCACGTCAGTCGCGCGAGTGGCCGAACAGGATGCGGTAGGCGATCAGGAGGACCAGCGCGCCGCCGATCGCGGCGACCCAGGTGGTGCCGTCGTAGAAGTCCTTGGTGATCGGGTGGTCGAGCCAACGGGCGGATATCCAGCCGCCGATGAACGCGCCGGCGACGCCGATCAGGGTGGTGCCGATGAGGCCGCCCGGGTCGCGGCCGGGGAGCAGGAACTTCGCGATCGCTCCGGCCAGTAGTCCCAGGATGATCCAGCTGATGATCGTCATGCCGTACACCTGCCCCTTTCCCGTTGCCCTCGCACCCTGGAAGACGCCACCCGTACATGTGGCGGTTGCACCTGGTCAGTAGGGTGCGGTTCTGTGACAGACACGTCCGGTCCCCAACTCCGCCGCACCCTCGGCGTCGGTGACGCCGTCATCATCGGTCTCGGCTCGATGGTGGGCGCCGGGATCTTCGCCGCCCTGGCACCCGCCGCGCACGCGGCCGGTTCCGGGTTGCTCATCGGTCTGGCCGTCGCCGCCGTGGTCGCCTACTGCAACGCCACCTCGTCCGCGCGCCTCGCCGCCCTGTACCCCGCTTCGGGCGGCACGTACGTGTACGGGCGCGAGCGGCTCGGAGACTTCTGGGGTTACCTCGCGGGCTGGGCGTTCGTGGTGGGCAAGACGGCCTCCTGTGCGGCGATGGCGCTCACCGTGGGCGCGTACGTCTGGCCGGATCAGGCGCACGCGGTGGCGGTCGCCGCCGTGGTGCTGCTGACCGCGGTGAACTACGGCGGTGTCCAGAAGTCCGCGTGGCTGACGCGGGCGATCGTGGGTGTGGTCCTGGCGGTCCTCGCTTCCGTGGTGGTCGTGTGTCTGACGTCGGGAGAGGCCGATGCCGGGCGGCTGGACATCGGGGTGTCGGGCGGGGCCGGCGGGGTGCTCCAGGCGGGCGGTCTGCTGTTCTTCGCCTTCGCCGGGTACGCCCGTATCGCGACGCTCGGTGAGGAGGTCAGGGATCCGGCACGCACCATCCCCCGGGCGATTCCCCTGGCGCTCGGCATCGCGCTGGTCGTGTACGCGGCTGTCGCCGTGGCCGTTCTCTCGGTGCTGGGGCCGAAGGGGCTGGGCGACGCCGCCGCGCCGCTCGCCGACGCTGTGCGGGCCGCGGGCGTTCCCGGGCTCGCGCCGGTGGTGCGGGTGGGCGCGGCGGTGGCCGCGCTGGGTTCGCTGCTCGCCCTGATCCTGGGGGTCTCGCGGACGACGCTGGCCATGGCCCGGGACCGGCATCTTCCGGGTGCCCTGGCCGCCGTGCATCCGCGGTTCCGGGTGCCGCACCGCGCGGAGCTGGCGGTGGGCCTCGTGGTCGCCGTGCTGGCCGCCACGGTGGATGTGCGGGGTGCGATCGGTTTCTCCTCCTTCGGCGTGCTGACCTACTACGCGGTGGCCAACGCGTCGGCCTGGACGCTCGACGCGAGGGCGGTGGCGCGGGTGGTGCCGGCCGTGGGGTTCGCCGGGTGCCTGGTGCTGGCCTTCGCGCTGCCGTGGGTCTCGGTGGCCGCGGGCGCGGGGGTCCTGGTGGCCGGCGTGGTGGTGTACGGCGTACGCGGGCTGGGCGGCCGGCGCTAGCCGACGGTTACGGGGCTCGGCGACGGTTACGGGGCTCGGTCAGGACGTCCGCGCCGGTGTCGCGGGTCCGGGGAAACCGGTCCACGGCACCAGGTCCGTGTCCTCGTTCCCCTCCTCGTACCAGCCCGTGCCCCGGACCCAGGAGTGGAGCCAGTCGGTGAGGGCCGGGGAGTCGAGGAACCAGGCGTGGTCCGGGTCCCCCGGGTTGGGTTCGAAGAGGAGGACGGTGGCCCGGGGCGAGTGGCAGTCGACGCAGGCGTACATGCCACAGCCCCAGTGGGATATCGGCAGCACGCCCTCGGGCCAGGCCCAGTCGGGGTCCTCCCGGCCGCTCTCGCGGCGGGCCAGGTACTGGGCCACGGCGGCGGGTTCACCGGAGGGCTCGCTGTCCAGGAGGGGCAGCAGACCGTACTCGGGGCCGAAGCCACCGTCCGCTATCCGCAGGTAGAGCTGCGCGAGCAGCGGGGGCAGGGCGAAGCCCAGGGTGGCCTCGGCCCGTGCCAGCATGGCCGCGTCGATGGGCTCCTGGAGCGAAGGCCGGCCCCGCGGGCGGGTGTTGCGGGCCTTGTCCGCCACCTGTGTCAGCAACTGCTCGTGCTCGCTCATGGGTTCATCATGCGCGCCGCCAATGACAGCCGTGCGGGCCTGTGGACAACCTCGGGGCTGTGGACAACTCCCGGGTCGGGACGGGGACCCGCGAGTGGGTCCGCCGTCCTACCAGCGCTCTGTGAACGCCCGGTCGGTCCGCACGATCTCACGGCCCAGCGGGAACAGGGAGACCGGGATCAGCTTGAAGTTGGCGAGGCCGAGCGGGATGCCGATGACCGTCACGCACAGAGCGATGCCGGTGACGATGTGACCGAGCGCCAGCCACCAGCCGGCCAGGAGCAGCCACAGCACGTTGACGAGAAAGGAGGGGGCGCCCGCGTCCCGGCGTTCGACCGTCGTGTACCCGAAGGGCCACAGGGCGTAGACACCGATGCGGAACGCGGCGACGCCGAAGGGAATGCCGATGATCGTGATGCAGAGCAGCACGCCCGCCAGCAGGTAGCCGAGGAACAGCCAGAAGCCGCTGAAGACGAGCCAAATGAGATTCAGGATGGTCTTCACTGCGGGGGACCTGCCATCTTCTCGAGCCGGGCGATGCGTTCCGCCATCGGCGGGTGGGTGGAGAACATCTTCGCAGGCCCCTGGCCCGGACGGAACGGGTTGGCGATCATCATGTGGCTGGCCGTCTCGATGCGGGGCTCGGGGGGCAGCGGAAGCTGCTTGGTGCCGTGTTCCAGTTTGCGCAGGGCGCGGGCGAGGGCGAGTGGATCGCCGGTCAGCCGGGCCCCCGAGGCGTCGGCCTCATACTCCCGGGAGCGGCTGATGGCCAGTTGGATGAGGGATGCGGCGAGCGGGCCGAGGATCATGATCAACAGCATGCCGAGCAGACCGGGGCCGTCGTCGTCGTCCGAGCGGCCGATCGGGATCAGCCAGGCGAAGTTGACCAGGAACATGATCACGGAGGCGAGGGCACCCGCGACCGAGGAGATCAGGATGTCGCGGTTGTAGACATGACTGAGCTCGTGGCCGATGACGCCGCGCAGCTCCCGCTCGTCGAGCAGGCGCAGGATGCCCTCGGTGCAGCACACGGCCGCGTTGCGCGGATTGCGGCCGGTGGCGAAGGCGTTGGGCGCCTCCGTCGGGGAGATGTACAGGCGGGGCATGGGCTGGCGGGCCTGGGTGGAGAGTTCTCGGACCATCAGGTACAGCCCCGGGGCCTCGAACTCGCTCACCGGGCGGGCGCGCATCGCCCGCAGGGCCAGCTTGTCGCTGTTCCAGTACGCGTACGCGTTGGTGCCCAGCGCGATCAGGACGGCGACGACGAGCCCCATACGGCCGAAGAAGCTGCCGATGACGATGATGAGTGCGGACAGCCCTCCGAGGAGGACTGCGGTCCTGAGCCCGTTGTGCCGGCGGTGCACGGTACGCCCTCCAAGTCGTGCGGCAGGGGGACCCTTGCTTGCTGATCTTGCTTCTGACCTGCGTTGCCCACTGGTTTGTTGATGTCACGTCCAGTGGACCCTCCCGTACCGGTCAACGCCAGGCGAAGGGCACTAGTTCCCTTGTGCGCGCGGTGGCGCGTGTAAACCGTCCGGGTGACGGCCCTCCCGGCCGGTCCTCGGCGGCACGCGCGCGGGGGGTCCGGTGGCCTTACGCGCGCGTGCGGGACGCGGCCCGGTGTGGTCAGAAGAGTCCGGTGTCGGTGAAGCGGAGGATCAGCTGGGGAGCCCCGGACAGGACGATCCCGATGACACCGGTCAGGGCGATCGCGGCGGTGAGCGGTGCGGGGAGGCGGTGCCGGACCGGCTCCCCCTCGGGGGCGCGGAACAGCAGAGCGGTCCAGTGGAGGTAGTAGACCAGCGCGATGACGACGTTGACGGCCATGACGACGGCGAGCCAGCCGAGTCCGGCGTCGACGGCCGCGGCGAACACGGTGACCTTCGCGAAGAGGCCGATGATGCCCGGCGGGAGCCCGGCGAGGCAGAGCAGGAAGAACCCGAGGAGGAGCGCGGTGAGAGGGCTGGAGGCGTACAGACCGCGGTAGTCGGCGACGCGGTTGAGCCGGTGCGTGCGGCCGACCAGGGCGGCCACCGCGAACGCTCCCAGGTTGACGGCGCCGTACATGAGGGCGTAGGCGAGGGTGGAGCCGATCGACTTCTCGGCGTCGTCGGAGTACGCGGCGGCGGCGATCGGCACCAGGAGGTAGCCGGCCTGGCCGACGGAGGACCAGGCGAGGAGCCGTACCGCGCTGTGCGCGCGCGTGACCTGCTGGCGGAGGGCCCCGACGTTGCCGACGGTCATGGTGAGGGCGGCCAGGACGGCGAGGGCGGGGCCCCAGACGTCGGCGTACGAGGGCAGGGCGACGACGGTGACGAGGATCAGGCCGGAGAATCCGACCGCCTTGCCGATGACCGACAGGTAGGCGGCGATCGGCAGGGGGGCGCCCACATAGGTGTCGGGGACCCAGAAGTGGAAGGGCACGGCGGCGGTTTTGAAGGCGAAGCCGACGAGGGTCAGGACGACGCCGGTCTGGGCGAGGGTGTGGAGCTGTCCCTCGACGGTCTGGATCCGCTCGGCGACCAGGGTGAGGTGGAGCGTTCCGGTGGCGGCGTAGACGAAGCTGATGCCCAGCAGGCTGACCGCGGTGGCCGTGACGGAGGACAGGAAGAACTTCAGGGCTGCTTCGGAGGACTTCCGGTCGCCGTGCCGGAGGCCGACCAGGGCGAAGGCGGGCAGGGAGGCGACCTCCAGGGCGACGACGAGGGTCGCGAGGTCGCGGGAGGCGGGCAGCAGGGCGGCGCCGGCCGCGGAGGAGAGGAACAGGAACCAGTACTCGCCCTCGGGGAGTCGTTTGCCTTCGTCCTTCAGGACCGTGACGGACAGCAGGGCGGCCAGCAGGGCGCCGCCGAGCACCAGGAACTGGATGACGAGGGTGAAGCGGTCCGCGGTGTAGCTGCACACGCCGGTGTCGCCGACGAGGCAGAAGGTGCTGCGGTCGGCGTCGAGGAGGGGCAGCAGCATGAGCGTGGCGGCGGCGAGGCCGGCCACCGAGAGCCAGCCGAGGAGTGGCTTCCTGGTTTCTCCGACGAACAGGTCGGCGACGAGGACGACGAGTCCGACGACCGCCGCGATGGTCGGTGGCGCGATGGCCAGCCAGTCGACGGACTGGACCAGGGAGCTCATCGGGTGCCTCCTGAGAGGAGCTGCTGCACGGCCGGGTCGGTCAGCCCGAGGAGGGCCTTCGGCCACAGGCCGGCGACGACGGTGAGGACGACGAGCGGGACCCAGGCGGCGAACTCGTAGGAGCGCACGTCGGTGAGTGCCGGCGCGTCCTGGGGGACGGCGCCCATGCAGACCCGGCGGACCACGATCAGCAGGTACGCGGCCGTCAGCAGGGTGCCGAACACGCCGATCGCCATGAAGGTGAGGAAGGCCGGCCGGTTGAGGCCTTCGGCGGGGTCGAAGGCGCCGAACAGCGCGAGCATCTCACCCCAGAAACCGGCGAGTCCGGGCAGGCCGAGGGAGGCGACGGCTGCGAAGGCGAGCAGTCCGCCGAGGCGGGGGGCCCTGCCGTAGAGGGCGGCGCCCGTTTCCTTGGCGAGGGTGTCGAGGTCGGTGCTGCCGGTGCGGTCCTTGAGGCCGCCGACCAGGAAGAACAGCAGGCCGGTGATGAGGCCGTGGGCGACGTTGGCGAACAGGGCACCGTTGACCCCGGTCGGAGTCATGGTCGCGATACCGAGGAGGACGAAACCCATGTGGCCGACGGAGGAGTAGGCGATCAGGCGTTTGAGGTCACCGTTCGCGCCCCGTCCGGCGAGGGCCAGGCAGGCGAGGGATCCGTAGATGATGCCGACGACGGCGAACGCGGCGAGGTAGGGCGCGAAGGTGCGGAAGCCGTCCGGCGCGGCGGGCAGCAGGATCCGCACGAACCCGTAGGTGCCCATCTTCAGCAGAACGCCCGCCAGCAGGACCGAGCCGACGGTCGGCGCGGCGGTGTGGGCATCGGGCAGCCAGCTGTGCAACGGCCACATCGGGGTCTTCACCGCGAGCCCGATACCGATCGCCAGAACCGCGATGACCTGCACGGACGTGGTCAGCGACCGGCCGTTGTCAGTGGCGAGTGCCACCATGTCGAAAGTGCCCGCCTTGATTCCGATCAGAAGCAGGCCGAGCAGCATGACCACGGAGCCGAGCAGCGTGTAGAGGATGAACTTCCAGGCGGCCTCGGCCCGGCCCTCGCCGCCCCAGCGGGCGATGAGGAAGTACATCGGGATGAGGACCATCTCGAAGGCGAGGAAGAACAGGATCAGGTCGAGGACGGCGAAGGTCGCGAGCGTGCCGGACTCGAGGACGAGCAGGAGGGCGACGAACGCCTTCGGGGACGGGCCCACGGGCGGTTTGAAGTACGAGTAGAGGGCGCTGAGGAAGGTCAGCAGCGCGGTCAGGACCAGAAGGGGGAGGGAGATGCCGTCGGTGCCGAGGTGGATGCGCACGTCGAGTGCGGGGATCCAGCTGATGTCGGTCGTGGCCTGCATCTTCGACGGCTGGTCGTGGTCGAAGCCGAGCGCGAGGACGACCGCCGCGCTGAGGATCGCGCCGGTGACGGTCACGCCGTGGCGGAGCACGGCCTGCTCGGGTGACTTCCCCTTCAGTCCGGGCGGGGCCGGCAGGAGAGCGGCTACGGCGCCGAGGAGCGGTCCGGCGACGAGGAATGCCAGAAGGAACTGCATCACGGACTCGTTGATATCGATCACGCCTGCTCACGCTCCCGTGGCGACGAGGACGGCGGCGACCGCGAGGACGACGGTGCCGGCGAGCAGCGCGCTCACATAGGTCTGCAGATTGCCGGTCTGGGCCCGTCGTACGGCGGTGCCGAGCCAGCGGGGCAGGGTGCCCGCGCCGCGTACGTAGGTTTCGACGACCTCGCGGTCGAGGAACCGTACGAGGCTCGCGCCGGCCTGGACCGGGCGGACGAAGAGGGCCGTGTACAGGGCGTCCAGGTGGAAGCCGGCGGCTGCGGGGCGGTGCAGCGGGCCGAGCAACAGCCGTCCGGGGTCCGACGGGTCGGGTGCGTAGGCGATGTCCCCGTAGGCCGGTTCGTGGCTCGCGATGGCCTCCGCCTCGACCAGTCCCGCGTCGCCCCCGGGGTGGGCGGCGACGGCGCCGAGGGGGACGCGGGCGGCGTGTGCGGTGGTGTGCCGCCAGGTGGCGTAGGTGACGATGCCACCGACGAGGGCCACACCGGTGCCGAGGACGGAGGTGGTGAGGGTCGGGGCCAGGTCGTGGCCGTCGAACCAGTCGGGCAGTACGCGGTACGCGAGTCCGCCGAGCGCGAGGGACGGGATGGCGAGCACCCACAGCACCGCGGTCATCGTCAGCGGCTGCCTGCCGTGGTCGGGCGCCTCGGCGCCGTGTCCGCGGAAGGCCAGCAGCCACAGGCGCGTCGCGTACGCGGCGGTGAGCAGGGCCGTGACGAGGCCGGAGAGGAGGACGATCCAGCCCGCCGCGGCGGGGGTGTGTTCGGTGTGACCGGTGACGACGTGTTCGGCGGCACCGAGGACGGCCTCCTTGGAGAAGAAGCCGCTGAACGGCGGGATCGCGGCGAGCGCGAGGAGCGCCACGGTCATCGTCCAGTAGGCGTCGGGGACGCGGTCGCGCAGGTGACCCATGCGGGACATGGCGGCCAGTGAGTTGGTGCCGGCGGCGTGGATGATCACGCCGGCCGCGAGGAACAGCAGTGCCTTGAAGGCGCCGTGGGACAGGAGGTGGAACACGGCGGCCCCTCGGTCGGCGACGGCGAGGGCGCCGGTCATGTAGCCGAGTTGGCCGATCGTCGAGTAGGCGAGGACGCGTTTGATGTCGTCCTGGGCGAGGGCGGCGAGCGCGGAGCCGGCCATGGTCACGGCGGCCATGACGGCCAGGACGGTCATCGCGGCCCGCGAGGCCTCGAAGAGGGGAAGGAGACGGGCGATGAAGTAGACACCGGCGGCGACCATGGTCGCGGCGTGGATCAGCGCGGAGACGGGGGTCGGGCCGGCCATCGCGTCGGGCAGCCAGGTGTGCAGCGGGAACTGCGCCGACTTGCCGGCCACGCCCGCCAGGAGCAGCAGGGCGATCAGCGTGGGGTGTTCGATGCCGCCGTTCGCGACGGCGCCGAGGATCCGGGTGATGCGGAAGGACCCGGTTTCGTTGGCCAGGGCGAACAGGCCGATGAGGAAGGGGACGTCGCCGAGCTTGGTGACCAGGAAGGCCTTGAGGGAGGCGGCGCGGGCCTCGGGGGTCTCCCAGTAGTGGCCGACGAGGAAGTAGGAGCAGATGCCCATGACTTCCCAGCCGACCAGCAGGACCATCAGGTCGCCGGAGTAGACGACCAGGAGCATCGCGGAGGTGAACAGGGAGACGAGGGCGGCGTAGGAGGGGTAGCGCGGGTCGTCGCGCAGGTAGCCCGTCGAGTAGATCTGCACACAGGTGGCGACGACGGTGACCAGGACGGCGGTCAGCGCGGCGAAGCCGTCGATGTGAAGGGCGAGTTCGATCGGCACCGAGCCGGTCGGGGTGAGCTCGGTGGCGGCGTCGACGGCCCCGTCACCACCCTGGCGCGCGGCGACCGCGACGGCGAGCACGAGGGAGGCGAGTGCGGGCAGGACGGCGAGCGGGCGGACGAAACCGGGCGCGGTGCGGCCCAGGAGCAGGCCGGCGAGCGCGCCGAGGAACGGAAGGAGGGGGACGAGGACGGCGAGGGTGGTCGTGGTCACGCGGTGGCCTCAGCCTTCTCGGCGGTCGCCCGGGGCGCGGAGGCGTCGCTGTCGGATACGTCGTCGGGGCCGTCGGGATCGTGGCCCTCGGCGGTGTCGCGGAGCCTGTCGATGTCCGAGGTGCCACGGTTGCGGTACACGGCGAGGACGATCGCCAGGCCGATACCGATCTCGGCTGCGGCGATGGCGATGGTGAACAGGGCCAGGGCCTGACCGGAGTGCAGGGTCTCCTCGGCCGCCCGGCTGAGCCAGACGTCGAACGCCACCAGGTTCAGGTTGACGGCGTTGAGCATCAGCTCGACCGACATCAGGACCAGGATCGCGTTGCGGCGGGCGAGGACGCCGTACAGGCCGGTGCAGAAGAGGAGGGCGGACAGCACGGCGGGATAGGCGAGGTGCATCAGCGGGCCCCTTCCGTGTCGCTCCGGGTTTCCACGGGCCCGGGGGTACCCGGGGTGGTGGCCGGTGCCGACGCGATGGCCGCTGCCTGCTGGGCCTTCGCCTTGCGTGACAGGACGATCGCGCCGACGAGGGCGGCGAGAAGGAGGACGGAGAGGGCCTCGAACGGCAGGACCCAGTGCTGGAAGAGGCTCGCGCCGGTCACCTCGGTCGAGCCGGCGGGGGCACCGTCCAGGTCGATCCAGGTGGTCCGGAAGGCGTCGACGACGACCCAGACCAGGGCCGTCGCGGAGACGACGGCCACGGTGAGGGCGACCCAGCGGTTGCCGGAGTCGGCGTCCGGCGAGCGGCCGATGGGGGCCCTGGTGAGCATGAGCCCGAACAGGAGGAGGACGACGACGGAACCGACGTAGATGAGGACCTGCACCCAGGCGATGAACTCGGCGGTGAGCAGGAGGTATTCGACGGCGAGGCCCCCGAGGGCCACCACCAGCCACAGTGCGGCGTGCACCAGCTGCCGGGTGGTGACGGTGATGACGGCGGCCCCGAGGGTGACCAGGCCGACGAGGAGGAAGGCGATCTCCACTCCGGTCGGGGAGAGGAAGCCGTGTGTCTCGGCGGCGGTGGTGGTCGTGGCGTGCGCGGCCGTTGCTGCGGCTGCGGCGAGGGTCACGACTCCTCCTGCTGCGGTTCGGCCTGGGCGGCGGCGAGTTTGTCGGCGGTCTTGCGGGCGGCGGCGAGCTCTTTCGGTTCCTCGGCGCCGGGGTCGAGAGCGGGCGGGGCCGGCACCGTCCACATCCACTCGCGGAGCTTGTCGCGTTCGTGTGTGAGGTCACGGATGTCGGTCTCCGCGTACTCGAACTCCGGTGACCAGAAGAGGGCGTCGAAAGGACAGACCTCGATGCAGATACCGCAGTACATGCACAGGGAGAAGTCGATGGCGAAGCGGTCGAGGACGTTGCGGCTGCGTTCGCGACCGCCGGGGGCCGCCGCCGGGACCGTCTCCTTGTGGGAGTCGATGTAGATGCACCAGTCCGGGCACTCACGGGCGCACAGCATGCAGACCGTGCAGTTCTCCTCGAACAGGCCGATCACACCGCGGGTGCGGGGCGGCAGGTCGGGCTGGGTGTCCGGGTACGGGGCGGTGACGGACTTCTTCGTCATCGTCCGCAGGGTGACGGCCAGGCCCTTGGCCAGACCGGAGCCGGGGATGGGGGACATGGCTAGGAGATCACCACCTTGACGATGCCGGTGAGGGCGATCTGGGCGAGGGAGAGGGGGACGAGGAGGGTCCAGGAAAGCTTCTGGAGCTGGTCCTCGCGCAGGCGGGGGTAGGTGACGCGGAGCCAGATGACGACGAAGGCGAGGACCGCGGTCTTCAGCAGGGTCCAGACCCAGCCGAGTCCGTCGGCGCCCCAGGGGCCGTGCCAGCCGCCCAGGAACAGGACGGTCGTCAGGCCGCACAGGACGACGATCCCGGCGTACTCGGCGAGGAGGAACAGGGCGAAGCGCAGGCCGGTGTACTCGGTGTACGCGCCGAAGATGATCTCCGAGTCGGCGACCGGCATGTCGAAGGGAGGGCGCTGGAGTTCGGCGAGGCCGGCGATGAAGAAGACGAGCGCGCCGGTGATCTGCCAGGGGACCCACCACCACTCGAAGGCGTCCAGGATGCCGACGAGGGAGACAGTGCCGGCCGCCATCGCCACGGAGGCGGCGGTGAGCAGCATCGGGAGTTCGTAGGCGAGGAGCTGGGCGGCGGTGCGCAGGCCGCCGAGGAGGGAGAACTTGTTGGCGGAGGCCCAGCCGGCCATGAGTGAGCCGAGGACGCCGACGCCCATGACCGCCAGTACGAAGAACACGCCCGCGTCCAGCACCTGGCCGACCGCGCCCTCGCCCGGGCCGATCGGGATGGCGAGCAGCACGAGGAGGTACGGCAGGAGGGCAACGGCGGGGGCGAGCTGGAAGACACGTCGGTCCGCGCCGGCCGGGACCACGTCCTCCTTCTGCGCGAACTTCACGCCGTCGGCGATGAGCTGGGCCCAGCCGTGGAAGCCGCCGGCGTACATCGGGCCGAGACGGCCCTGCATGTGGGCCATCACCTTGTGCTCGGTCTGACCCACGATCAGGGGGAAGGTGAGGAAGACGACGAACACGACCAGGAGTCGCAGGGCGACGTCGAGCACGTCGTTCACCGCACGCCTCCTGAGGAGTCTTCGGGGGTGCCGGTCCCGGGTTCGTCGCTGCCGGACTCCGGGCGGGTGCCGGCGGCGGCTTCGGCTTCGGCTTCGGGCTCGGCGGCGGCTCCGGATTCGGCTTCGGCGGCGGCTCCGAATTCGGCTTCGGCGGCGGCTTCGGGTTCACGCCCGGCCGCGGGGTCCGGTTCGGAGCCGGACTCGCGGACCGCTCCGGCGCCGTCCTCCGGCTCCGGTCCGGTCTCGGGGGCCGGCCCGTCGTCGGACTCGGTCACCTGTTCCGGTTCCGAATCCGTGAAGGCCGGGCGGGCATGGTGCCAGGGGGCGTCCGGGCTGCGTGGGACGGCAGGTGGTTTCCGGTCCGGTCCGTCGGCCCCGGTGGGGGCGGGCCCGTCGCCCGCCGACGCGGCTTCGTCCGGCACCGCACGCTGACTCGCGGACCCCTCCGACGCGCTGCGCGACCGGCGGGGTCCTCCGGCAGCGGGCGTACCGGAACGCTGCGACGCCGACCCCTCGCCCGCACTCCGCGCACGTCGTGCGGGAGCCGCGGCCGACTCGGGGCCTGCCTCAGCCGACTGGCTCACCGAACCCTCCGCCACCGAACGGGTACGGCGGGGCGGCGCCGACGGCCTGCCCGGAGCCTCCGCCGCGGACGGCTGACTCGCCGAACCCTCCGCCGCCGAGCCGGAGCGACGCGGCGCGGTCGAGGACTGGGCAGCAGCATAGCCGGGAGGCGACTGACTCGCCGAACCCTCCGCCACCGAACGGGTACGGCGGGGTGGGCGGTCGGCTGGAGTGCGGGACGCGCCGGCCGTCGGCCTGCCGGTGCCCCGGGCCGGGCGGGCCGGGGCCGGGGGGAGCTGGCCCTTCAGGGGGCCCCATTCGTTCGGGTCGGGGACGCCGGGGGGCAGCATCTGGCGGCGTTTGGGGCCGCCGTGCTCGGATTCGCCGGGTTCCTTGGCGCCGGGCCAGGCCTTGGCGACCCGGGCCGCGAGAACGAAGTCCTTGCGCAGGGGGTGGCCCTCGAAGTTGTCCGGCAGGAGGAGGTGGTCCAGGCCCGGGTGGTCCGTGAAGTCGACGCCGAACATCTCGTGCGTCTCGCGTTCGTGCCAGGCGGCGCCCGCGTAGACGTCCACGGCGGACGGCAGCACCGGGGTGTCGTGCGGCACCGTGGTGCGCAGCAGCAGGCGCCGTACGGGAGCCAGGGCGACGACGTGCGCCGTGACGCGGAATCCCGTGCCGGGTTCGTCGACCGCGCTCAGCCAGTCGAAGAAGGTACAGCCGACACGGTCGCGCGCGGTCTCCAGGGCGCTGATCCAGGAGGCGGGCGGTACGTCGACGGTCAGGACGCCGTAGGACTCCTCCGCCGTGGCGTCGGCACCGAACAGTTCCCCTGCGTCGGCGGGGAGCCAGCCGGCCGCGGTCATCGGCCCTCCCCCTCACCGGTCGGCGCCGGCGGCCGGACCAGCCCGCTCCGCAGCGCGGCCGCCGAAGGCCGACCGGCGCCGCCGGACCCGTACCGCTCCCCCAGCGACTCGCGCGCGATCTTCTCCTGGAGTTTCAGGATGCCCTGGAGCAGCGCCTCGGGCCGGGGCGGACAGCCGGGGACGTAGACGTCGACCGGGATGATCTGGTCCACGCCCTTGGTGACGGAGTAGGAGTCCCAGTACGGCCCGCCGCAGTTGCTGCACGCGCCGAAGGAGATGACGTACTTCGGCTCGGGCATCTGCTCGTACAGGCGCTTCACCGCCGGCGCCATCTTGTCCGTGACCGTGCCGGAGACGACCATCAGGTCGGCCTGGCGCGGTCCCGGCGCGAACGGGATGACGCCGAGGCGGATGAAGTCGTGCCGGGCCATCGACGCGGCGATGAACTCGATCGCGCAGCAGGCGAGGCCGAAGTTGAAGACCCAGAGCGAGTAGCGGCGGCCCCAGTTGAGGACCACCTTCATCGGCTCGGGCGCCAGCCGGGAGAGCGCGCCGAGCCGCTTGGGCTCCGGAAGCAGGACCGGCTCGGGGGCGGCAGGGTTCACGTCCATGTCAGGACGCCCTTCTTGTATGCGTACAGCAGGCCCACGGCGAGGAAGCCGAGGAAGATGAACATCTCCACGAGGGTGGTCGCGCCGTAGCCGTCGGCGGCGAAGACGGTGGCCCAGGGGAAGAGGAAGATCGAGTCGACGGCGAAGATCACGTAGAGGAAGGCGTAGACGTAGTAGCGGACCTGGGTGTGGGCCCAGCCCTCACCGACGGGGTCGACTCCGCACTCGTACGTCAGAAGTTTCTCGGGCGTGGGGACCACCGGCCGCAGCAGGCGTCCCGCCCCGAAGGCGACGGCGACGAACAGCAGGCCGACGACGGCGAGCAGTCCGACGACCGAGTAGGACTGGAAGTAGTCCGCCGCGACGACGGTCGTTTCCCGCACGTCCGCCCCTCACTCCCTCGGATCGGCACCCGGGCCCTGTCCGTCCCGTGCCCGTGATCCGTGCCGGTGAACGCCGAACGGCACGGTTCGACGATCTGTACGCACGGGAGTCTAGGCCCTCATAAAGGAGCGGTAAGCAGCCTGTCACCACTCGGGATACCGGGGGTGGGGTTTTCCTCAGTGTGTCCTGGCGGTCCGCCTCATGGCGCGGGCCCCCCGGCTCCGGGCAGGCTGGGCGCATGACCGAACCTTTTCCGCCGCCGGGCACGCCCGTGACGGGGGTCCCCGCACCGGCCGGGCCCGGCGACCGCCCGCCGCCGGTCCGCTTCGCCTACGACGCGCACACCTGGAGGGAGATCGCCCATCTCCTGGTGAACCTCCCGGTGTCGCTGGTCGGCTTCACCTACACGGTGACCATGCTGTTCACCGGTGTCGGACTGACCGTCACGGTGATCGGGCTGCCGCTGCTCGCCGCCGGACTGATGGGTGCGCGGCTGCTGGGCCGGCTGGAGCGGGCACGGGCCAGGAAGCTGCTCGGGGTGCGGGTGGAGGAGCCCAGCCCGCTGCCGCACCGGGCCGGGGGGTTCTGGCCAGGGCTGTGGCTGGCGCTGAGGGACCCGGTGGGCTGGCGCACGGTGCTGTACGAGCTGATACGGCTGCCGTGGGGCGTGCTCACCTTCACCGTCGCGCTGACCGGGCTGTTCGTCCTGTGGCCGGTGCTGCCGTTCGTCGCGCGGGCCCTGACCAACGTGGACCGGGCGATGGTGCGCGGCCTGCTGTCGCCCTCCGACGAACTGGAGCGGCGCATCGCGGAGCTGGAGTCCGACCGGGGTGTGGTGGTGGACACGGCGGCGGCGGACCTGCGGCGCATCGAGCGGGATCTGCACGACGGGGCGCAGGCCCGGCTGGTCAATCTGGCGATGGGTCTGGGGCTGGCCAAAGAGAAGCTGCTGGAGGACCCCGACGCCGCGGCCACGATGGTCGAGGAGGCGCACGGTGAGGTGAAACTGGCCCTGCAGGAGCTGCGGGACCTGGCCCGCGGCATCCATCCCGCGGTGCTGACCGACCGGGGCCTGGACGCCGCCCTGTCCTCGGTCGCCTCGCGCTGCACGGTGCCGGTGAAGGTGACGGCCGACCTGGACGAGCGTCCGGCCGCCGCCATCGAGGGCATCGCCTACTTCACCGTCTCCGAACTGCTGCAGAACGTCAGCAAGCACAGCGGGGCACGGTCGGCCTCGGTCGACGCGTGGCGGTCGGAGGGCCGGCTGTTCCTGCAGGTGTGGGACGACGGGCGCGGGGGCGCGAGCCTGGAGGGCGGGTCGGGTATGCGCGGCCTCGCCGACCGGCTGGGCGCGGTGGACGGTCTGTTCGTCGTGGACTCGCCGGAGGGCGGTCCGACGACGGTGACGGCGGAGCTGCCGTGGCGGGACCGTTCCGGTGTCCTGGCCGAGGACACGCGGACGGCCAAGGGGGCGTCCACCCGCGGCAGGAGGTAGGGAAAACCCCCCGTCCAAGACTGCGACGGACTCCATGGTCCGCCGACCTGCGGCGGAGCAGTCTGGAGATACGAAAGCACAGCCTCCGGACGAGACGAAGGACGACACCGATGGCCACGGAGTACGGACAGGGCTACGGGCTCCCCACGGAGCCCGGACATCCCGGGAACGCCGAGGGACGGCGGCACCGGCTGCCGGCCGCGCTGCGTGCGCCGGTCGAGGGGCGCAGCTGGCGCGAGCTGGGGTATGTGCTGCTGAGCCTGCCGATCAGCATTCTGCTGTTCACCTACGCGGTCACCATGGTGTCGCTGGGGGCGGGCCTGCTGGTGACGTTCCTGGGTGTCCCGGTGCTGGCGGCGGCGCTCGCCGGATGCCGCGGGTTCGGGTCGGTGGAGCGGGCACGGGCGCGGGGGCTGCTGGGCCTCGAGGTGGGTGAGCCGGAACCGCTGCGGGTGAAGCGGCAGGGGTTCATGGCGTGGGTGGGGGCCGTGCTCAAGAGCGGCGCCTCCTGGCGGTCCCTGCTGTACGCGGTGCTTCAACTGCCGTGGGCGGTGTTCTCCTTCGTCGTCACCGTGACACTCTGGTCGGTGGGCTGGTCGCTACTGACGTATCCGCTGTGGTTCTGGGTCTTCCCGGTGTCCGGCGGGCAGGACGGCATACAGCTGTACGGCGACGAGCGGCACCAGGTCTATCTGGACAACCCGTTCGAGATCACGGTGACCGCAGGGGTGGGGCTGCTGTTCACGCTCGCCACGCCCTGGATCGTCCGGGCGCTGACGACGGTGGACCGGGTGATGGTGCACGGGCTGCTCGGGCCGTCCCGGCTGGTGACGCGGGTGGTGGAGCTGGAGTCGGACCGCGGGGTCGTGGTGGACACGGCGGCGGCGGACCTGCGGCGCATCGAGCGGGATCTGCACGACGGGGCGCAGGCCCGGCTGGTGGCACTGGCCATGGATCTGGGGCTGGCGAAGGAGAAGCTGCGGGAGGACCCGCAGGTCGCGGCGCAGATGGTGGACGAGGCACATGGCGAGGTGAAGACGGCGCTGCAGGAGCTGCGGGACCTGGCCCGCGGCATCCATCCCGCGGTGCTGACCGACCGGGGCCTGGACGCCGCCCTGTCCTCGGTCGCCTCGCGCTGCACGGTCCCCGTGCAGGTGGAGGTGGACCTGACGGAGCGGCCCGCGCCGGCCATCGAGGGCATCGCCTACTTCACGGCCTCGGAACTGCTGCAGAACGTCAGCAAGCACTCCAGGGCGACCTCGGCGGCCGTGGAGGTGTGGCGGACGGAGAACCGTCTGATGCTCCAGGTGGTGGACAACGGGGTGGGCGGCGCCGACACCTCCCGGGGTTCCGGACTGTCCGGTCTGGCGGAGAGGCTGAACGCGGTGGACGGAATCCTGGTGGTGGACTCACCGTCCGGCGGTCCGACGCGGGTGACCGCCGAGCTTCCGTGGCGCGCGGAGCGGACACGATGACCACGCACTGAGACCCCGGGCCGGGACAGCCGGGCCGCGGCTCAACGACCTCGCGACCGGGCCGCGCAACCGGGACGGGCCTGTCCCATCCCGGGACGAGAGCGCCCCGGACCGGGACACGCGGGCCCCCGCCGAGACCGGCGGGCGGTCCGCGGACGGACGCGGCGACGGGTGCGGGCCACGGGCCCGCACCCGTCCCCCGCTGCGCCGTTCGCGAGCCCCGCCCGAGAGAAACCGGACGGACGTCGGCCTCGATGACACCCCCAATCGACTTGTCCCAACCCATCCCCCACCGGATGCTGGGATGCTGAACCTGCCGACCGGGCCCGCCACGAGGGCGGGCCGGGGGCAGGGGCGTGGGGGCCGAGGAACGTGGAGGACAGGGTGCGGGTGGTCATCGCCGAGGATTCGGTGCTGCTGCGGGAGGGCCTGACCCGACTGCTGACCGACCGGGGGCACGAGGTCGTGGCCGGTGTCGGCGACGGGGAAGCGCTGATCAAGACCATCGCCGAGCTGGACGGGCAGAACCTGCTCCCGGACGTCGTGGTGGCGGACGTACGGATGCCGCCGACGCACACGGACGAGGGAGTGCGGGCCGCGGTGCAGTTGCGCAAGTCGCATCCGGGTGTCGGGGTGCTGGTGCTGTCGCAGTACGTGGAGGAGCGCTACGCCACGGAGCTGCTCGCCGGGTCCACCCGGGGCGTCGGCTATCTGCTGAAGGACCGGGTGGCCGAGGTGCGTGAGTTCGTGGACGCGGTGGTGCGCGTGGCCGACGGCGGTACGGCGCTGGACCCGGAGGTCGTCGCGCAGCTGCTGGGGCGCAGCCGCAAGCAGGACGTACTGGCCGGTCTCACCCCGCGTGAGCGGGAGGTTCTCGGGCTGATGGCCGAGGGGCGGACGAACTCGGCGATCGCCCGGCAGCTGGTGGTCAGCGACGGTGCCGTGGAGAAGCACGTCAGCAACATCTTCCTGAAGCTGGGGCTGTCGCCGAGCGACGGCGATCACCGGCGGGTGCTGGCCGTTCTCACCTACCTCAACTCCTAGTGGGACATCTCGAAGTCGTGTCCACGATGCGAATGACCCGAGGAAGGCGACCCTAACGGACGTAGGGTTTATGCGGGGAAGGCCTACGGGAAGGCCGTCCCGGACAGCCGCCTCGAGGAGGTCCAGTTCAGTGACCAGCCAGGTCAGCAGCACCACGGAGCAGGCCGACGGAGCAATCGTAGGAGAGCAGCGCAAAGCGGGCGACGCGAAGGACGTCCGTCGGCTCGACCGAGTGATCATCAGGTTCGCGGGGGACTCGGGTGACGGGATGCAGCTCACCGGCGACCGCTTCACCTCGGAGACCGCGTCCTTCGGCAACGACCTCTCCACGCTGCCGAACTTCCCGGCCGAGATCCGGGCCCCCGCCGGCACCCTGCCGGGTGTCTCGTCCTTCCAGCTCCACTTCGCCGACCACGACATCCTCACGCCCGGCGACGCCCCCAACGTGCTGGTGGCGATGAACCCGGCCGCCCTCAAGGCCAACATCGGCGATCTGCCGCGCGGCGCGGAGATCATCGTCAACACGGACGAGTTCACCAAGCGGGCCATGCAGAAGGTCGGCTACGACAGCAGCCCCCTGGAGGACGGCTCGCTGGACGCCTACCACCTGCACCCGGTTCCGCTGACCACGCTGACCGTGGAGGCGCTGAAGGAGTTCGACCTCACCCGCAAGGAGGCCGAGCGCAGCAAGAACATGTTCGCGCTCGGCCTGCTGAGCTGGATGTACCACCGGCCCACCGAAGGCACCGAGAAGTTCCTGAAGACCAAGTTCGCGAAGAAGCCCGACATCGCGGCCGCCAACATCGCGGCCTACCGGGCGGGCTGGAACTTCGGCGAGACCACCGAGGACTTCGCGGTCTCCTACGAGGTGGCCCCGGCGGCGAAGGCGTTCCCGCCCGGTGTCTACCGCAACATCTCCGGGAACCTGGCCCTGTCCTACGGACTGGTCGCCGCGTCCCGGCAGGCGGACCTGCCGCTGTTCCTGGGCTCGTACCCGATCACCCCGGCGTCCGACATCCTGCACGAGCTGAGCCGGCACAAGAACTTCGGTGTGCGGACCTTCCAGGCGGAGGACGAGATCGCCGGCATCGGGGCGGCGCTGGGGGCGGCCTTCGGGGGTTCGCTCGCGGTGACCACGACATCCGGCCCGGGTGTGGCGCTGAAGTCGGAGACGATCGGGCTGGCGGTGTCCCTGGAGCTACCGCTGCTCATCGTGGACATCCAGCGTGGCGGCCCGTCCACCGGTCTGCCGACCAAGACGGAGCAGGCGGACCTGTTGCAGGCGATGTACGGCCGCAACGGCGAGGCGCCGGTCCCGGTCGTCGCCCCGCGCACCCCGGCCGACTGTTTCGACGCCGCCCTGGAGGCGGCCCGGATCGCCCTGGCCTACCGCACCCCGGTGTTCCTCCTCTCCGACGGTTACCTGGCCAACGGCTCGGAGCCGTGGCGGATCCCGGACATCGAGGAGCTGCCCGACCTGGGTGTGCAGTTCGCGCAGGGCCCGAACCACACCCTGGACGACGGCACCGAGGTGTTCTGGCCCTACAAGCGTGACCCAGGGACTTTGGCCCGCCCCTGGGCGATCCCCGGCACGCCAGGCCTGGAGCACCGCATCGGCGGGATCGAGAAGCAGGACGGCACGGGCAACATCTCCTACGACCCTGCCAACCACGACTTCATGGTCCGCACCCGCCAGGCCAAGATCGACGGCATCGACGTCCCCGACCTCGAAGTCGACGATCCGGACGGGACCGCGCGCCTGCTGGTGCTGGGCTGGGGGTCGACGTACGGACCGATCACGGCGGCCGTGCGACGGCTGCGGAATGCCGGGGAGTCCATCGCCCAGGCACATCTGCGGCACCTGAACCCCTTCCCGCACAACCTCGGCACGCTCCTCAAGACGTACGACAAGGTGGTGGTGCCGGAGATGAACCTCGGGCAGCTCGCCACCCTGATCCGGGCGAAGTACCTGGTCGACGCCCAGTCGTACAACCAGGTCAACGGCATGCCGTTCAAGGCGGAGCAGCTCGCCACGGCGCTGAAGGAGGCCATCGATGACTGACGCCGACGCGCTGCTCCAGCTCGTCCCCAAGGCCGAGGGCAAGCAGTCCATGAAGGACTTCAAGTCCGATCAGGAAGTGCGCTGGTGCCCCGGCTGCGGTGACTACGCCGTGCTCGCCGCCGTGCAGGGCTTCATGCCGCAGTTGGGTCTGGCGAAGGAGAACATCGTCTTCGTCTCCGGGATCGGCTGCTCCTCCCGCTTCCCGTACTACATGAACACCTACGGGATGCACTCCATCCACGGCCGCGCCCCCGCCATCGCGACCGGCCTCGCCACCTCCCGCCGCGACCTGAGCGTGTGGGTGGTGACGGGTGACGGCGACGCGCTGTCCATCGGCGGCAACCACCTCATCCACGCCCTGCGCCGCAACGTCAACCTCAAGATCCTGCTGTTCAACAACCGGATCTACGGCCTGACCAAGGGCCAGTACAGCCCCACCTCCGAGGTCGGCAAGATCACCAAGTCGACGCCGATGGGATCGCTCGACGCACCCTTCAACCCGGTGTCGCTGGCCATCGGCGCGGAGGCGTCGTTCGTGGCCCGCACGGTGGACTCCGACCGCAAGCACCTGACCGAGGTGCTGCGCCAGGCCGCCGACCATCCGGGCACGGCGCTGGTGGAGATCTACCAGAACTGCAACATCTTCAACGACGGCGCCTTCGAGGTCCTCAAGGACCGCCGGCAGGCGGAGGAGGCGGTGATCCGTCTGGAGCACGGTGAGCCGATCCGCTTCGGCGCGGACCGCTCCAAGGGCGTCGTGCGCGACCGCGGCACGGGCGATCTGAGAGTGGTCACCGTGACACCGGAGAACGAGGCGGAGATCCTCGTCCACGACGCCCACTCCGCGTCCCCGACGTCCGCGTTCGCGCTGTCCCGGCTCGCGGACCCCAACACCCTGCACAACACCCCGATCGGCGTTTTCCGCTCCGTCGGCCGGCCGGTCTACGACACGCTCATGGCCGACCAGCTCGACACGGCCGTCGAGCAGAACGGCAAGGGTGACCTGGCCGCTCTGCTGACCGGCGGCGACACCTGGACCGTCGTGGGCTGAACCCCGCCGCGGTTCCCCCGACGAGGCCCGGGCGCATTACGGCGTCCGGGCCTCGTCGTACGTCTGCCGGGCCGCGAGCACATCGGTCAAGCGCTTCTCGGTCCACAGGGCCAGGTCGCGCACCTGTCCGGCGGCCTCGCGCCCCAGGCCGGTGAGGGAGTAGTCGACGCGGGGCGGGATGACCGGCTTGGCGTCGCGGTGGACGAGGCCGTCACGCTCCAGGGTCTGCAGGGTCTGGGCGAGCATCTTCTCGCTGACCCTGCCGATGGCCCGGCGCAGTTCGCTGAAGCGGTACGGGCGCTCCAGGAGCCGGATCAGCACGAGCACGCCCCAGCGGCTGGTCACATGTTCCAGGACCAAGCGGTTAGGACACATGTCCTCGCCGTCGCCACTCCGGCCACTCCGGCCACTGCTGCTTACGTCCATGCCAGTACCTTACTTCAAAGTGGGTACTTTCTAAGAGTTAGCGCACGTCCTAGGGTGAGTGGTGTTCCCACGCACAAGGAGTCACATCATGAGCATCGTCGTCACCGGAGCCACCGGACACCTCGGTCGTCACGTCGTGGAGCAGCTGCTCCAGAAGGTCCCGGCCGAGCAGGTCACCGCCGTCGCCCGCAGCGCCGGGAAGGCGGCGGACCTCGCCGCGCGCGGGGTGCGGATCGCGGTCGCCGACTACAACGCCCCCGAGACCTTCGACGGCCTGTTCGCGGCGGGCGACAAGGTGCTGCTGATCTCCGGCAACGAGTTCGACAAGGGCAGGGTGCGGCAGCACCGGGTCGTCATCGACGCCGCCAAGGCCGCCGGTGTCGCCCTGCTCGCCTACACCAGCGGCCCCGGCTCCCTCACCGCCGCCCTGGCCGACGACCACCGCGGCACCGAGGAGGCGCTGCTGGACTCGGGCGTGCCGTACACGCTGCTGCGCAACGGCTGGTACCACGAGAACTACACCGAGAACCTCGCCCCGGTGCTGGAGCACGACGCGGTCCTCGCCGCCGCCGGTGAGGGCAGGGTCTCCTCCGCCTCACGGGCCGACTACGCGGCCGCCGCCGTGGCCGTACTGACCGGCGAGGGGCACGAGAACAAGACGTACGAGCTGGGCGGCGACGAGGCGTGGAGCTTCGCCGAGTACGCGGCCGAGCTGAGCCGGCAGACCGGCAGGGAGATCGTCTACAACGCGGTCACGCCCGAGGCGCTCACCGGCATCCTGGCCGATGCCGGCGTACCCGGGCCGATGGCCGCCGTCCTCGCGGGCGTGGACGTCTCGATCGAGAAGGGCGAGCTCGTCGTCGACAGCGGCGACCTGTCCCGGCTGGCCGGCCGCCCGACCACCCCGCTCTCCGAGGCCGTCGCCGTCGCGCTCAAGGGCTGACGCCCCTGCCGCACAGCGCTCCCCGCCGTGCTCCCGCGCGCTGGGGAGCGACCTCACCTCCTGGCGCAGCCCGGGGCGGAGCGGGTGGACGTGAAGTGACCCCGTGGTGTCGGTACCGTCCCGGATCACTGAACTCCTGTTCGGCAACTGTGTGTACGGCTAGGCTGGGCATGCAGTCACGGGCTGTCACAGGCTTTGCGGAGGCAGGCGCATGGGGGAGCCGGTATTCGGCGTGCTGGGCCCGCTCCGGGTACGGGCGCGGGGCGAATCGGAGCCGCTGCCGCTGGGCGGCCCCAAGCCGCGGGCGGTCCTCGCCACGCTCCTGCTGCAGCCCGGGGCGTTCGTCTCGCTCGACGTCCTGACAGAGGTCCTGTGGCCCGGCGGCGCGCCCCGCTCGGCGGTGGCCAACGTCCGCACCTACGTACGGGCGGTCCGGGTGGCTCTGAAAGCCGCGGGCATCGCCACCGACGGGCTGCGCACCCTGCCCGCGGGCTACACCCTGGACGTGGAACCCGGCGATCACGACATGCTGCTCTTCGAGCACCTCCTGGACCATGCCCGCGCGGCCCGCGACCAGGGCGACGACGGCGCCGCCCTGCGCGGCTACGACACGGCGCTCGCGCTGTGGCGGGGCGGCATGCTCCAGGACCTGCCGCCCAGCGTCGTATGGGATCCGGCCGTCGCCCGGATCGAAGGGCTGCGCTCCCTCGCCGTCGACGAATGCCTCCAGGTGCGGCTGCGGCTGGGCGACTACGCGCCGCTCGTCGCCGACCTCAGGACCCGCCTCGCCGAGGACCCGGTGCGCGAGGACCTGTGGCAGATGCTGGTCCGCGCCCTGTACGGCGCCGGACGCGTCACGGAGTCCCGCGTCGCCTACGCCGAGGCCGAGCGGGTCCTCGCCGCCGAACTCGGCGTCGCCCCCGGTGCCCCGCTGCGCGCCACCGGTGAGGAGGTCAACGGGCATGTGGCCAGGCACCGCCCCGCCCCGGTCACGCCGGTGCGGCAGCTGCCGATGGACATACCCGACTTCACTGGCCGCGACGTGGAGATCGCCGCCCTTGAGAAGCTGCTGTCCGGGGCCCGTCAGCGGCCGGTCGTCGCCGTGGTGTCGGGCCTGCCGGGTTCGGGGAAGTCCACGCTGATCGTCCATGTCGCCCACCGGGTGCGGCACCTGTTCCCGGACGGGCAGCTGTTCGTCGATCTGGGCGGCATGAGCGGCCGCCCCCGTGAGGCGGCCGACGTGCTCGCCGAGATACTGCGGGGCCTCGGCGTCATCGACAACGCCATTCCGGCCGAACCGGGCGAGCGGGCCGCACTGCTGCGTTCCCGACTGGCTCCGCGGCGCTTCCTGATCGTCCTGGACGACGCCTCGACCAGCGAGCAGGTCCGCCCGCTGTTGCCAGGCACCGGCGGCTCCGCGGTCCTGGTCGGCTCGCGCCGACGCATGCCGTCCCTGCCCGCGTACCACTGTCCCCTCGGCGTGATGCGGCACGACGAGGCCCGTACGCTGCTCGGCCGGATCGTCGGTGAGGAGCGGCTGCGCGGTGCCGACGCGCATGCCGACCGGGTGCTCGCCGGCTGCGGGTCGCTGCCGCTGGCCGTGCGGATCGCCGGGGCCCGGCTGGCGAACCGGCCGGGCTGGACCGTCGCCGCGCTGGCCGACTTCCTGCACGACGAGCGTGACCGGCTGGACCGGTTGCGAGCCGGCGAGCTGGAGGTTCGGGCGAGTGCGGAGCTGAGCTACCGGCATCTGCCCGAGCATGCCGCCGCTGCCTTCCGAGCCTTCGGCCGACTGCCCGGCGAGGCGGTACCGGGTTGGCTCGTCACGGTCGCGATGGGCCACGCCGAGGAGCCGGCCCGAGTACTCGAGACACTGCTCGACGAGCACCTGGTCGAGGTGGTGGGCACCGACCCACTGGGGCTTCAGCGCTACCGCATGCACGATCTGCTCCATATCTACGCCCGTGAACTCACCAAGGCGGACGGCCCCGACGTCCGGCGCGAGCACGGGCTGCGGACCGTGGACGCCCTGATCGCGCTGGCCCGCTGTGCGAACGCCGCGATGCCGACGCGTTTCCTCGGGGTGCTGGGGGAAACGGTGCCGCTGCCCGGTCCGGCCGCCGGCATCGCCCGCGCCGTACGCACCCGGCCGGTCGAGTGGTTCGAGAGCGAACGCCGGGTCCTCGTCACCGCCGTGGAGTCCGCCCTGCGGTTCGGCGACCACGCGCGGGCGGGCGACCTCGCCGTCGAGCTGGCCGGCTTCTTCGACATGCGGGGCTACTACGACGACTGGCTGCGCACCCACCGGCTCGCCCTCCACGCAGGGCCCGCCCCCACCGACACCCGGTCCGCCGCCCTGTTGCGCAACCTCGGCCAGCTCCATCTCTATCAGGACCGGTACGCCGACGCGCTCACCGCGTTCACCCGCTCCCGGGAGGTCTTCACCGCCCTCGGCCACCGCTCGGGTGAGGCGGTCGCCCGGCTCGGCATCGGTTCCGTGCACCGGGTGACCGGCGACCTGGACTCGGCGCTGGCCTCCTTCACCGCGGCGCAGCACGCCTTCCGGGCGGCGGCCGACCGGCACGGTGAGGCCATCGCGCACAACGCGATCGCCTCGGTGTGGCTGGACCGGGGCGACGCGAACGCCGCGGCACCGTGGCTCGACGACGCGCTCGCCCTGTCCCGCGACATCGGCGACCGGCACCGCGAGGCACAGGTCCGGCGCCGTATCGCCGTACTGCACGAACTGCGCGGCACACCGCACATGGCGCGGGTCGAGCTGGAGCGGGCACTGGGGATCTTCGACGAGTTGACCGACACGCACTGCGCGGCGTACGTGCAGCAGAGCATCGGGGAGCTGTGCCTGCGGCAGGGCGACGCAGGCCGGGCGTCGGCGCTGCTGGTGGGTGCGCTGGCGGTGCAGCAGCGGCTCGGCGACCGCCGTGCGGAGGCCCGGGTGGCGTGTCTGCTGGGCGAGTTGCACCACGCGACGGGCCGGGAACAGACCGCGCGGCGCTACTTCCACCGCTCCCTGTCGGCCTATCGGCGCCTCGACGTACACGACCAGGCCGAGCTGGTGGACGCCAAGCTGCGCTCGCTGCGCTGAGCCGGTGGAGGCGGGACGGCACCGCGCACGTGGGCACGGCGGCAGACGGCCGCCGTACCCACTCCCCGGTTCGGTGCGGCACCGGGCTCAGCAGCGGTTGGTGCCGGTCTCCGGGCTCAGCAGCGGTTGGTGCTGGTCTGGTAGCGCGCGAGGTAGTCGTACCACGTGACGCCCTGGACGACGGCGACGACGACACTGCCGTTGTGGATCTGCTCGTAGTGCAGATGCGGGGAGATGTCGTAGAGCGCGGACGTTGCGCCGACCGTGCCGATGCGCTGGCCGCGCGAGACCGTGTCGCCCTTGTTCACGGCACGGGACTTCAGGTGCGCGTACCGGGTCCGCCAGCCGTTGCCGTGCCCGACGACGACGGTGTTCCCGTAGCCGGTGCCGGTGGCGTAGTACGAGGAGAGGACTGTGCCGCCGGCGCTGGCGAGGACGCGGCGGCCGAGGTCGTCCGGGGTACCGTTCGCGTCGTAGTGGTTCCAGTCGATGGAGTGGGCGGGGCTGTGGCCCTGCCAGTTGCTGCCGCGCCAGGTCTGTCCGCAGACGAACGGCATGCGGAACGCGGGGCGTGTCGCTGTTGCCTGGAGCTCGGCCGAGGCCTTCTCGGGCGCCGCGACCGAGGCCGGTGCGGCCGCCATCAGTGCGGCCAGGCCGCACAGTGCCGCGAGCAGCCGACGGCCCTGTCTCTTCTGTACGCGCATGGTTCCTCCCGTGGTCGCCGAGGTGACTGGGGCGATTGAAGGAGGTGCGCATACAAAGCGGATACAAGTCACTGCACGCGATGTCCCGGAACGGAAGCGGCACCCGTAGCCGTCATGACCGTATGCCGATACGGGCATGACAGACGAGGGCCGTCGGCGCTACCTTCGGTGGGGCGCGTGCACAGCGAACCGGGGAAGGGGTGCCGCATGACCGGAACACCGGGGGGCGAGCGACGCCTCGGACTGCTGAACGGCTTCGCGGCCTACGGCATGTGGGGGCTCGTGCCCCTGTTCTGGCCCCTGCTCAAGCCCTCCGGGGCGGTGGAGATCCTGGCCCACCGGATGGTCTGGTCGCTGGTCTTCGTGGCCGCCACCCTGCTCGTCATACGCCGCTGGGCCTGGCTCGGCACACTGCTGCGGCAGCCGCGCAAGCTGGCGCTGATCACGGTCGCCGCGACGGTCATCACCGTGAACTGGGGCGTCTACATCTGGTCCGTGAACTCCGGGCACGTCGTCGAGGCCTCCCTCGGCTACTTCATCAACCCGCTGGTCACCATCGCGATCGGCGTGCTGCTGCTGAAGGAACGTCTGCGGCCCGCGCAGTGGGCGGCGGTCGGGGTCGGGGCCGCGGCGGTGGTGGTCCTCACCATCGGCTACGGCCAGCCACCGTGGATCTCCCTCTGCCTCGCCTTCTCGTTCGCCACCTACGGGCTGGTGAAGAAGAAGGTCGATCTCGGCGGCGTCGAGTCATTGGCCGCCGAGAGCGCGATCCAGTTCCTGCCCGCGCTCGGCTACCTGCTGTGGCTGAGCACCCGGGGCGGCGCCACCTTCGGCGCCGAGGGGACGGGGCACGCCATGCTGCTCGTCGCGTCCGGGATCGTCACCGCGCTCCCCCTGGTCTGCTTCGGCGCGGCCGCCATCCGTGTGCCGCTGTCCACCCTGGGGCTGCTGCAGTACATGACGCCGGTCTTCCAGTTCCTGCTCGGTGTCCTGTACTTCAAGGAGGCCATGCCTCCCGAGCGCTGGGCCGGGTTCACGCTGGTGTGGCTGGCGCTCACCCTGCTCACCTGGGACGCGCTGCGCACCGCCCGCCGGGCCGCCCGTACGCAGGCCCAGGCACGTGGCGCGCGGGCGGCCGCAGCGAGCTCCGCGACGACCGGCACGGTGGGCGGTGCACGCAGCCCCGAGAGGGTGCCCGCCTCGCCGGAGCCGGACCAGGTGGAGGCCAGACCGTAAGAACCACGGCCGGGGCGCCGGTGGCCGGGCCCCGGGTGTCAGGTGGGGCGTCGAGCCCGGTGCCAGGCGTCGAGCCCGGGCGGTGTCAGTGGCAGGCCCTATAACTGGTCTCATGACGCAGACACCGACTCCGGCGACTCCCGTGCACTGGAAGGTCGTCATCGACGCGGCCGACCCGCACGCACAGGCGGACTTCTGGGCCGCCGCCCTCCGGTACGCGGTCGAGGACAACAGCGCGCTCATCGGGAAGCTGCTCGGCGCGGGAGCCGTGCCCGCCGAGCTCACCCTCGAGTCCCACGGCCGCCACGCCTGGCGCGACCTGGCCGCCGTACGGCATCCCGACGACCCCTACGACGAGGAGAGCGGCACCGGCCGCGGACGGCGGCTGCTGTTCCAGCGCGTACCGGAGGTGAAGACGGTCAAGAACCGGCTCCACCTCGATCTCCATCCCGGTGACGGGCACCGCGAGGAGGAGCTCGCTCGGCTGGAGGGTCTCGGGGCCCGTGTGCTGCGGCGGGTGGAGGAGGCCTCCGGGGGGTGGCTGGTGATGACCGACCCGGAAGGCAACGAGTTCTGCCTGCGCTGACGCCGGTGTGACGAGGGCCGTTCAGGTCTGCCGCGCGCGGGCCCGTCCGGTCAGGCGGCCCATGCGGGCGCGGGCGGACTCCAGCTCCTCGATCTCGTCGGCGGCGGCACCGCCCTCGGTGGCGAGCTCGGTCCACAGCGCGATCAGCTCGTGCCCGAGCTCGAGGCCGAGCAGCGGGTCCCGCACCGCGCGCCATGCGGTGGCGGCGCTGCGGACGTTGCCGTAGGCGGTCTCGGCGTCCTCCGCCCGGCGGCAGATCAGGGCGAGTTCGAGGGAGAGCCGGAAGGCGCGCAGGGGATCACCGGCCAGGTAGGCGATGTACGCGGTGAGTTCGCGCAGGCGGAGCACCTCGGGGTGCTCCGGCCCCAGAGTGGCCGACGCCTGAGCCACGGTCTCCTCGGCCAGGCGGGCGGCCGTGTCGATCCGGCCGGCCCGGACGGCCTCGTTGACCCGGGCCATGGGCTCGGCGAGGTGGTGGTCGCCGGATGCGGCGAGAGGGTCGTCGCCGAGCACCGCCTCCGCCACGGCGTCGAAACCGCGGGGCGGGGTGGGCTTGGGGTCGGGCACGGGCTCGGGGTCGGGCACGGGCTCGGGGTCGGGGTCGGGGTCGAGGAACGGGTCCGCGGGGTGCGACCTGGCGTCCATGGCCGGGGGCGGGCCGAACTCGCCCGTCGGGGGAACCACGGTGCCGGGCGGCGTGACCTCCGCCGACTCGGGCACGGGCCGCAGCGGGAAGGTCGGTACAGCGTCCCGGTGAGCCGGCGCCCCGGTGACCGGGCGCAGCTTGAAGGTGGGGGCGGCCTCCCGTACGGGGGCCGGCGTCCGCGGTTCCGGCCCGGGGCGCAGGAGGTGCGTGGGCCGGTCCGCGCCGGGCTCCCGCACGGGCTCCGTCCCGTGCGCCGGCTCGTGGTCCCGCGCCGTGCTCAGCCGGTCCGGCTGTGCCGTGAAATGGCTGGAGCCGTCCGGTTCGACCTGGAGCGGGACGACGCAACCGATGCGTTCGTCGCGCACGGTGGCGAGGACGGCGTGCCCGGAGGCGATGGCGATGCGGTGGAGGCGGTTCAGCACCGCGTGCTGGATCTCCTCGCCGGGCCCCGCGATCACCGGTACCCCGCCGACCGACGCAGCCGCGGCACCCACGGGGACATGGACGTCGATCGGCGCCACCGCAGGGTCCGCCGCTTGCGCGGCCTGCTGCTGTTCCCGCTTCTTCTCGCGGCTGAGTCGAGACATCGTTCCCTCATTCGGGTCGTACACCTACCGTCGAGTCTGTCCGCTCGCCCGCGCTTCTCGCGTCACCGCGTTGTCACAGGCTCGTCCCAACGGCCGCCGGCTCCGGTTTCCCGGCCGCCCGGCTGCATGAGGATCGAGGTGGCGAGCAGGAGAGGGGGCATGCGGACAGGCATGCGACAGGGACCGGAGATCTGGATCCGAGGGCCGGTGGCGGCACCGGACGCGGAGGTGGCGGCCCCGCCGGAGCCCGCCCACGCGCACGCGACGGCCCGGCGCTTCTCCTGGGTCGGCCTGCACGGCGGCGCCGGTGTCTCCACGCTCGCCGCCGTCTACGGCGGTCATGACAGCGGACGGGCCTGGCCCGCGCCCGACGGTCCGCCGTCGGTGCTGCTCGTCGCCCGGACCCATGCCGCCGGCCTGGATTGCGTGGCTCCGGCCGTGGAGGCGTTCCGGCGTGGGGAGGCACCCCAGGAGCTCGACCTGGATGCCGTCGTCCTGGTGGCGGACGCGCCGGGACGGCTGCCGCGTCCCCTGGCCCACCGGATCCGGCTCGTCGAGTCGGTGATCGACGTGTACCGGGTGCCGTGGGTGCACGAGTGGCGCCTGGGTGACCTGAGCGGCCGGCCGCCCCGGGAGACGGAGTCGCTGGCCCGACTGACGGGTGCGATGCGCTGAGCGGGGGCGGCGTGGCGGAGATCGCCTCCGCCGTATGCGCGCGCACGCTTCGGGCCGTGGATGTGGTCGCGGAGGCGCTGGAGCGGATCGAGCGAGCCGATCCGGTGCTGTGCGCCTTCCTCGAGGTGTGGGGCGAGGAGGCGCTGCGGCGGGCGGACGAGGTGGACGCGCGCGTCGCCGCCGGAGAGCGGCTGCCGCTGGCCGGGGTGCCGATCGGGGTCAAGGGGCGGCACGGACTGCGTACGGCGGGGCCGCTGCTCGCGGCCGGCTGTGTCGCCGTGGGTGCCACCTCCGTACCCGGCCCGGGGACGGGCTGGCAGACCTGGGGGCTCGGGAAGCACGGCCGTACCGTCAACCCGTGGCGGGCGGACCGCACACCGGGCGGCTCGTCGGCCGGGTCCGCGGTGGCGGTGGCGGCCGGGCTGGTGCCGCTGGCGACGGGCAGTGACGGCGCGGGCTCGGTGCGGATCCCGGCGGCGTGGTGCGGGGTGGTCGGGCTGAAGGTCACGGGCGGCCGACTGCCCTCGCCGGACCGTACGGGGCTCGCGGCGCCCGGGGTCCTGACCCGCACGGCCGCGGACGCGGCGGTCTGGTGGCGGCTGATGCGGCCGGCCGTCGCGGCCGGGGCGCCCGCGGGCTTTCCCGTCTCCGCCGTCTGGTCCCCCGACCTCGGCTTCGCCCGCCCCGACCCCGAGCCGGTCGCCCTGGCCCACGCGGCGGCGGGCGGGCTCGCCGCCGCAGGGATCGTACGGCTGGTACGTCCCCCCGTGCCGCCGCCGTTGCTCCTCGACCCCGCCCCGGCATGGCTGGCCCTGCGCACACCCGGCGCCGACCGGGCCGGTGCCCACCGCATCCGCGCCGAGAACGACCGGCGCCTGGACGCCCTCTTCTCCGGCACCGATCTGCTGCTCACCCCCACGGTGCCCACCGCACCGCACGGCCACGAGGGCCCAGGTGACGTCTACTCCACCGCGCTCACCTGGGCGTTCAACGTCAGCGGGCACCCCGCGCTGAGCCTCCCGGCCGGGTTCGGCGCCGACGGCTGCCCGGTGGGGCTCCAGTTGGTGGCGCCACCGGGGCGGGAGGGGCTGCTGCTCGCCGTCGCGCGGGAGGCGGAGAAGCGCGGTGCCGTCACCTGAGCACCCCTGGGCAATTTACTTGCGTGTACATATAATGCGAAGGCCTGTAAATGGCGCACGCCGATTACCTTGGGGATGACCATGACTCGCCGCTTCCTCTTCGTCCAGGGCAGCGCCCGCCCCGACGGCAACACCGAACTGCTGGCCCGCCGGGCCGCCGAGCAACTGCCTCCCGATGTGGAGCGGCAGTGGATCGACCTCACCGCCCACCCCGTCCCCGACTTCGAGGACCTCCGCCACGACAGCGACCACGTCCGCCCCACCGAGGGCAATGCGGCGCTGTTGCTGGACGCCACCCTCGCGGCGACGGACCTGGTGATCGCCTCGCCGCTCTACTGGTACTCGGTGTCCGCGCAGACCAAGCGCTACCTGGACCACTGGTCGGGCTGGCTGCGTACCCCGGGGCTGGACTTCAAGGCGAGGATGGCGGGGCGCACCCTGTGGGGCGTCACCGCGCTCGCCCACGAGGAGCCGGAGGTCGCCGGTCCGCTGGTCGGCACGCTGAACAACTCGGCCGCGTACATGGGGATGCGGTTCGGCGGGGTGCTGCTCGGCAACGGCAGCAAGCCTGGTGACGTGCTGAAGGACACGGAGGCGCTGACCCGGGCCAAGACGTTCTTCGCGCAGGAGGCGCCGTTCGCCCGCTTCCCCTACGAGGCCGGCTGACCCCCGCGAGTCACCAGCCCGGCTGTGGGGCGACCGGACCGAGCAGCACACCGTCTTCGTTCACAGGTGAGCCGTCGGCGACCTGCCGCCCCGGAACTCGCCGCCCGTACCGGCAGCGAGGTTCCGGGCGAGGCCGCCCGTGCCGACCCCTGTCCTACGCGGTGATGTCCTTCGCCGTGAACCGCGCCCACGCCGCAGAGCCGAACACGGCCGCGTAGAGGGCCTGAAGGCCCAGGTTCTTCGTCAGGTCGTCCCAGTGGACCGGTTCGCGCATCAGGTCGGCGAAGGACAGCCAGTAGTGGGAGAAGAGGTAGGGGTGCAGGGCGTGCAGCTGGGGGATCTGGTCGAGGATCTGGACCGTGATCAGCAGCCCGACCGTGGTCGCCATCGCCGCGATGCCGCTGTTGGTCAGCGTGGAGACGAACAGGCCGAGCGCCGCCACCCCGATCAGTGACGCGGCGACGACCAGGGCGATCAACAGGGCTCTGGCCAGGCCCTCGGAGAAGCTGATCCGGGTGCCGGAGATGGTCGTGAGGTCGCCCAGCGGGAACAGCAGCGCGCCGGTGATCAGCGCCGAGACGGCGACCACGAGTGTGGCGACCAGGCAGAAGGCCATGACCGTCGCGTACTTGGTGAGCAGCAGGCGGCCGCGTCCGGCAGGGGCGACCAGGAGGTAGCGCAGGGTGCCGGAGTTCGCCTCGCCGGCGATGGCGTCGCCCGCGACGACCCCGATCGCCATGGGCAGGAAGAACGGCAGGGTGGCGGCGAGCGCGGTGAAGACGAGGAACAGGCCGTTGTTGGTGATCTGTGAGATGAACGCCGGCCCTCCGCCACCCCCGCCACCGGCCGACGAGCCGTCGCCGGTCTCGATGCGCACGGCGATGCCGACCAGGACCGGTACCGCCGCCAGCACCCCGAGCAGAGCGAGGGTGCGCCAGCGCCGGAAGGTGGTGAGCATCTCGCTGCGGAACAGTCCGAGGGTCCACAGCGGGCTCGCCCTCCGCAGCGCTTCAGCCCGCGACATCGAAACCCTCCCCGGTCAGTGCCACGAACGCGTCCTCCAAAGAGGCCCGTTCGACCCCGAAGCCGCGGACCCGGACGCCGGCCGTCACCAGCGCGGCGTTGACCTCGGCGAGGTCACGCTCGGGCGCCTCGCCGGTCACCCGGTCCTCGGTCACGACGACATCGGCGACGCCCTGCTCCTTCAGTACCCGGGCCGCGTCCGCCGGGTCCGGCGTGGTCACCACCAGCCGGCCACGAGCCCCCGCGGCCAGGTCGGTGACCGGGCCCTGGGTGATCAGCCGGCCCCGGGCCATCACGGCGGCATGCGTGCACACCTGCTCGATCTCGTCGAGGAGGTGGGAGGAGAGGAAAACGGTGGTGCCGTCCGAGGCCAACTCGCGGACGAGCGTGCGGATCTCCCGCATGCCCTGCGGGTCGAGGCCGTTGGTCGGCTCGTCCAGGACGAGCAGCCGGCGCGGCTGGAGCAGGGCGGCCGCGAGGCCGAGGCGCTGCTTCATGCCGAGCGAGTACGCCTTCGCCTTCTTGGACGCGGCCGCCGTGAGGCCCACCCGGTCCAGCGCGGCGGCGACCCGGGTGCGCCGGGTGTGCGGGTCGGCGGTGGGATCGGCGGCGTCGTAGCGGAGCAGGTTGTCGCGCCCGGAGAGGAAGCCGTAGAGGGCCGGGCCCTCGATGAGGGCGCCGACGTGGGGCAGCACGGCGCGCGCGGAGCGCGGCATGTGCCGCCCCAGGACGTGCGCCGTGCCGGAGGTCGGCTCGATCAGGCCCATCAGCATGCGGATGGTGGTGGTCTTGCCCGAGCCGTTGGGGCCGAGGAAGCCGAAGACGCTGCCCTCCGGGACGGTCAGGTGCAGACCGTCCACGGCGAGCTGCCCGCCGCGGTAACGCTTGGTGAGCGCGCGGGTGGTGATGACTCCCTCACCCGCGTGCGCGCCGTCCGGCTCTCTGGCGGACGCCTCGCCCATCGGCTCCCTCGTTCCCTGTCACGTCGTAAGGTTCAGGTCCTTACTTCCCCGCGTCGGCCGCCTTCACGAGCGTGTCCTTGGTGACGGTGCCCACGTAGACCTTGCCGTCCTCGGTCATCAGGGCGTTGACCAAGCGGGTGCTGAACACCGTGCCGGTGCCGAACTTGCCCTTGACAGGGTCGCCGAGCGAGCCGAGGAAGCCGCCGAGGTCACCTCCGGCCTCACCGGTGGGCAGGCCGCCGTCGGCGCCGGTGTCGAAGGTCGCGACGGAGTTCCAGCCCTCGCCGAGCATCTTCAGCCCGTCGAGGCCCTTGGCCAGGTCCTCCTCCGGCTCGGGGGCCCTCTCCGGCTTGGCGGAGTGCTCCCGGCCGTGCTCCAGCTCACCGTCCTCGGTCACCTCGGCACCCTTGGGCGGGGTGAACTCGAAGGTCGACGCGTCCGGCCGGTCGAAGCTCACCTTGGTGAAGCCGACGTCCACGACGGCCGAGCCGCCGCTGGACGGGGTGAGCGTGAACTTCAGCGGCATGCCCGTCCTGTGGTCGACGGCGATACTGATCGCGCCGACCGTGGAGCCTGACTGCTTGGGCTTGACGACCAGCTTGTACGCGTCCCGGCCGGCCACCTGGGCGGTGCCGTCGACGGTCACGGACGTGGTGTCGTCGACCGACTTCAGCGCCTCCTCGGCGAAGTCCTTCGGGGTGGCCGGGGGCTGCCGCTCCCGGTCCTCGCCGGACCGGTCGACCGTGCCGTGGTAGACCTCGTTGGACTCGCTGTCGTAGCCCCAGACGTCCTTGCCGTTGTGGATCAGGCTGTACTCGGCGGCGTTCTCCAGGATCGACACCTTCTGCCGGTCCGGGCCGTCGGCCGCGATCCGCAGCGTGTGCGTGCCGGACGCCAGTTCGGTGAGCTTGGCGGACGGATCGGCCGAGGAGCCGTCGTCCCCGCCCCGGCCCATCGCGCCGGACGTGAGGCCGCTCTCCAGACCGCCGAGGTTCGGCAGTCCGAGGTCCGTGGTGATCTTCACGGTGCCGGACAGCTGCTCGACGTCCGACGTCGCGATCTTCTCGATCAGTTGTGCGGCAGTGATCTTCGGCAGGTCGGGGTCGCCGGAGTCGGCGAGCGCGGGGACGAGCCCGATGGTCGCGACCGCCACTCCCATCACCGTGACCGGGACGACGTACCGCGCGGCCCTGCGCCGCCCGGAGCGCGGCTCGTCGACCTCCCCCGCGGTGGTCATCTCGTCGGATTCGTACGGTGCCATGTGTGCCCTCCGTGGTCGGCGGCGGCTTCCGTCTCGTGTTCTCGCACCAGTCTCACCCTGAGCCGCCATTCTCACCCGAACCGGTGAGAGGTGGTGTTGTCCGTCGTTGTCCATCTGACCAAATCCGGCGGGCCGATACGTCAGACCGCGGGCGCAACTCCGTGTACTGCTGGGGTATGACACGGAGGGCGCTCTCCTCCCCCGACCAGTAGGGGTCGCGGGGAGTGCAGGCCGCCGACCGTCGGCCGCCGGCAGGGGTCGTGAGGGTGCGTGCGGGCCGTGGCCGACCGGCAGGGATCCGTGGGGTGCGTGCGGGTCGTGGCCGACCGGCAGGGATCCGTGGGGTGCGTGCGGGCCGCCGGCCGGCTCAGCCCGCGCGGTGCACCACCGCGTCGCACAGCTGCACGAGGGCCGCCTTGGCGTCGCACTCCGGCAGCGGGGCCAGCACCGCGCGCGCCTCCTCGGCGTACCGCACGGTGTCCCGGCGGGCCTGCTCCAGCGCGGGGTGGGCCCGCAGCAGACGCAGCGCCTCGGCGTGCCGGGCGTCGTCGGTGAGGTCGGAGTCGAGCAGCTCGCACAGGGCGACGTCCTCGGCCAGCCCCATCCGGGCCGCCCGTTCGCGCAGGCGCAGCACGGGCAGCGTCGGAATACCCTCACGCAGGTCCGTGCCGGGGGTCTTGCCGGACTCGTGGCTGTCGGAGGCGATGTCCAGGACGTCGTCGGCGAGCTGGAAGGCGACGCCGAGCCGCTCGCCGTACTGGGTGAGCACGTCCACCACCGTCTCGTCGGCGCCGGACATCATCGCGCCGAAGCGGCAGGAGACGGCGACCAGCGAACCGGTCTTGCCGCCGAGCACGTCCAGGTAGTGGTCGACCGGGTCACGGCCGTCCTGCGGCCCCGCGGTCTCCAGGATCTGCCCGGTGACCAGCCGCTCGAACGCCTCGGCCTGCACCCGCACCGCCTCCGGGCCGAGGTCGGCCAGGATGTGCGAGGCCCGCGCGAAGAGGAAGTCACCGGTGAGGACCGCGACGGAGTTGCCCCAGCGCGTGTTCGCGCTGTCCACGCCGCGCCGCACCTCGGCCTCGTCCATCACGTCGTCGTGGTACAGCGTGGCCAGGTGGGTGAGCTCCACGACCACGGCGGACGGCACCACACCCGGCGCGTAGGGGTCACCGAACTGGGCGGCGAGCATCACGAGCAGCGGACGGAACCTCTTGCCGCCGGCCCGCACCAGGTGCCGGGCGGCACCCGTGATGAAGGGCACCTCACTCTTGGTGGCCTCGATCAGCCCTTCCTCGACAGCCGTCATTCCGGCCTGGACATCGGCTTCCAGAGCCTGGTCCCGCACGCTCAGCCCGAACGGCCCGACGACGGTCACGAGGGGTCTCCTGTCTGCTGGTGTCCATGGGCGATTACACGGAATGTCGATAGGTCGCTGCCCTCACTCAAGTCAGCGTATCCGGTCACGTTTCGATCACCACCAGCACCCGGGGTTACGGCCAGGGCGGTACGGGATCAGGAGCGGGGTGCTTCTGATCAGGTGACAGCAACGGACATTCCCCTACTTTCCGGGACGCGATGGCGACCGGATCATCCCGCCCGGCCCACTATCCGATTTGCCGCACTCGGCAAGCAAATTCCCCTTGGCGGCAAATGCTCCACCGACGTCCGGCCAGTGAAGTGAGTCACGCATCCCCCGGCGTCCCCGCCATTCCCTCACAACCGCGTTCCCCCTTCCCCCGGAGGGGAGTTGACCGTCAGCACACACAAAGGATCAAGCATGCCAAATCCCCCATTCCATGATCAAAGGCCTCCTTGTGTGACGCCTTCACTTGTTCCCGACATGCGCTCTCGCATACGTTCCGGGCCTGCCGGGCGGACGCCGAATCCTGCCACCGCCCGCATCACACCCACCCACGAACTCACGCACGGCAGGAGCGGGGGACCCAGGTAAGTCGCCGGGCCGGGCATCGCACCGGAACGGCTGGGGGTGAAGCCATGCCCGCAGAGGCACGGCCGGGCACTCTCCCGCCCGAACCCGACAGCTCACCTCGCAGGCGTAGGAGAGGAAAGACCCCAGACATGTCCGCCACCGGTCAGTCCCGCTTCGGCCGCCGCCGCCTCGTCCGCTCCCTCGCCGTCGCCGGCGTCGCCGTGGTCGCGCTTCCGCTGTTCGGCGCCACCAGCGCCTCGGCGGCCACCACGACGTCCACCGCCGCCACCGCGGTGACCACGTACCCGAACAACCTCGACGGCTGGATCCTCGAGTCGCTGTCCGTGATGGCCCAGCACGGCATTCCGGGCTCCTACGAGAGCATCCACCGCAACATCATGCGCGAGTCCTCCGGCAACCCCTACGCCATCAACCTGTGGGACTCCAACGCCGCCGCCGGCACTCCGTCGAAGGGTCTGCTGCAGGTCATCGACCCGACCTTCGCCGCCTACCACGTGCCCGGCACCGTCTTCGACCCGTACGACCCGGTCGCGAACATCACGGCGGCCTGCAACTACGCCGCCGACCGCTACGGCTCCATCGACAACGTCTTCGGCGCGTACTGAGCCGACCGCTGACGGCCGAGCACGGCCGCGTCGGCGAACAGTCGCTCGAGGACGACGGCCACGCCGTCGTCCTCGTTCGACGTGGTGACCTCGTCGGCCACCGCTTTCAGCTCGGGATGCGCGTTGGCCATGGCGACGCCGTGCGCCGCCCAGTCGAACATGGGGATGTCGTTGGGCATGTCACCGAAGGCGACCGTCCGCTCCGGGCTCAGACCCAGGTGCTCGGCGGCCAGCGCCAGCCCGGTCGCCTTGGTCACCCCGCACGGCTGGAGCTCCACGGTCCCCGGACCCGACATGGTGACCGTCGCCAGCGAACCGACCACCGCCCGCGCCGCCGCCGCCAGCGCGTCGTCGGACAGCCGCGGGTGGCGCAGCAGCACCTTGCTGATCGGCCGTTCCCACAGATCGCTCCGCCGCTCGACCTGTACGGCGGGCAGCGTGGGGTGCGGCATCAGATAGCCCGGTTCGATCAGGGTCAGTCCGTCGGCCCCGTCCTGGTCGACCGCGGCGTACACCTCCCCCACCTCGGCCTCGATCTTGCCGAGCGCGGTCTCCGCCAGTTCCCGGTCCAGCGTCACGGACCACAGCAGCCGGCGCGCGCCGGCGTCGTACACCTGCGCGCCCTGTCCGCACACCGCGAGCCCCGTGCAGCCGAGGTCGTCGAGCAGCGGCCGCACTCTGGGGGCCGGGCGCCCCGTCACCACGAGGTGCTGGGCACCGGTCTGCGCCACCCGCGCCAGCGCGGCGAGGGACCGGTCGGACAGGGTGTCGTCGCCGCGCAGCAGCGTCCCGTCCAGGTCGGTGGCGATGAGTGAACAATCGGTGGGTGCGGCCATGATCAGAGAATACGGACAACACGACCGTCCGATTCACGGTGCCCGTTTCCGCTCGCTTCGATGCGGTTCCCCTTCCGTCATCACCGGATAGGGACCGATTCGGGACCCTTTCACCGTTTGGCAAGAACATGGTCCGCTGTCTACCGTCCGCCCGGGATCGGACGGTACCTTCCAAGAGTCCAGGGGGGACTTGATCGGGGGGTCCGGTGAGCAGTGGACGCATGCGCGTGCTGAGGCCGGAAGAGCTCGGCGAGGGGGAGCGGGAACGCTGGCGGGAACTGCGCGCCGCCACCGACGCGGCACGCAGCCCTTTCATGGAACCGGAGTTCACCACCGCCGTCGGCCGGGTGCGGCCACAGGCCCGGATCGCGGTGCTGTACGAGGGAGCGGACCCGACGGGCTTTCTGCCCTACGAGCGGGGCTCGTTGGGCCGGGGCCGGGCGATCGGTCTCGGGGTGTCCGACTGCCAGGGCGCGGTGCTGGCTCCCGGAGTGGTCCTGGAGACCGCCGAACTGCTGCGCGCCTGCTCGGTGTCGAGCTTCGCCTTCGACAACCTGGAGGCCGGCCAGGAGCTGTTCGTGCCGTACGCGGCCGAGGAGCACGCCACCTACGTCATCGACATGGAGAAGGGCTACGAGACGTACGAATCCGTGCTGCGCACCCAGTCGCCGAAGTTCCTGAAGACCACCCTGGCCAAGGAACGCAGGCTGGGCCGCCAGGCGGGACCCGTACGGTTCGTCTTCGACGAACGCGACCCGGCCGCGCTGCGGGCGCTCATGGAGTGGAAGTCGGCGCAGTACCGCAGGACCGGGCGCCGCGACCGGTTCGCGCAGGAGTGGATCGCCCGGCTCGTGGGCCGGCTCGCCGAGACCCGGGCCCCTCAGTGCACGGGCACGCTGTCGGTCCTGTACGCCGGTGACCGGCCCGTCGCCGCGCACTTCGGCCTGCGCTCGGCCTCCGTGCTGGCCTGTTGGTTCCCGGCCTACGAGCCCGAGTTCGCGAAGTACTCGCCCGGACTCGTGCTGCATCTGCGGATGGCCGAGGCGGCGGCGGACGCGGGCATCGGCCTGCTCGACATGGGGCGCGGGCCGGCCGAGTACAAGGACTCGCTGAAGACCGGTGAACTCGTCGTCCACGAGGGGGCGGCGACCCGTCCGGGACTGGGCGCCGCCCTGCACTGGCTGTGCCGCGAGCCGACGCGCCGTGCGCACGGCTTCGTCCGCGCCCGTCCACGCCTGGCGTCGCTGGCGTCCCGGACCCTGAGGGGTGCGGCCCGGCTGCGCCGCTCGTGAGGAGGGGGAGGGAGGACGTATGTCCGGCAGGACACGAGCGCGTACGCAGGAGGAAATACGGCGGTTCCTGGCCGTCGGTGCGGTGCAGGTCGCCGAGATGGACCTGGGACCGGGCGACGACGAGGCGGGGCTCAGACCCGGCCCCGGGGGCCCGCCGGTGACCCATGGCGAGGTGTTCCTGCTGGTCAGATGGGCCGGGCGCCCGGTGGGCACGCTGCTGGCGCGGGTACCGGAGGGGGCAGACCCACGGGCGGCACTGACGGAGGCGGCACGGGAGAGGTTCGGCGGGGCGTTGCGGGCGGGGTTCGAAGGAGCGGCAGGGGAGGGCCCCGCGGGAGCGGCGCGGGAGAGCCCCGCGGGAGCGGCGCGGGAAACGACCGCGGGAGCGGTCTCCGGGCCGCCGTCCGCCGCGACGCGGGCGGCCGGTGACAACGGGCGGAGTCCGGTCACGGGGGTCGGCCAACGGATTGCCGTGGCGGGGCGGGCACGGGCCTCCGACGCCACGGGGGACGCCGACGAGCCGCCGTACGTCTCGGTCGTCGTGGCCACCCGGGAGCGGGCCGGGCAGCTCGCCCAGGCGCTCGACTCGCTGCTCGCACAGGAGCATCCGCGGTTCGAGGTGGTCGTCGTCGACAACGCGCCCGTGACCGGCGAGACGCGGGAGCTGGTGGAGCGCACGTACGGCGAGCGGGTGCGGTACGTGTGTGAGCCGGTCCCCGGACTCGCCGTCGCGCACAACACGGGGCTGGCGGCGGCCCGGGGCGAGGTGATCGCGTTCACCGACGACGACGTGGTCGCCGATCCCCGCTGGCTCGGCGAACTGACCGCACCGTTCACGGCCGACCCGCGGCTCGGCTGCGCCACCGGTCTGATCCTTCCCGCGCGGCTGCGCACCCCGGCGCAGGTCCTGCTGGAGAGCCACGGCGGCTTCGCGAAGGGCTTCACGCCGACGACGTACGACCCCCATGACCCGCCCCGCGACGAGCCGCTGTTCCCCTTCGCCGCCGGCCGCTTCGGCTCCGGCGCGAACATGGCCTTCCGTGCGGAAGTGCTGCGTGCCGTCGGCGGCTTCGACCCGGCCACCGGTGCCGGGACACCCGCCCGGGGCGGCGACGACCTGTACGGCTTCGTGCGCGTCCTCGCCCAGGGGTACCGGCTGCACTACACACCGTACGCGCTGGTGTGGCACCACCACCGGGAGACCTGGGCGGATCTGGAGACCCAGGCGTACGGGTACGGCGCCGGCCTCACCGCCTGTCTCACCGCGATCCTGGTCAACCGCCCCGCGCTGCTGCCCGCGTTCCTCGCCCGGCTGCCCCGCGGTCTCGCGCACGCCCGGACGCTGACCGCCGTACGCGACACCGGCGGTGACGTCGGGGCGCCGGGCGCCCACGACAGCCGGACCCATCCATGGCCACGCCGGCTGTCGCGGCTGCAGCGCAAGGGAATGGTCCTGGGACCACTCGGCTATCTGCGGGCCCGGCGGGCGTCGGCCGGCGGTGCAGGAAGGGGAACGCGATGAACCAGGCGCGGATGACGGCGGCTCCGGCGGTCCCCGTGTTCCTCTATCACGCCGTGATGGACGATCCACCGGAGTGGATCGCCGAGTTCACCGTCACACCGAAGGAGTTCGCGGCCCATCTCGACGCCGTCGTGGACAGTGGCCGCACACCCGTCACCATCAGCACGTTCGCCGGTCGTCTCTCCGGGCGGGCGCCGCTGCCGCCCCGGCCGGTGCTGCTCACCTTCGACGACGGCTTCGCCGACCTGCCGGGCCCGACCGCCGAGGTGCTGGCCGGGCGCGGGCTGCCCGCCACCGCATATCTCACCACCGGCGCCATCGCCCCGGGCGGCCGCAGTCTGCTGCCGCCCGCCCCCATGATGACCCTGGACGAGGCGAAGCGGCTGGAAGAGGCCGGCATGGAGATCGGCAGCCACACGGTCACCCATGCCCAGCTCGACACGCTGACCGCGCGGCAGCTGCGCGCCGAACTGCTGGACTCCAAGGCGGCGCTGGAGGACACCCTCGGCCACGCCGTCCCCCATCTCGCCTACCCGCACGGCTACAACAGCCCGAGGGTGCGCGCGGCGGCCGCCCGGGCCGGCTACGAGACGGCGACCGCCGTGCGGCACGCGCTCAGCTCGGACCGGGACGAGCGCTACCGCATTGCCCGCCTGATCGTCCGCCGCGGCCACACCGTCACCGATGTCGAGGCGTGGCTGGCGGGCGCCGGAGCGCGGATCGCCCCGTACCGGGACGGCCCGAAGACCCTCGCCTGGCGCTGGTACCGGCGTGGCCGGGCGATGCTCCGCGGGCCGGAGTTCGCCGGCTGAGCGGTGGCTGGGCAGTGGTTGGGCAGTGGTTGGACGGTGGTTGGACGGTGGCTCGGCGGTGGCTCGGCGGTGGCTGGGCGGCCGGGCGGATCACATCGGCGGCTGGTTCAGATACGGGTCCGCCACCGCCTCGCGCAGGCTCTCCCACGCCGCGTCGTTGGCCAGGGCGAGGTTGCAGTGGGGTCCGGGGTCCCGGTGGTTCCACTGGAGGGCGGCCTTGACCCCCTTCAAATTCTTCAGCACCCGCGGCACCTGCGCGTACCACTCGGCCTGCCGCTCGGGGCGGGCCGAGTCGACCGCCGTACCGAACTCGGACAGCATCAGCGGCTTGTCGTCGGAGATGTTGTCACGTATCCACGCGTGAGTAGCCGTCTGGGTCTGGGCGAAGGTGAGCCAGTCCGTTGTGTGACAGCGGTAGTAGTTGTACTGGTTGTAGCCGATCCAGTCGACGTACCCGTCCCCCGGGTACATCCGCTCGAACAGGTCGGCGTGGTTCAGGTAGCCGGTGATGACCCAGGTCCACACCACGTTGTCGACGCCGAGTCTCCCGAACCGGTCGTGGATGTGCCGGTAGGCCTTCACGTACTCGGCCGGTGTGCCGTTCTCCGGTGTCCGGGTGTCCATCTCCAGGTCGAAGGAGAGGAACACCTTCTTGCCGGTGCGCTCGCCGTACTCCTTGATCCGTCGGGCCTGGACGTCGATCACGGTCTCGTCCAGCTCACCGGCCGCGATCTCCTTCCACGTCGGCTGCCGCGCCTTCGTCCCGCCCCACCACTTGCTCTCCCAGGACAGCAGCAGCAGGCGGTCCTCGCCCACGCGCTGTTCCTCCGGGCTGAGCAACTGCCCCTCCCTGCGACTGCCTTCGGGCAGCGACATGTCGTGGTACGTGTACACGATGTCGAGTGCGCGGCCCACGCGTTTCTCGTAGGCCTTCACCCTGTCCTCCAGGTTGTCCCGCTCGTGCGGCACGAAGGCACCGAACCACGCGCCGCAGGGCGGTACGAGCAGCTCGGTGGGCCTGCATTCTCCTCCCCCCGCGGAGGGTTCCGGTCCGGAACCGGACGGCCCGGAGGCGACGAGGACCGCGCTGACGACCGTGGCCGAGGTGAGCAGCAGTCTGCGGCGCCGCGACACCGGCTGCCGGCCCGGCGTCGGTTCGCGCGCCGTCCGGGGCCCGTGACGCCGGCCGTCGGCGGTGCGCGGGCCGCTGTCGCGGCGAAAGGGATGGATGAACGTCACAGAGCGGAACCCTTCCGTGTCTTCGCGGTCCCCGGTGCCGGCGGTGAGGCGCGCAGTCGCGGACAGAACGCGGCGAGCGTGGTCAGGAGTACGGACGCGAGCAGCACCCGCTGCGCGCTGAAGGCGTGGGTGGCGATCAGCACCGTCGCGACGATCATCACCGCGCCGACGCTGAGGAGGACGATCAGCATCAGCCGTTCCAGCAGATCGGAGCGGCGGGCGAAGCCGGGCTCCAGTGACTCGGCGGGGCCCCGTGCCGGCCCGGCGCGCAACGCCGGCCCGCACACGCCGACCAGTGCCGCACCGGGGCCGGCCGCGAGGAACACGGCGACCGCCGCCCCGCGCAGGGGCGATCCGCCGGGCAGGGCGAGCGCGGCGAGGGCCAGCCAGCCGGCGAACGGCGGGAGCATCCGCAGCACGAGGTCGTGAGGTGTCATCGCTCCGTTCCTCCTTCTGCGTCTGCTGCGTCTGCTGCGACTTCCGTGTCTGCTATGTCTGCTGTATCTGCTGTGTCTGCTGTGTCTGCTGTGTCTGGCGTCCCTTCGCGCCGCAGTTCGTAGACCACACCCGCTCCGTTCTCCGCGACCGGCCGGAACCGCGGCGACTCTGCGACGGACTCCCTGATCCGGTCCAGCTGGGCCTCGGTGAGCTGCCCGTTCATTTCGGAGTTGGCGAACTGCCCCTGGGTGAGCAGGAAGTAGGCCCGGCCCGGGAGGTCCACCCCGGCCATGTCGCGGGCGAGGGTGGCGGCCGGGTTCCGCACGATCTCGTCGACGTGCCGCCGGTCGTCCTCGAGGAACCAGTAGTGGTCGATGCTCCCGTACGACTCGTAGGCGAGCGGATAGTTGCGGTTGGCGGCGACGACCATCGAGCCCTCGGGCGCCTCGTCGAAGAGCTGCTGGACCAGGGCCACCTCCCCCGGTGGGAAGTAGTTGATCCGGTCCTTGCCCGAGTAGCTCGGGACGAAGGCCAGGGTCCCGGCGAGGAGGACGAGCAGCGGTCCCCCAGTGCCGACGCCGCGTCGCCAGGCGCCCGGCGCGGGTGCCGTGGTGCGACCTCCGGGTTCTGTACGGGGTGCCGCATCCGTGCGGGCTGTGCGGGCTCCAGGTCCCGTGCGGGTGCCCGCTTCGGCCTCGGCGGCGAGGGTGCGGGTGCGCACCCTCGGGAGCAGAGCGGCGGCGGCGAAGAAGGCGGCGCCGGGGAGCATGAACATCAGTACCCTGAAGATCATTTCGCTGCCGTAGCTGCTCGCCACGAGCATCGGGAGCGGGGCCGCCGCGATCAGCAACAGCGGCATCGCCCGGTGCCGCAGCACCCGCTGCCGCCGGATGCCGATCACCGCCAGCAGCAGCACCATGCCCGACAGCAGCCGGGCCGCCCAGGAGGTCGCCACCGCCCCGGTACCGGTGGGGGTGGATCCGTATCCGGTGGCGACATTGCCGCCGACGTCACCCACCGAACGGATCATGTCGGGCAGCGCGGCGGACAGGAACGGCAGCGCGGCCGTCAGGCACCAGGCCAGGAAGATCACGACCGCGGTGACCAGCGGGACCCCGTCGCGGTAGCGGCGGACCAGGCACAACGCGAGCAGCGAGACGACGAGCATGCCCGGCGTGAGCTGGTGCGAGATGACGATCGTCACCACCAGCACGCTGAGCACGACCGTCCAGACCGCCTGCCTCTGCCTCCCGCGCGCCCCGCCGGACCGGCCGTACCGGCGCAGGACGACGGCCAGCACACCGAGGTGCAGCGCGAAGGCCACGGACTGGGGGGAGAAGTAGTCCTGGCCCACCCAGTTGGCGACACAGAAAAGCCAGACGCCGGTCCAGATCAGCCGCCGGTCCTCGGTGAAGGTGCGGTAGATCAGCAGCAGCGGGAGCAGCAGCATCAGACTGGACACCAGTGGCCACCAGGCCATGTACATGGCTGTCGACTCGACGCCCAGCAGCCGCACCAGCGCCGCCTGGGCGGCGAAGAAGCCGGGCCACTGGTCGTACACGGCCATGTCGCCGACCTGGTCGGCGGTCTGCAGTCCGCCGGCCGTCAGCAAGTGGTCGACGACACCGTCGTGCTTCCACGCCCAGGCGTACAGCGGGGTCGGGTAGACCACGGCCTGGGTGGCCCGCTCCATCACCAGCAGCCCGCACACATACGCAGCCGCCCAGCCGCCCGGCCGTCGCGGATCGCGGACCGTGAACCAGAAACCGGCGGTGAGCACGACCAGGCCCGCCCAGAAGCCCGGATGGAGCGCTGTCACGAGACCGAAGTCGTCCAGCCGTGACACATCGGTGTGCCGTACCGCGTACACCCACAGGGCGAGTGCGGCGAGCAGCGGTACGGCGGGCCAGGCCGTGGCGGGGCCACGCCGGCCCGACCACACGGGCGGGAGATCGGAAAGATCCGTCACGGGCTCGTGGGCGGGACTGGACGACTCCGACGAGGACGGCGCCTGCGACGCGGACGGGTGTTCCGCCGCGGCATCCTCGGGGGTGTCCGGCGCCGATGTGTTCTGCGACGCCGGTTCTGGCGCGGATCTCTCTCGTGGAGTGGTTGGCGGACGCACGGTGGTTCCCCCCTGGCAGTTCGGCTCTGAAGAGTGATCAGTCCTTGGATCGGCCGTTCGGTCGTCTGCGGCGGAGCGGCGCCGGCGCCGGCGGGACACGGCGGAGCGGGAGGAGCGGCAGGAGTACGACGACCAGGTGGAGGACGACGAGCAGGGCGAGCAGCAGCGGCGTGACCGGCGCGAGGGCGTCCCGCCACACCCAGCCGCCCACCGCGACGAGGTAGAGGACCCCCCAGCGCCCAGGCCACGACAGTCGTCCGCCCGCGGTCGCGAGCAGCGGCGACAGGGGTACGAGGCACAGCAACTGGCAGACGAGTGGCGCCCAGCGCAGCAGCGGACCGGGCCCGTCGAGGCCCAGCGTCTCCGCGAGGAAACCGGCCGTCTGCGAGTACAAGGCCCCGCCCACCATCTGCGGTTCCCGGCCGAGGGCGACCGGCGCGGCATGCAGGGCGGCCAGGGCCGACCCCAGCGCCGTGCCGGAGAGCCAGGGCTCGGGGCGCGTGCACCACGTCACCGAGGCGACGAAGACCAGGATCAGCGTTCCGCCGGCCGCGAGTGCCGTGAGCGGCAGCCCTTCCAGCAACCGACGCCCGGTGAGCTCGTCGCCGTGGGTTCCGCCGAACCAGGGCAGTTCCCGCAGGGACACCCAGAAGACGAGGGTGGAGAGCCCGACCAGCGCCCAGAGGATGCCGCTCAGCCGGTTGTCATATCCGTTGTCGCGAGGCTCGTCCCGGCGGCGGCGGACGTCGACCCACTCGTGCGGCTCATCACGGCCGTGGGGGTCGTCCGGGTCGCGGGACGCGTCACGGTGACCGGGCTCATCACGGTCACCCGCATCATCCCGGTCACGGGACTCGTCACGGTCACCGGGGCCCACCCGGTCACGCGGCTCGTCACGGTCACCGGGGCCCACCCGGTCACGGGACTCGTCACGGTCACCGGGGCCCACCCGGTCACGCGGCTCGTCACGGTCACCGGGCGTATCACGGTCGTGTGGATCGTCCGCCGGTTCTGGTTCCGGAGTCCCCGTCGCAGGGTCGTCGCCGTCGTCCCGCTCGTGCGGGTCCTCGCGCTCCGCCTTCCGGTCGGCCGGCCCGGCACCGGTGTCTCGGCCGCCCGCCTCCGCCGGTCCGGTGCGCTTCGATCTCCCGGCTCCGTCCCCGCAAGCCGGTCCCGCCTCCGGACCGTGCGGCCGCACGATGAACGCCGGCGTGTCCGCCTGCAGGGCCTCCCGTTCGTACCCGGGACGGCCGATGAACAACGTGACCGTGTCCTCGCCGGCCTTCTCGGCGACCTCGCCGTCGTACGCGGCGCGGCGGGCCCAGCCCGTGCCGTACTCGGCGGTGGCGTTCAGCCGGGCCCAGCGCGTGCCGTAGTCCGGAGCGGCGGCGGGCCGGTCCACGGGCCCGCCGGCCCTGTCGCGCAGCGCCGCACGCAGCCCGACCACCGAGACGACCGCGATCAGCGTCATGCCGGTCAGCACCGCCCACCCGGCCCCCGCGATCCCCGCCGGGGTGAACAGTGCGGCCGCGCTGCCCAGCACCAGCACGCACATCGCCCCCTGGAGCGCGGCGAGCACAGCGGTGCGCCCCTGCACCCGCAGCACCCCGATGTACAGCTCCACAACCACCCGGGGCAGCGCCCCGAGGGCGAGCAGCCGCAACACGGCCGAGCCGTGCTCGGCGTAGTCCGGGCTGAACGGCATGAGGATCTGGGGCGCGAAGACGACCAGCACCAGGACCACCGGCACCAGCAGCAGCGTCATGCGGCGCAGTGCCCCGCGCACCCCGGCGGCGAGCTGACGCGGATCGTGCGAGGCATGGGCGGTGAGCGACGAGGCCATGTTGATGGCCATGAACTCCATCGTGCCGCCGACGGTGTACGCCACGTAGAAGTAGCCGTTCTCCGCGGCGCTGAAGCGGACCGCGACCATCACGGGCAGCAGATTGATCATCGCCAGGCTGAACAGCGCGCCGAGCGAGTCGCCGGCCAGGAAGCGGCCCATGCTCCGCAGACCGGGCGGCTGCACGTCCCGGTCCTCGGCGGCCTGGCGCGGAATGAGCCGGCGGAAGATCAGCCAGCCGAGCGGCAGTGTGGAGAACGCGATGGCCACGGCCCAGGACACGAAGATCCCCAGCACGGGGAGCCCGGTCGCGAAGGCGGCCAGCAGGACCAGTTTCCCGACGGAGAACATCGCGTTGCCGACCGGCACCCACTCGGCCTTGCGCAGCCCGGTGAGCACGCCGTCCTGCAGCGTGAGCAGCGCCCACGCCACGCACGCCGCGACGAACAGTGCCCCGGCCAGCGGTGTCCCCAGAGGTTCGTAGGAGGCGCCCCACTGTTCGAGCGTGAGCAGGAAGACGCCCGCGGCCAGGGCGACGACCACCGAACTCGCCCCGTACACGCCCCACACCAGGCGTGCGGTCGCACGGCCCGCGCGCGGTACGAAGCGGACCACGGCGCCGATCATGGTGGTCGCCGTGATGCCGGCGAGCAGCCGCATCGCGGCGATCGCGGCGGAGCCCTGCCCGACGGCGTCCTCGGAGTAGTAGCGGGCGGCGACGAGCCAGAAGCCCAGTCCGAGAACGGCCGACACGCCCGTGCTGAGCATCAGGAAGTAGGCGTTCTTGAACAGGGAGTCGGAGCCGGACCGGTTCCCGGCGGGCGGCGGCCGCCCTCCGGCGCGCTTCGCGGCCGGCGCGTGCACCTGGACGTCAGTCACGGGACGGCCCCAGCCCGCCGGCCGTCGTCCCTGCCCGGGCCGGGTCCTCCGGCGGTTCGGCCGGCCGCGCGCCGGACCGCTCCAGCACGTCGACGGCCTCCTGTGCCCGCAGCGGATCCACCGGCAGCGCATGCCGCGCGAACCAGCGGGCCGCCCCGGGCGCGGGCGACGGGTCCGTGAAGGTCTCCCCCGCGTAGTCGTCGAGAGGCGGGTCGTAGAGGTAGCCGACGACCATCCCGCGCCGCGCCAGCGCCGCGATCGCCGCGTCCCGGTCGGCCACGAACAGCGGTACCCGGAACAGCGGTTGCGCCTCACGTCCCGCACGCGGCCGGGCCCACCGCGTCGACAGCAGCAGCTCCGTGCCGTCCCGGGACGCCTCCAGCACCTTGTCCAGCCGTCCGAGGCTGCGCCGGATCCGCCGCAGCCGCAGCGGGCCGGACTCCAGGCGGTAGGTGTGCATGTCGACGCGGGCCCAGGGGTCGAACGCGGTCAGGTCCGGGCCCGCGCCGACGGCCCGGGCCAGTGCGTCCGGACGCAGCGGCATCCTGATCCCTTCGCGCTCCGTCAGCCCCAGCAGCCCCATCGCGGCCCAGGCGGCCCGCCGCAGTCCCAGCCCTCGTACGGCCGCCTCGGCGTACGGCCGTACGGCATAGACGAGTTCGGATGCCGTACGGCGTGGGGTGAGCAGTCCGTCGCAGGTGCTGCGCACCGCCTCCCCCAGATCCGGGTCGGCGAGGGACAGGATGCCGCCCGCCTGGGCGGCGGCATGCTTGGAAAGACTGAAGACGGAGGCCTCACCCCATGCCCCGACCGGCCGCCCGCCCACCTCGCTGCCGATCGCGTGCGCCGCGTCCTCGAACAACGGAATGCCCAGCGCGTCGCAGCGTGCCCTCAGTTGCGGTGCCGGATCCGGATTGCCGTACAGGTTCGTGGTGAGTACGGCGGAGAGCGAGCCCCACGTCTCCTCGGGCACGGCACCGATGTCGATGGACGCGTCGAGCGGGTTCAACGGCGCCTGCACCGGACGCAGTCCGGCCGCCAGCACCACGAAGAAGATGACGTCGTCGTTGACCGGCGACATCAGCACCCGGCCACCCGGCGGGCACCAGTGGCGCAGCGCCACGTACAGCCCGAACCTGCATGACGGCACGTACACACATTCCCGGCCGAGCCGGCCGCGCATGGTCTCTTCCAGCCGTTTCGGCCGCGACCCCGAGCGCGCCGAGCGCGGGCCGGCCTCCCCCATGGCCATCCGCCCCCCTGCGTGCCATCGGAACGCCCCCTCCCCGAGGCCTTCCGGCACCCGCCCAGAGTCGCCCCGTTCGCACCGCTCCGTCAAGATTGCGTCCCGTCCTGTGGATAACTTCCGGTACGCGAGTGGAAGCCGTGCATGTCGCCCTTGCGCCCCCGCGCTGCCCGCCCACGCTTCCTCTCCGCCGCCGCACCACCGCTCCCGCTCTGCCCAAGAACGCCACAGCCCCCGTAACGTGTGGCACGGCCACGGACACGTGGCGCACCTGCGCACACGAAAGCGAGGCAGCACCCGATGCCCCCCTTCGATGTCCCCGAGGGCGACCCCTTCGGCCCGCACAACCTGCCGTACGGCGTGTTCTCGCCCCCCGGCTCGTCGGAGCGGACCGTCGGCGTCCGGCTCGGCGACCATGTCCTCGACGCCGGCGCGGCGGCGCACGCCCTGGGCTCCCCCTACGCGACCCTGCTCGCCCGCCCGACCCTGAACCCGCTGCTGGCGGCGGGCCGTACGGCCTGGTCGGACGTGCGGCGGGCGCTCACGGCCTGGGTGACCGTCCCGGCACACCGGGAGACCGTCGAGCCCCTGTTCCATCCGTTGTCCGAGGTGACCCTGCACCTCCCCTTCGAGGTCGCGGACTACGTCGACTTCTACGCCTCCGAGAACCACGCCCGAAACGTCGGCCGGATGTTCCGCCCCGACGCCGCCGACTCCCTGACCCCCAACTGGAAGCACCTGCCGATCGGCTACCACGGCCGCTCCGGCACCGTCGTGGTGTCCGGCACCGACGTCGTACGCCCCTCCGGCCAGCGCAAGGCGCCCACCGACGCCGCCCCCGTCTTCGGACCGTCCGTCCGGCTGGACATCGAGGCCGAGGTCGGCTTCGTGGTCGGTGTGCCGTCCGAGCTGGGCCGGCCGGTGCCGCTCGGCGACTACCGCGACCACGTCTTCGGCCTCTGCCTCCTCAACGACTGGTCCGCCCGCGACGTCCAGGCCTGGGAGTACGTTCCCCTCGGCCCGTTCCTCGGCAAGTCCTTCACCACGTCGGTGTCGGCCTGGATCACCCCGCTGGACGCCTTGGAGGAGGCCCGCGTGGCGCCGCCGGAGCGCACCCACGCACTGCTGCCGTACCTGGACGACAGCGACGAGGAACCCGGTGGCTACGACCTGCGCATCACCGTCACCGTCAACGGCCATGTCGTCTCCGAACCTCCCTTCTCCACCATGTACTGGACGGCCGCCCAGCAGCTCGCCCACATGACTGTCAACGGCGCCTCCCTGCGCACCGGCGACCTGTACGGCTCCGGCACGGTGAGCGGACCCACCGAGCGGGAACGCGGCTCGCTGCTGGAACTGACCTGGAACGGCCGCGACCCCCTCGAACTCCCCGACGGCAAGCGGACCTTCCTCGAGGACGGCGACGTGGTGACGCTGGCCGCCTGGGCACCGGGCCCGGACGGTGTGCGCGTGGGCCTCGGCGAGGTCACGGGACGGGTGGTCCCCGCTCTCTGACCCCTTGGGCCCTGTCCGATCTCCGACGACCCCTGACCCGCACCGCCCTTCGCCGTCATAATCGGCGTCGGGCGGTGTGTGCGTTCCGCGCCCGCACGACCCTTCTCACCCGGCACCCCGGCACGACCCGCACGCCCCCGAGCCGCCCCTTCCGACAGGACCCGGAGCCCGTGGCATGACCCTCTGCCTGCTGCTGCTGAGCGTGGTCGCCGTGACGGCCGCCGTGCCCGTCCCCCGGGCTCTGACCCGCGCGACATGGCCGGAGCGGGAGCCGGTGGTCGGGCTGTGGGTGTGGCAGTGCCTGGTCGCCACCGTTCTGCTGTGCTGTCTGACGGCTCTCGCGCTGAGCGCGGCCGCCGTCTTCGGCACCGTCCGCGCCCAGCTCTTCGCCCCGGCACCGCCCGCCGTGACCGCGGCCTACGACCTGTCCGCCGCCTCGCCCTGGACGGTCGTCCTCACCGTGCTGCTCGTCTGCGGGGCGGCCTGGACAGCGGCCGTACTCGGACGCGAGCTGGTCGAGACCCGCCGCCGTCGTGCCCGGTCCCGGGAGCATCTGCGGGAGCGCGCCCCCGACCTGCCCGCCGGTCTCCCGGCCGCCCGCGGTCCCCTGCTGGTGCTGGAGGACGCGTACCCCGACGCCTGGTGGATGCCCGGCAGTCCGCCCCGGCTGATCGTCACCACCGGCGCCCTGCGGCGCCTCACCGACCACCAGCTCGACGCCGTCCTCACCCACGAGCGCGGCCACGCCCGCGCCCGCCACGACTGGCTGCTGCACCTCTCCACTGCCCTGGCCACCGGTTTCCCGCGGATCCCGCTGTTCGCCCACTTCTGCGACCAGACCCACCGTCTGGTCGAGCTGTCGGCCGACGACACGGCCTCCCGCCACTGCGGCCATCTGACCACCGCCCTGGCGCTGATCGAGCTCAACCGGCACCGCGGCGTACTGTCCTGCGCCTCCAGCCACCGCCTGCTGGGAGAGCGCGTCGACCGCCTCCTGGAGCCCCCGCCCCGCCTCGGCCGCCGCCACCGGGCCCTGGCGACCGCCGCGGCGGCGCTGGTACCGCTGGTCCCGCTGCTGATCACGTTCGCCCCGGGCCTGACCGCACTGCCATGAGGTCATGGCGGGCAGTCGCGCCTCCCCCAGCGCCTCAAGGGCCATGGGGGGGGCGGGCGCACCGGCACCCCGTGGATGCCGGGCTGCGCAAAACCCCCGCGCAGCCCCACCACGCGGCCCCCTACGTCCAGTCGGGCTCCGGCTCCTCCTCGGGCCAGTCGTCCGGGCTACCGGGGTCCTCGGACCCGGCACCGACACCGGCGTCCCCCGGCGCCGTCAACCCGGCCAGCACCGCCACCACACCCTCCCCGTGCGTCGCCAGCTTCTTCTCCCCCACCCCGCTGATCCCCCCGAGCTCGCCCACCGACGTGGGCCACACGGTGGCGATCTCCCGGAGTGTGGCGTCGTGGAAGATGACGTACGCCGGGACGCCCAGCTCGCGGGCCTGCTCGGCACGCCAGGAACGCAGCGCCTCGAACGCGGGCCGCAGCTCTTCGGGCAGCTCGACAGCGGCGGCCTTGGCCTTGCGCTCCCCCCGCCCCTGAGCCGACCGCGAGGTGACCGGCTTCTTCGGCTCCTTGCGCAGCGGTACCTCCCGTTCCCTCCGCAGCACCGTCCCACTCGCCTCGGTCAACACCAGCGTGCCGTACTCCCCCTCGACCGCGAGCAGTCCCTGGGCGAGCAGCTGCCGGACGACGCCCCGCCATTCGGCCTCGCTCAGCTCCTCACCGATGCCGAACACCGACAGCTGATCGTGGTCGAACTGGATGACCTTGGCGGTGCGCCGCCCCAGCAGGATGTCCACGATCTGCACCGCGCCGAACTTCTGCCCGCGCTCCCGCTGCAACCGCACCACCGTCGACAGCACCTTCTGCGCCGCGACCGTCCCGTCCCAGGTCTCCGGCGGGACGAGGCAGGTGTCGCAGTTGCCGCAGCCTGCCGGGTCGGGGTCCTGACCGAAGTAGGCGAGCAGTTGCCCACGCCGGCACCGTACGGTCTCGCACAGCGCCAGCATCGCGTCCAGATGCTGATTCGCCCGCCGCCGGAACGCCTCGTCGCCCTCCCCGGACTGGATCAGTTTGCGCTGCTGTATGACGTCGTTCAGTCCGTACGCCATCCAGGCCGTGGACGGCAGTCCGTCACGCCCCGCACGCCCCGTCTCCTGGTAGTAGCCCTCGACCGACTTGGGCAGGTCGAGGTGGGCGACGAATCTGACGTCCGGCTTGTCGATGCCCATGCCGAAGGCGATGGTCGCCACCACGACCAGCCCCTCCTCCCGCAGGAAGCGTGCCTGATGCGCGGCTCGCGTCCCGGCGTCGAGGCCCGCGTGGTACGGCACCGCCTCGATGCCGTTGCGCGAGAGGAACTCCGCCGTCTTGTCCACGGAGTTGCGCGAGAGGCAGTACACGATGCCCGCGTCCCCTGCGTGCTCCTCGCGCAGGAAGTTCAGCAGCTGCTTCCGGGGGTCGGCCTTGGGCACGATCCGGTACTGGATGTTGGGCCGGTCGAAGCTGGCCACGAAGTGGCGGGCCTCCGGCATCCTCAGCCGGTCGGTGATCTCCCGGTGCGTGGCGTCCGTGGCGGTCGCCGTGAGCGCGAGCCGGGGCACCTCCGGCCACCGCTCGCCCAGCAGGGACAGGCTGAGGTAGTCCGGCCGGAAGTCGTGTCCCCACTGGGACACGCAGTGCGCCTCGTCGATGGCGAAGACGGAGATCTTGCCGCGCGAGAGCAGATCCAGGCTGCTGTCCAGCCGCAGCCGCTCCGGCGCGAGGTACAGCAGGTCCAGCTCGCCGGCAAGGAACTCGGCCTCGACGGTCCGCCGCTCGTCGAAGTCCTGCGTGGAGTTCATGAACCCCGCGCGTACGCCCAGCGCCCGGAGCGCGTCCACCTGGTCCTGCATCAGGGCGATCAGGGGGGAGACGACGACTCCCGTACCTGGCCTGACCAGGGCCGGAATCTGGTAGCACAACGACTTTCCGCCGCCGGTGGGCATGAGGACAACGGCGTCGCCGCCCGCGATCACATGCTCGACGACCGCTTCCTGCTCGCCGCGGAATGCCTCATACCCGAACACCCGGTGCAGCGCCGCCTGCGCCTCACCATCCGTCACTGCCATCTCGGCGACACCGCCCGTCCCCTGCATCGTCCCGTCCCCCGTACGTCGTCCCTCGACCACTGCGTCCACGATAGGCGCCCGCACCGACAGCCCCGGAGTTGTCCACAGGCCCACCCGCAACGGCAGCGGCCCGGCACCCCCACCCACGGGGTACCGGGCCGCTCCGTCGTCCGCCGGGCGCGCTGTCAGCGCACGAACACTCCCGCGTCCGCGGCCAGCTCGAGGAAGTACTGCGGTGCCACACCGAGCACCACCGTGACCGCCACGCCGACCCCGATCGCCGCCATCGTCAGCGGTGACGGCACCGCGACGGTCGGACCCTCGGGGCGCGGCTCGCTGAAGAACATCAGGACGATGACGCGGATGTAGAAGAACGCCGCGATGGCCGACGCGATCACACCGACCACGACCAGCGGGACGGCTCCGCCCTCCGCCGCCGCCTTGAACACGGCGAACTTCCCGGTGAATCCGGAGGTCAGCGGGATGCCGGCGAAGGCCAGCAGGAACACCGCGAACACCGCCGCCACCAGTGGGGAGCGACGGCCGAGCCCCGCCCACTTGGACAGGTGCGTCGCCTCACCGCCGGCGTCCCGTACCAGCGTGACCACCGCGAACGCACCGACCGTCACGAACGAGTACGCCGCCAGATAGAAGAGGACGGACGAGATACCCGACGGCGTGGCCGCGATGACACCCGCGAGGATGAAGCCCGCGTGCGAGATCGCCGAGTACGCCAGCAGCCGCTTGATGTCGGTCTGGGTGATCGCGACGATCGCCCCGACCACCATGGTGACGATGGCGACGGCCCACATGACCGGCCGCCAGTCCCAGCGCAGGCCGGGCAGCACGACGTACAGGATCCGCAGCAGAGCGCCGAACGCCGCCACCTTGGTCGCCGCCGCCATGAAGCCCGTCACCGGCGTCGGGGCGCCCTGGTACACATCGGGCGTCCACATGTGGAAGGGCACGGCGCCGACCTTGAACAGCAGGCCCATGACCACCAGCGCGGCGCCGATCAGCAGCAGCGCGTCGTTGCCCATGGTGGCGGCGAGTGCCGGGGTGATCTCCGGGACGGTGCCCTCGACGACCTGCGCGATGGTCGCGTACGACATCGAGCCCGCGTAGCCGTACAGCAGCGCGATGCCGAACAGCATGAACGCGGAGGCGAACGCGCCGAGCAGGAAGTACTTGACCGCCGCCTCCTGCGACATCAGCCGCTTGCGGCGGGCCAGCGCGCACATCAGGTACAGCGGGAGCGAGAGGACCTCCAGCGCCACGAACAGCGTCAGCAGGTCGTTGGCCGCCGGGAAGACCAGCATGCCGGCGACCGCGAAGAGCAGCAGCGGGAACACCTCGGTGGTGGTGAACCCGGCCTTGACCGCCTTCTTCTCGCCCTCGCTGCCCGGTACGGCCGCCGCCTGCGCGGCGAAGGAGTCGACGCGGTTGCCGTGCGCTTCCGGGTCGAGCCGGCGCTCGGCGAAGGTGAACAGGCCGACCAGGGCCGTCAGCAGGATGGTGCCCTGCAGGAACAGGGCCGGTCCGTCGACGGCGATGGCGCCCATCGCCGCGATGCCCGCCTTGGTCGTGGCATAGCCGTTCGCGGCGAGGGCCACGACCGCGGCGAACGCCGCGGTGAGCGCCACCACCGAGACGAACATCTGTGCGTAGTAGCGGGCCTTTCGGGGGACGAACGCCTCGACCATGATCCCGACGACCGCCGCGCCGACGACGATCAGGGTAGGGGCGAGCTGTCCGTATTCGATCTTCGGCGCGTCGATCTTCGAGATCGGATCGGCCGCGGTTGCCGCCGTTGTCCACAGGCTGTGGACGGCTGCTGTTGCGCTCACTTGGCCGCCTCCACCTCGGGCTGGGGGTCCTTCTTCTCAAGGTCGGACATGGTCTGCTTCACCGCCGGGTTCACGACGTCCGTCACGGGCTTCGGATAGACGCCCAGGAAGATCAGCAGCACGACCAGCGGCGCGACCACGGCGATCTCCCGCACCCGCAGGTCGGGCATCGCCGCCACCTCGGGCTTCACCGGGCCGGTCATCGTCCGCTGGTAGAGGACGAGGGTGTAGAGCGCGGCGAGGACGATGCCGAGGGTGGCGATGATCCCGATCACCGGATAGCGCGTGAACGTGCCGACCAGGACCAGGAACTCACTGACGAAGGGCGCGAGCCCCGGCAGCGACAGGGTCGCGAGCCCGCCGATCAGGAACGTGCCGGCGAGCACCGGGGCGACCTTCTGCACACCGCCGTAGTCGGCGATGAGCCGCGAACCGCGCCGCGAGATCAGGAATCCGGCGATCAGCATCAGCACGGCCGTCGAGATGCCGTGGTTGACCATGTACAGCGTCGCGCCGGACTGGCCCTGGCTCGTCATCGCGAAGATACCCATGACGATGAAGCCGAAGTGCGAGATCGACGCGTACGCGATCAGCCGCTTGATGTCGCGCTGCCCCACCGCGAGCAGCGCGCCGTAGATGATGCTGATGACTGCCAGTACGAGGACGACCGGCGTCGCCCACTTGCTCGCCTCCGGGAACAGCCCGAGGCAGAAGCGGAGCATCGCGAAGGTGCCCACCTTGTCGACGACCGCCGTGATCAGCACGGCCACCGGCGCGGTGGATTCCTGCATGGCGTTGGGCAGCCAGGTGTGCAGCGGCCACAGCGGCGCCTTCACGGCGAAGGCGAAGAAGAAGCCGAGGAACAGCCAGCGCTCGGTGCTGGTCGACATCTCCAGCGAGCCGTTGGCCCGCGCTTCGGCGATCTCGGTGAGCGAGAAGTTCCCGGCGACCACGTACAGCCCGATCACCGCGGCCAGCATGATCAGACCGCCGGCCAGGTTGTAGAGCAGGAACTTCACGGCCGCGTAGGACCGTTGCGTCGCCCCCTTCTCCTCACCGTGCTCATGGGCACGGTCCCCGAAGCCGCCGATGAGGAAGTACAGCGGGATCAGCATGGCTTCGAAGAAGATGTAGAAGAGGAAGACGTCGGTGGCCTCGAAGGAGAGGATCACCATCGCCTCGACGGCCAGGATCAGGGCGAAGAAGCCCTGCGTCGGCCGCCACCTCTTGTTCCCCGTCTCCAGCGGGTCGGCGTCGTGCCAGCCCGCGAGGACGATGAACGGGATCAGCAGGGCGGTCAGCGCGATCAGCGCCACCGCGATGCCGTCCACACCCAGCTCGTACCGGACGCCGAAGTCCGCGATCCAGGCGTGGGACTCGGTGAACTGGTAGCGGTCGCCGCCCGGCTCGAACCGCACCAGGACGACGATCGCCAGGACGAGCGTGGCGAGCGAGAACAGCAGGGCCAGCCATTTGGCGACCGTGCGCTTCGCAGCCGGTACGGCGGCCGTGGCGATCGCCCCGATGGCCGGGAGCACCGCCGTCGCTGTCAGCAGAGGAAAGGACATCGGTATCAGACCGCCCTCATCAGCAGGGTCGCGGCGGCGAGGACCGCCGCGCCGCCGAACATGGAGACCGCGTAGGACCGCACGAAGCCGCTCTGCAGCTTGCGCATCCGCCCGGACAGGCCGCCCATGGAGGCCGCCGTTCCGTTGACGACCCCGTCGACCAGGGTGTGGTCGACGTACACCAGCGAGCGGGTGAGGTGCTCACCGCCGCGGACCAGCACCACGTGGTTGAAGTCGTCCTGGAGCAGGTCGCGACGGGCGGCCCGGGTGAGCAGCGACCCGCGCGGGGCGACGGCCGGCACCGGACGGCGCCCGTACTGGGCCCAGGCGACCGCCACGCCGATGACCATCACCGCGACCGTCGCGGCGGTCACCGTCATGGCGCTGATCGGCGCATGCCCGTGGTCGTGCCCGGTAACGGGCTCCAGCCAGTGCACGAAGCGGTCACCGATGCTGAAGAAGCCGCCGGCGAAGACCGACCCGAAGGCGAGCACGATCATCGGGATCGTCATGCTCTTCGGCGACTCGTGCGGGTGCGGCGGGGTGTACTCGCCGCGCGTCTCGGCGGCCGGCTCCACGTCCGGGGCGGCCGGGGACGGCGTCGGCGCGTTGCGCCAGCGCTCCTCGCCGAAGAACGTCATCAGCATCACGCGCGTCATGTAGTACGCGGTGATGGCCGCGCCCAGCAGGGCGCAGGCGCCGAGGATCCAGCCCTCGGTGCCGCCCTTGGCGAACGCCGCCTCGATGATCATGTCCTTGGAGAAGAAGCCGGACAGTCCCGGGAAGCCGATGATCGCCAGATAGCCGAGGCCGAAGGTGACGAACGTGACCGGCATGTACCTGCGCAGACCGCCGTAGCGGCGCATGTCGACCTCGTCGTTCATGCCGTGCATCACCGAACCCGCACCGAGGAACAGGCCGGCCTTGAAGAAGCCGTGCGTCACCAGGTGCATGATCGCGAAGACGTAGCCGATGGGGCCGAGGCCGGCGGCGAGGACCATGTAGCCGATCTGCGACATGGTCGAGCCGGCGAGTGCCTTCTTGATGTCGTCCTTCGCGCAACCGACGATCGCACCGAACAGCAGGGTGACCGCGCCGACGATGGTGACGACCAGTTGTGCGTCGGGAGCGCCGTTGAAGACGGCCCCCGAACGGACGATCAGGTAGACGCCCGCCGTCACCATGGTCGCGGCGTGGATCAGGGCCGAGACCGGGGTCGGGCCCTCCATCGCGTCCCCGAGCCAGGACTGCAGTGGCACCTGGGCGGACTTGCCGCAGGCGGCGAGCAGCAGCATCAGCGCGATCGCGGTGAGCTTGTCCTCCCCGGCGGCTCCGGCGAGTCCGGCCTCCCCGTGGCCGCCGAGCACCGGCCCGAAGGCGAAGGTGCCGAACCACAGGAACATCAGCATGATCGCGATGGACAGACCCATGTCGCCGACGCGGTTGACCAGGAAGGCCTTCTTCGCGGCCGTGGCGGCGCTGGGCTTGTGCTGCCAGAAGCCGATCAGCAGGTAGGAGGCGAGACCGACGCCCTCCCAGCCGACGTACAGCAGCAGGTAGTTGTCGGCGAGGACCAGGATCAGCATCGCCGCGAGGAACAGGTTGAGATAGCCGAAGAAGCGGCGGCGCCGCTCGTCGTGCTCCATGTACCCGATGGAGTACAGGTGGATCAGCGAGCCGACGCCGGTGATCAGCAGGACGAACGTCATCGACAGCTGGTCGAGCTGGAAGGCGACGTCGGCCTGGAAACCCTCCACCGGGATCCAGCTGAACAGGTGCTGCGTGAGGGTGCGTTCATCGGCGCCCTTGCCCAGCAGGTCGGTGAACAGCACCAGGCCGAGCGCGAAGGAGACGGCCGCGAGCAGCGTGCCGATCCAGTGTCCGACGGCATCCAGCCGGCGTCCGCCGCACAGCAGGACCACCGCTCCGAGCAGGGGCGCCGCCACCAGCAGCGCAATCAGGTTCTCCACGATTCAGCGACCCCTTACAACTTCATCAGGCTGGCGTCGTCGACCGAGGCCGAGTGGCGGGAACGGAACAGGGACACGATGATCGCCAGCCCGACCACGACCTCCGCGGCGGCCACGACCATCGTGAAGAAGGCGATGACCTGGCCGTCGAGGTTGCCGTGCATCCGGGAGAAGGCGACGAAGGCGAGGTTGCAGGCGTTGAGCATCAGCTCGACGCACATGAACACGACGATCGCGTTGCGCCTGATCAGCACACCGGTGGCGCCGATCGTGAACAACAACGCGGCCAGGTACAGATAGTTGACGGGGTTCACTTCGACGCCTCCTCGGCCCGCTTGAACGTCGGCGGATCGATCGCCTTGCGCTCAAGGCGCTCCTCCGCGCGCTGCTCCATCGCCCGCAGGTCGTTGATCGCCTCCTGCGACACGTCACGGACCTGACCGCGGTCCCGCAGCGTCTTGCTGACGGTGAGATCCGACGGCGTGCCGTCGGGCAGCAGGCCCGCGATGTCCACGGCGTTGTGCCGGGCGTAGACGCCGGGCGCCGGGAGCGGCGGCAGGTGCGTGCCCTCGCGTACGCGCTGCTCGGCCAGTTCCCGCTGGGTCTTGGCGCGCTCGGTGCGCTCCCTGTGGGTGAGCACCATGGCGCCGACGGCTGCCGTGATGAGCAGGGCGCCGGTGATCTCGAACGCGAAGACGTACTTGGTGAACAGGAGGGCCGCCAGGCCCTCCACGTTGCCGCCCGCGTTCGCCTCGCCGATGCCGTTGAACTCGCTGAGCGAGGCGTTCCCGATCCCGCCGGTCAGCAGGATGCCGAAGCCGAGCCCGCACAGCAGGGCCAGCCAGCGCTGGCCCTTGATGGTCTCCTTCAGGGAGTCCGCCGCCGTGACGCCGACCAGCATGACCACGAACAGGAACAGCATCATGATCGCGCCGGTGTAGACGACGATCTGGACGACGCCCAGGAAGTAGGCGCCGTTGGCCAGGTAGAACACCGCCAGGATGATCATGGTCCCGGCGAGGCAGAGCGCGCTGTGCACGGCCCGCCGCATGAACACGGTGCACAGGGCGCCGATTACGGCGACCGTGCCCAGGATCCAGAACTGGAAGGCCTCTCCGGTGGAGGTGGAGTAGGCGGCGAGCTGCTCGGTCATCGCCCGATCACCTTCTCCGACGCCGGTTCCTCAGCGCCGAAGGTCGAGGCGGCCTCCTGCACCACCTCGCCCTCGGAGTGGGCGGTCTGCTGCTCCGTGCCGGGCGCGGCCTCGGTCACCAGGCCCCGGTAGTAGTCCTTCTCGTCGGTGCCCGGGTACATGGCGTGCGGAGAGTCGACCATGCCCTCATCGAGACCGGCGAGCAGTTGCTCCTTGGTGTAGATGAGGTTGGCGCGGCTGGAGTCCGCCAGTTCGAACTCGTTGGTCATGGTCAGCGCGCGCGTGGGACAGGCCTCGATGCACAGGCCGCACAGGATGCAGCGGGCGTAGTTGATCTGGTACACCCGCCCGTACCGCTCGCCGGGCGAGTAGCGCTCCTCCTCGGTGTTGTCCGCGCCCTCGACGTAGATCGCGTCGGCGGGACAGGCCCAGGCGCACAGCTCGCAGCCGACGCACTTCTCCAGGCCGTCCGGATGGCGGTTGAGCTGGTGCCGTCCATGGAAGCGCGGAGCGGTGGTCTTCTGCTGCTCCGGGTACTGCTCGGTCAGCCGCTTCTTGAACATGGCCTTGAAGGTCACGCCGAAGCCGGCCACAGGGTTCAGGAAACCGGGCTTGGTCTCCTTGGGCTCCTCAGCCATCGGACGCCTCCTTTCCATCCGTAGATCCGCCCAGAGATCCGTCACTCTGAGTATCGGGGCCACCACTGACAATCAGCTCCCGCTCCCGGCGCGGGCGGCGGCGGGGCACCGGCGGCAGCTCCTGCCCCGGCAGCGGCGGTACGGGGAATCCGCCCGCCATGGGGTCGAAGGCGGGCGGGCCCTCGGACTCGTCGGTCTCCTTCGGCTTCGACCGGAACAGGTCGGCGACGAAGGAGAGCAGCAGCAGGGTGAGGACACCCCCGGCGATGTAGAGCGCGATGTCGGCGAAGTCGTAGTTCTCGTTGCGCAGCGCCCGCACCGTGGCGACCGCCATCAGCCACACGAGCGCGACCGGGATGAGGACCTTCCAGCCCAGCTTCATCAGCTGGTCGTAGCGGACCCTCGGAAGCGTGCCGCGCAGCCACACGAAGCAGAACAGCAGGCTCAGGAGCTTGCCGGTGAACCAGAGCATCGGCCACCAGCCGTGGTTCGCGCCCTCCCAGAAGGTGCTGACCGGCCACGGGGCCCGCCAGCCGCCCAGGAAGAAGGTCACGGCGACGGCCGAGACGGTCACCATGTTGATGTACTCGGCGAGCATGAACATCGCGAACTTGATCGACGAGTACTCGGTGTTGAAGCCACCGACCAGGTCGCCCTCGGACTCCGGCATGTCGAAGGGGGCGCGGTTGGTCTCGCCGACCATCGTGACGATGTAGATGAGGAAGGAGACCGGCAGCAGCACGACGTACCAGCGGTCGGCCTGCTGCTCGACGATCGTCGACGTCGACATCGACCCGGAGTAGAGGAACACGGAGGCGAACGCGGCGCCCATGGCGATCTCGTACGAGATCATCTGCGCGCAGGAGCGCAGGCCTCCCAGCAGCGGATAGGTGGAGCCGGAGCTCCAGCCCGCCAGGACGATGCCGTAGATGCCCACCGAGGCGACCGCGAGGATGTAGAGCGCCGCGATCGGCAGGTCGGTGAGCTGCATCGTGGTGCGCTGGCCGAAGATCGAGATCTCGTTTCCGGCCGGCCCGAAGGGGATCACCGCGAACGCCATGAAGGCGGGGATGGCCGCGACGATCGGCGCGAGGATGTACACCACCTTGTCCGCGCGCTTGACGACGACGTCTTCCTTGAGCATCAGCTTCACGCCGTCGGCGAGCGACTGGAGCATGCCCCAGGGGCCGTGCCGGTTGGGGCCGATGCGCAGCTGCATCCAGGCGACGACCTTGCGCTCCATGACGATGGAGAGCAGCACGGTCACCATCAGGAAGGCGAAGCAGAACACCGCCTTGACGGCGATCAGCCACCAGGGATCGCGGCCGAACATCGACAGGTCTTCAGCGGCGAGGAGGTACGGACTCATGCCTCCACCTCCTTGGGGGCCGCGCCGGCGGGCACCGCCGGGCCGATACGGACGAGGGAGCCGGGCTGTGCCCCGGTGCCGGAGGCGACACCGCCGCCGACGGAGTTCAGCGGCAGCCACACCACGCGGTCGGGCATCTCGGTGACCGCCAGCGGCAGTTCCACCGTTCCGGCGGTGCCGGTCACCGACAGCGGGTCGCCGTCCTTGACGCCGACCTCGGCGGCCGTGGCGGCCGACAGGCGGGCGTGGGCGGCGTGCCGGGTACCGGCCAGCGCCTCGTCGCCCAGTTGCAGCAGGCCCTGGTCGAGCAGCAGCCGGTGCCCGGCGAGCACGGCCTCCCCGGCGGCCGGCCGGGGCAGGGCGCCCGCGGTCTCCAGCGGGTCGGTGGCCCGGGGGCCGTCCCAGGCTCCGAGCCGGTCGAGCTCCGCGCGGATCGTGCGCAGGTCCGGCAGGCCCAGGTGGACGTCCATGGCGTCGGCCAGCATCTGCAGGACGCGCGCGTCGGTGGGCGCGACGCGCCGGGTCATCTGCTCGGGCTTGAGCGCCGACTCGAAGAGGCGGACCCTGCCCTCCCAGTTGAGGAAGGTGCCGGCCTTCTCGGCGACCGCGGCCACCGGCAGGACGACGTCGGCGAGCTCGCTGACCTCGCTGGGACGCAGCTCCAGTGAGACCACGAACCCGGCCTCGGCGAGTGCGGCACGCGCGCGGGCCGGGTCGGGCAGGTCGGCGACCTCCACGCCCGCGACCAGCAGCGCCTGGAGCTCGCCCCGTGCCGCCGCCTCGACGATCTCACCGGTGTCGCGTCCGTAGCGGTGCGGCAGTTCGGCGACACCCCACGCGGCGGCGATCTCCGCGCGGGCGCGCGGGTCGGTCGCCGGGCGTCCGCCCGGCAGCAGCGTCGGCAGCGCCCCCGCCTCCACGGCTCCCCGCTCACCGGCCCGGCGCGGGATCCACACCAGCCGGGCGCCGGTCGCGGTGGCGAACCGGACGGCCGCGGTCAGCCCGCCCCGTACGGCCGCCAGCCGCTCGCCGACGGCGATCACCGCGCCCTCGGTCCGCAGTGCCTCGGCGGCCCTGGCCCCGTCGCCCTCCAGGCCGACCCCGCTCGACAGCGCGTCCAGCCATTCGGTCTCGGTCCCGGGAGCCGCCGGCAGCAGGGTGCCCCCGGCCTTCTCGAGTCCGCGTGTCGCGTGCGTGGCCAGGGCGAAGGTCTTCTGCCCGTGTCCCCGCCAGGCCTTGCGCAGCCGCAGGAAGACGCCGGGTGCCTCCTCCTCGGACTCGAACCCGACGAGGAGAACGGCGGGTGCCTTCTCCAGCGAGGTGTAGGTGACACCGGTGCGGTCGAGGTCGCGGCCGCGTCCCGCGACCCGCGCGGCGAGGAAGTCAGCCTCCTCGCCGCTGTGCACGCGCGCGCGGAAGTCGATGTCGTTGGTGTCGAGCGCCACCCGCGCGAACTTGCTGTACGCGTACGCGTCCTCGACGGTGAGCCGGCCGCCGGTCAGCACACCGGTACGGCCCCGCGAGGCCAGCAGCCCCTGGGCCGCGATCTGCAGCGCGTCGGGCCAGGACGCGGGCTCCAGCTCGCCCTCGGCATTGCGCACGAGCGGGGTGTCGAGGCGGTCCCGCAGCTGCGCGTAGCGGAACGCGAAGCGTCCCTTGTCGCAGATCCACTCCTCGTTGACCTCGGGGTCGTTGCCGGCCAGCCGCCGCATGACCTTGCCGCGCCGGTGGTCGGTGCGGGTGGCGCAGCCGCCGGAGCAGTGCTCGCACACCGACGGCGACGAGATCAGGTCGAAGGGGCGGGCGCGGAACCGGTAGGCCGCCGAGGTGAGCGCGCCGACCGGGCAGATCTGGATGGTGTTGCCGGAGAAGTACGACTCGAAGGGGTCGCCCTCGCCGGTGCCGACCTGCTGGAGCGCGCCCCGCTCGAGCAGCTCGATCATCGGGTCGCCCGCGATCTGGTTGGAGAACCGGGTGCAGCGGGCGCACAGCACGCACCGCTCGCGGTCGAGCAGCACCTGTGTGGAGATCGCCACGGGCTTCTCGTAGGTGCGCTTCTTGCCGTCGAAGCGGGAATCCGCGTGGCCGTGCGACATCGACTGGTTCTGCAGCGGGCACTCGCCGCCCTTGTCGCAGACCGGGCAGTCCAGCGGGTGGTTGATGAGCAGGAACTCCAGCATCCCCTTCTGCGCCTTCTCGGCGACAGGTGAGGTGAGGTGGGTCTTCACCACCATGCCGTCGGTGCAGGTGATGGTGCAGGACGCCATGGGCTTGCGCTGGCCCTCCACCTCGACGATGCACTGGCGGCAGGCGCCGGCCGGGTCGAGGAGCGGGTGGTCGCAGAACCGGGGGATCTCGATGCCCAGCTGCTCGGCGGCCCGGATGACCAGGGTGCCCTTGGGCACGCTGAGCTCGGCGCCGTCGATCGTCAGCGTGACGAGGTCCTCGGGCGGAACCGCCGCCTCTCCCCCGCCGGAGGGAGCGTTGGTGGTCACAGTCATGCGTGCACCTCCGTACGGTCGGCCCAGGCCGTGGACTTGGCCGGGTCGAACGGGCAGCCACGGCCCGTGATGTGCTGCTCGTACTCCTCGCGGAAGTGCTTCAGCGAGGAGAAGATCGGCGAGGCCGCACCGTCGCCGAGGGCGCAGAAGGCCTTGCCGTTGATGTTGTCGGCGATGTCGTTCAGCTTGTCGAGGTCGGCCATCTGTCCCTTGCCGGCCTCGAGGTCCCGCATCAGCTGGACCAGCCAGTACGTGCCCTCCCGGCAGGGGGTGCACTTTCCGCAGGACTCGTGGGCGTAGAACTCGGTCCAGCGGGTGACGGCGCGGACGACGCAGGTCGTCTCGTCGAAGCACTGCAGGGCCTTCGTGCCGAGCATGGAACCCGCGGCGGCCACTCCCTCGTAGTCGAGGGGGACGTCGAGATGCTCGTCGGTGAGCAGCGGCGTCGAGGAGCCGCCCGGCGTCCAGAACTTCAGCCGGTGCCCCGGACGCATCCCGCCGCTCATTTCGAGCAGCTGGCGCAAGGTGATGCCGAGGGGCGCCTCGTACTGTCCGGGGTTCGCGACATGGCCGCTGAGGGAATAGAGAGTGAAGCCGGGGGACTTCTCGCTGCCCATCGAGCGGAACCATTCCTTGCCCCGGTTCATGATGGCGGGAACCGACGCGATCGACTCGACGTTATTCACCACAGTCGGGCACGCGTAGAGGCCCGCCACGGCAGGAAAGGGGGGACGGAGCCGCGGTTGACCCCGGCGGCCTTCGAGCGAGTCGAGCAGTGCGGTCTCCTCACCGCAGATGTACGCGCCCGCACCCGCGTGCACGGTGAGTTCGAGGTCGAGTCCGCTGCCCAGGATGTTCTCGCCGAGGAGGCCGGCCGCGTAGGCCTCGCGCACGGCCTCGTGCAGCCGCCGCAGAACCGGGACGACTTCACCACGCAGATAGATGAAGGCATGGGACGACCTGATGGCATAACAGGCGATGACGATGCCCTCGATGAGGCTGTGCGGGTTCGCGAAGAGGAGCGGAATGTCCTTGCACGTTCCGGGCTCCGACTCGTCGGCGTTGACAACAAGATAGTGAGGCTTGCCGTCGCCCTGGGGAATGAACTGCCATTTCATTCCCGTCGGGAAGCCGGCACCGCCGCGGCCGCGCAGACCGGATTCCTTGACGTACGCGATGACGTCGTCCGGTGACATGGCGAGCGCCTTGCGCAGCCCCTCGTATCCCTCGTGCCTCTTGTAGACGTCCAGCGTCCAGGACCTGTCCTCGTCCCAGAAGGCCGACAGCACGGGTGCGAGCAGCTCCTCCGGGCTCATGTCCTTGAGTTCGGGTGCCAAGGTCATCACTCCCCCTCCTCGGCAGCGGGTCCCGACGGGTGGGACGGATCGGAGGCCGATGTGTCCTGCGGCGCGTCGTGCGAGCTGAGGTGCTCCGCGGGCGACGGCTCGTGCGGCGGGGTGTCCCGGGGTGCCTCACCCCGCGGGTGCACCACACGCGCGGCTGTGGCCTCTCCCTTGGCCAGCTTCAGGCCGATCAGGGAGGCGTGGCCGGCGCCTCCCGTGGCCTCGACGGCTCCCTCGCGCCCGTCGGGGAACCCGGCCAGGATGCGGGCGGTCTCCTTGAAGGTGCACAGGGGCGCCCCGCGCGTGGGAGCCACCGGGCGGCCGGCGCGCAGGTCGTCGACCATGCGCTTGGCGCTGTCGGGCGTCTGGTTGTCGAAGAACTCCCAGTTCACCATCACCACCGGCGCGAAGTCGCAGGCCGCGTTGCACTCGATGTGCTCCAGGGTGACCTTGCCGTCGTCGGTGGTCCCGCCGTTGGCGACGCCCAGGTGCTCCTGGAGCTCCTCGAAGATCGCGTCTCCGCCCATGACGGCGCACAGGGTGTTGGTGCACACCCCGACCTGGTAGTCACCGCTCGGCCGGCGCCGGTACATGGTGTAGAAGGTGGCGACCGCGGTCACCTCGGCCGTGGTCAGGTCCAGCATGTCCGCGCAGAACTGCATCCCGGTGCGCGTGACATGCCCCTCCTCCGACTGGCAGAGGTGCAGCAGGGGCAGGAGAGCCGACCGGGAGTCCGGGTAGCGGGCGATGATCTCGCGCGCGTCGGCCTCCAGCCGGGCCCGGACGTCGTCCGGGTAGGCGGGCGCGGGCAGTTCGGGCATGCCCAGGCTGACGCCCCGCTCGGACCGCTCGGAAGATGAGGTGGTCACCGGTCGACGCCTCCCATCACGGGGTCGATGGACGCGACGGCGACGATGACGTCGGCGACCTGGCCGCCCTCGCACATCGCCGCCATGGCCTGCAGGTTGGTGAAGGACGGGTCGCGGAAGTGGACCCGGTAGGGGCGGGTGCCGCCGTCGGAGACGACATGCACCCCGAGCTCGCCCTTGGGCGATTCGACCGCCGTGTACGCCTGACCCGGCGGGACGCGGAAGCCCTCGGTGACCAGCTTGAAGTGGTGGATCAGGGCCTCCATGGAGGTGCCCATGATCTGCTTGATGTGGTCGAGGGAGTTGCCCAGTCCGTCCGGCCCCAGGGCGAGCTGGGCGGGCCAGGCGATCTTCTTGTCGGCGACCATGACCGGTCCGGGCTGGAGCCGGTCCAGGCACTGCTCGACGATGTGCAGCGACTGGCGCATCTCCTCGAGCCGGATCAGGAAGCGGCCGTAGGAGTCGCAGGTGTCGGCGGTCGGGATCTCGAAGTCGTAGGTCTCGTATCCGCAGTACGGCTGGGCCTTGCGCAGGTCGTGCGGCAGACCGGCGGAGCGCAGGACCGGACCGGTGGCGCCGAGGGCCATGCAGCCGGTCAGGTCCAGGTAGCCGACGTCCTGCATACGGGCCTTGAAGATGGGGTTCCCGGTGGCGAGCTTGTCGTACTCCGGAAGGTTCTTCCTCATCTTCTTCACGAACTCGCGGATCTGGTCCACCGCACCGGGCGGCAGGTCCTGGGCGAGTCCGCCGGGGCGGATGTACGCGTGGTTCATCCGCAGGCCCGTGATGAGCTCGAAGATGTCGAGGATGAGTTCACGGTCACGGAACCCGTAGATCATGATCGTGGTGGCGCCGAGCTCCATACCGCCGGTGGCGATGCACACCAGGTGGGAGGAGAGCCGGTTCAGCTCCATCAGGAGCACCCTGATGATCGAGGCCCGGTCGGGCACCTGGTCCTCGATGCCGAGGAGGTTCTCGACCGCGAGGCAGTACGCCGTCTCGTTGAAGAACGGCGTCAGGTAGTCCATGCGCGTCACGAACGTGGTGCCCTGGGTCCACGTGCGGTACTCGAGGTTCTTCTCGATGCCGGTGTGGAGGTAGCCGATGCCGCAGCGGGCCTCGGTGACCGTCTCGCCGTCGATCTCCAGGATCAGGCGGAGCACTCCGTGGGTGGACGGGTGCTGCGGGCCCATGTTGACGACGATGCGCTCGTCGTCGGCACGGGCCGCGGTCTCGACGACCTCGTCCCAGTCGCCGCCGGTGACGGTGTAGACGGTGCCTTCGGTGGTCTCGCGTGCCGAAGCGGCTGACGCGGATGTGGTCATCACAGCCTCCCGAAGGGAGTCGTTGCGGGGCGGTGGTCGGGCGACGGGTGGGCGCTCACGAGTACGACCTCCGCTGGTCCGGAGCCGGGATCTGGGCGCCCTTGTACTCGACGGGGATGCCGCCGAGCGCGTAGTCCTTCCGCTGCGGGAAGCCCTGCCAGTCGTCCGGCATCAGGATCCGCGTCAGGGCCGGGTGACCGTCGAAGACGATGCCGAAGAAGTCGTACGTCTCGCGCTCGTGCCAGTCGTTCGTCGGATAGACCGAGACCAGCGACGGGATGTGCGGGTCGCTGTCGGGGGCGCTGACTTCCAGGCGGATCAGCCGGTTGTGGGTGATCGACCGCAGGTGGTAGATGGCGTGCAGCTCGCGGCCCTTGTCGTTCGGGTAGTGCACGCCGCTGACGCCGGTGCACAGCTCGAAGCGCAGGGCGGGGTCGTCGCGCAGGGTCTTCGCCACACGGACCAGGTGCTCGCGTTCGATGTGGAAGGTGAGTTCGCCGCGGTCGACGACCGTCTTCTCGATGGCGTTGCCGGGGAGCAGGTCCTGCTCCTCCAGCGCGCCCTCCAGTTCGTCGGCGACCTCGTCGAACCAGCCGCCGTAGGGGCGGGTCGCCGGTCCCGGCAGCCGGACCGAGCGGACCAGTCCGCCGTATCCGGAGGTGTCGCCGCCGCTGTTGGCGCCGAACATGCCGCGCTGGACGCGGATCTCCTCGCCGCCCTGGCCGCGCTGGCCGGGGAGGTTCTCCGCGGACAGGTCCTTCTCGGGGTTCACGCCGTCACCCGCGGTGTTCTTCGCGTCACTCATCGCAGCAGCCCCTTCATCTCGATCGTGGGCAGTGCCTTGAGCGCCGCTTCCTCCGCCTCGCGGGCCGCCTCCTCGGCGTTCACGCCGAGCTTGGAGTTCTGGATCTTCTCGTGGAGCTTGAGGATCGCGTCCAGCAGCATCTCGGGGCGGGGCGGACAGCCGGGGAGATAGATGTCGACCGGGACGATGTGGTCGACGCCCTGGACGATCGCATAGTTGTTGAACATGCCGCCCGAGGAGGCGCAGACCCCCATGGAGATCACCCACTTGGGATTCGGCATCTGGTCGTAGACCTGCCGCAGCACCGGCGCCATCTTCTGGCTGACCCGTCCCGCGACGATCATGAGGTCGGCCTGCCGCGGCGAGCCGCGGAAGACCTCCATGCCGAAGCGCGCCAGGTCGTAGCGGCCGGCGCCGGTGGTCATCATCTCGATGGCACAACAGGCGAGGCCGAACGTGGCGGGGAAGACGGACGACTTGCGCACCCAGCCCGCGGCCTGCTCGACGGTGGTCAGCAGGAATCCGCTCGGCAGCTTTTCTTCGAGTCCCATGACTAATGGCCCCTCAGTCCCATTCCAGACCGCCGCGCCGCCATACGTACGCGTACGCGACGAAGACGGTGAGCACGAAGAGCAGCATCTCCACGAGCCCGAAAAGCCCCAGGGCGTCGAAGGTGACGGCCCAGGGGTAGAGGAAGACGATCTCGATATCGAAAATGATGAAGAGCATCGCCGTCAGGTAGTACTTGATGGGGAACCGCCCGCCGCCGGCCGGCGTGGGGGTCGGTTCGATCCCGCACTCGTACGCTTCGAGCCTGGCGCGGTTGTACCGCTTCGGACCGATCAGCGTGGCCATGACCACGGAGAAGATCGCAAAGCCTGCCCCGAGGGCTCCCAGTACGAGGATGGGCGCATACGCGTTCACCGCTCCTCGCTCCTCTCAGTCGGCACTGACTGCTGGCGGTTGTGCATCGGGCGCTCCCTGCCTCAACTGCCCCACGAACCACGCCCGCCCCGGCGAAGATCGAGAACATGTGAAGCCGGTCACAAGCCCAACCGCTCCGCATCCTATGCCCGAGGGTCTGTGATCTGCGACACGGGGTATTACACAAGCTTTGTGATCTCCACCACCTGACGAACGATCATGAAGTCGGATGAGCGGTGATCTTCGCACGTCAAGCGTCCGCGCGATCACCAAAAGTGACATTTCAACACGTCATTGCAGCTCAGAGGGTTGGGCCTCCTATCAAGAGGCTTCCTCTGCATGCAAATTGGTGCTGGACTTGATCCCTTGGTAGGGGCCACGTTCACACGTCGGAGGGAGCACCGGGAGCGGTGTGGACGTGTGCACGCGTTCACGAAGTCGCGGGGTCACGATCCAGTCACATTCAGCCACCACCCCCGCCGCACTCCGTTCACCCTCCGCCCATCCCCTCTCCACCCCCTCTCCACCCCCACCCGCCCCCCGCACCTCACGCATCGCCCATCGATCCGGCCGACGCGGCCCGGCAGTCGGCGCCGCCGGCCGTCGAGCGCTCCCGCCGGCCCACCGGACGCGACGACGGGGGCAATCGTTCCGTGACGTGCGCCACATTCGGGAGAGCCGGAGGAAAGGAGGGCTTGGCCAACCAGTCCAACCGGTGGTAGGTGGGGGGCAATCCGGGCGTAACGATGAAAGTGCGTGATCACGGGCCGATCACGGGCGCCCGCAATGTCCGTTACGGCGTCAATAAAGAGTGACGCGCCCCGGTTTTGGACCCGCGATTGAACAACTGTGGCGCAGCACACGTTTCTTGTGGATATGAAGGAGCCCCTGGTACCGGTTGTTCCCATGTCCCACACCGCTCACATACGCAGCCACCGGAAACCCCGCCGCACCGCGTCGTCCACGATGGCGATGCGGGCCGGAGTTGCCGGTGGCGTCCTCAGCACCCTCGCAGTGGCCGGGGCGTCGGGTTCGGCGAACGCGGCCGAGCCGGTGACGCAGACCCTCGAACTGCCCACCCTGACGGCTGACCTGGCCGCCCAGGTCGCCCAGTCCGCGGACGCCACCCAGCAGGCCGCCGCCAACTACCAGCTGCGGGCCGAGCGTGACGCGGCCGCCGCGACGGCCGCGAAGAAGGCCAAGGCGGACCTCGCCGAGGCCAAGGAGAAGGCCGAGGCCAAGAAGAAGGCCGCGGAGGAGGCCCGCAAGGCCGCCGCCGAACGTGCCGCGCGCGACGCCGAGCGCCCCGCCCTGGCCACCACCTCCACCGCCTCCACGGCCACGACCGCGTCCGCGCCCGCCAGCGGCAGCGTCGCGACGGTCATCTCCTTCCTCAGGGCGCAGGTGGGCGACGCCTACGTCCTGGGCGCCACCGGCCCCAACGCCTGGGACTGCTCGAGCCTGGTGCAGGCCGCGTTCAAGCAGGTCGGCGTGGACCTGCCGCGCGTCTCGCAGGACCAGTCGATGGCCGGCACCGACATCCCGCTGTCGCAGATCCAGGTCGGCGACATCCTGTACTGGGGCGGCAAGGGCTCCGCGTACCACGTGGGTGTCTACATCGGTAACGGCCAGTACCTGGACGCCGCCAACTCCGCCAAGGGCGTCGTCATCCAGGACCTGTCCGGCTACCCGGCGTCGGGTGCCGTGCGCGTGCTCTGAGCCACGCCCACACGGGCTGAAGGGCCGCTGCCACTCGGGGGGCAGCGGCCCTCCCTCGTTCACCGCGCCGCCGGCCCGCCCCCACCCCTCGCCCGCCGGGCCGAGATCGCCCGATTGCCCGAATGATCCCGCCCGCGCGACGTGTTGACGGCACGCCCGTGCCCCGACGGGGCGCCGTGCGGCTCCGTGACGGCCCCTCACGGCGTCCCGCACGAACGCCGACGGCCGGAGTCCCTCCTCGGAACCCCGGCCGCCCACAGCGCCGCTCACGGCGTCGACATCAGGTGGCGGCACCGCCGCTCTGCCGTGCCCGCCGGCGCATCAGCACGACCACACCCGCACCGAGGCCCAGCGCCAGCAGCGCCGCCCCGCCGATCAGCGCCACCCCGCCGGCACCGGTGAGCGCGAGACCGCCCTCGGCGTCGTCGCCCGCCGTGGCACCGGATGTGCCGTTCGTACCGGAGGAACCGGAGTCATCCCCGCCGGACCCGGGCGGGGTCGAGCCGCCCGGCGTGCCGCCGTCGGTCCCGTCGCCCGTGCCGCCGTCCGTCTCCCCGTCGGAGCCGTTGAGCACGATCCAGGCGGAGTTGTTCGAAAGGTCCGAGTCGAAGGGGTCCTCCCATGCGGGCAGTGCCACCTTGCCCTTGGCGCCCTCGACGACCCGGTCGACACGCAACTCGAACGGGAAGCCGACCTCGGCGTCCTCCAGCAACGGGGTGCTCACCCAGCAGCGGTAGCCCTTCTCGCCCTCGGCGATGTCGGTCTTCCGGCAGCGCTCCGGCGCCTTGGTGACGGTCGCCCCTTCGGGGACGGCCACCGTGAACCCGATGGGCTCACCGCCGGACCGCAGTGCGCTGATCCAGGCGGGACCGTTGTTGCGGAAGCCGATCCGCGCCGTGACGGTGTCACCGGCCGCGGCGTCCTGCGAGGAGCCGGTCAGCTCCAGGTCGTAGGTGTTCTTCAGGGGCAGGTCCAGGTCCGCGTACCTGGTGTAGTCCGCGGGGTCCGCGCCGGAGACCTTCTTCAGCTCGAGGTCCGCGCCGGTGCCAGGCCGGTAGTCCTTGGCCGCCCGCAGCCCGGCCGCGTCGCTCGGGCTGACGGCCGTGAAGGAGTAGGTGAAGATGTCGTGCAGCGCGAAGCCGGCGGTCTTCACCTTCAGCGGCTCGGCCAGGGCGTACGCCGCCCCCGCGTCGATCCGGTCGGGGAAGGTGCAGATGGCGTCCGTCCCCTGGTGCAGCAGGGGGCCGGTGGTCACCGCGGCGTAGGAGCAGTTGCCGTACGAGTCGGGGAAGGACACCCCGCGGGAGCCGTGGAACCGCAGCACCGCGCCCTCGGCGGCCATGCTGCCGACGTTGCGCAGCCCCACGGGCGCCTCGAACGTGCCGCCCGCCCGGAGGCTGTCCGGCACCGACAGCTTGCGGTTCAGGAACTCGGGACCGCCGACCAGCACATCGACGGTGAGCGGCGTGAACTCCAGCCCTTCGCCCTCACCGGTGACCTTGATGCTGCCGAAGTCCCCGGCCTCGCTGGCGTCGCCGATGTCGAGCCGGATGCCGCCGACCCTGTTGTACGTCTGGCCCGCGTACAGTTCGGTGCCCGTGCAGACCGCCACCAGGCCGTCGGCGTCGCACGGGAGCTTCACCTTCGCGACGCCCGCCAGCTCACTGGCGTCGATGCGGATCGTGTACTCACCGGTGAACACGGGCGGGATGTCGCCGTCGCCCTCGAAGGGCTCGCCCGGGGCGTCCAGCCTCAGGTCGACCTGTGGTTCGGAGGGCTCTCCGTTGCCGGACTGCAGCGACAGGTCGACCCGGTCCTCGCCGGTGATCGTCACGGGGAGGGGCGCGTCGGCCGCGCGGGCGGTGCCTGCCGCACCGGCCGCGATCAGACTCGTGGCGGCCACCAGCCCCAGGGCTCTGAGCGGCCCGAGCCGCCGTGGTGCCTGCTGTGTCATGGAAGGCTCTTTCGTCGGACGGGACGTGCCCTACTGGGTACGTCCCGTTCGACAGCCACCGTTACCGCTCAGTTGTCCACGAAAGTGTTACGCGATGATCACGGTCGCGCATACCTCACCGGTCACACCGGACAACAACGGTCACCACGCGCCGCGGAGGCGTCATGCCTTCGGCGCCACCTTGCTCAGCCCGTTGATGATGCGGTCCATCGCGTCGCCGCCCGTCGGGTCGGTCAGGTTGGCGAGCAGCTTCAGGGTGAACCTCATCAGCATGGGGTGCGTCAGACCGCGCTGGGCGGCGATCTGCATGACCTTCGGGTTGCCGATGAGCTTCACGAAGGCGCGGCCGAGCGTGTAGTAGCCGCCGTAGGTGTCCTTCAGGACGCGCGGGTAGCGCTGGAGGGCGATCTCCCGCTGGGCCGGAGTGGCCCGCGCGTGCGCCTGCACGATCACCTCGGCGGCGAGCTGCCCGGACTCCATGGCGTAGGCGATGCCCTCGCCGTTGAACGGGTTGACCAGACCGCCCGCGTCGCCGACGAGCAGCAGCCCGCGTGTGTAGTGCGGCTGGCGGTTGAAGGCCATGGGGAGCGCGGCGCCGCGGATCGGGCCGGTCATGTTGTCCGGGGTGTAGCCCCAGTCCTCCGGCATCGAGGCGCACCAGGCCTTGAGGACCTCGCGCCAGTCCAGCTCCTTGAAGGATTCGGAGGTGTTGAGCACGCCGAGGCCGACGTTGCTGGTCCCGTCGCCCATGCCGAAGATCCAGCCGTAGCCGGGCAGCAGCCGGTCCTGCGGACCCCGGCGGTCCCACAGCTCCAGCCAGGACTCCAGGTAGTCGTCGTCATGGCGCGGCGAGGTGAAGTACGTACGGACCGCGACCCCCATCGGCCGGTCCTCGCGCCGGTGCAGCCCCATCGCCAGGGACAGCCGGGTGGAGTTGCCGTCGGCGGCCACCACCAGCGGGGCGTGGAAGGTGACTTCCCGCTTCTCCTCGCCGAGCTTGGCCTTCACACCCGTGATGCGCCCGGTGCGGTCGTCGACGATCGGCGCGCCCACGTTGCAGCGCTCGTACAGCCGGGCGCCCGCCTTCTGGGCCTGCCGGGCGAGCTGCTCGTCGAAGTCGTCGCGCTTGCGGACCAGACCGTAGTCGGGGAAGGAGGCCAGATCCGGCCAGTCCAGCTGGAGGCGGACCCCGCCGCCGATGATGCGCAGGCCCTTGTTGCGCAGCCAGCCTGCCTCCTCGGAGATGTCGATGCCCATCGCGACGAGCTGCTTGGTGGCGCGCGGGGTGAGGCCGTCGCCGCACACCTTCTCGCGCGGGAACTCGGTCTTCTCCAGCAGGAGCACGTCGAGTCCGGACCGGGCCAGGTGGTAGGCGGTGGTGGAGCCGGCTGGTCCGGCGCCCACGACGATCACGTCGGCGGTGTTGTCGGAGAGGGGCTCGGTCACGGCGGGATCTCCCCCAGGTCGATAAATCTGCGTGCCGGCCGGCACTGGACACGGGCAGTCTATTCAGCAGAATGGATCACCCGGATGAAGGGCTGCCCAGTGAACCGAGCTCTCCCCGCTGTACGGCTGCGCGTCCCCACCCACGAGGACGCCTTCGCCTGGCACCGGATCTTCGACGACCCGGACGTCATGGAGTTCCACGGCGGCAAGGCGGCGGACCTGTCGGTCTACGAGGAGCTCACCGCCCGCCAGCGCCGGCACGACGCCCAGCTCGGCTTCTGCCTGTGGACCATGCTCGACGGGTCCGGGCAGGTGATCGGCTTCACCGGTGCCCAGCCGTGGGAGCGCGACTGGGGCCCCACGGGCGAGATCGAGATCGGCTGGCGCCTCGCCCGGGAGCACTGGGGCCGGGGGTACGTCACCGCGGCGGCCCGTCAGACGCTGGAACGGGTGACCGCGGCGGGCGTCGATCAGGTCGTGGCGATGGTGGACGCCCGCAACACCCGCTCGGTGGCGGTCACCCAGCGGCTGGGGATGCGCCTCGCCGAGACCTTCATGACACCCGTCTCACGGCGCGAGGCCCACTGCTACCGACTGGACCTCCAACCTGCCAGTCACGCACTGTAACCGAATGTCACGGAACGCCACATGGTGCTTCCGGCGGGCGCCGCGCCGGTCTACTCTGCCGGTACCGCTGGGGGGTGACGTCCGTGCGTGTGACACCCGAGGGACCCGGGACACCCGAAGTGCGCGTGCCGCGCCTGGTCGGTCTGATGGCCGTGGACGCGCGCGAATCGGCCCGCGCACAGGGCCTGTTCCTGAACGCCCCGGACCGGCCGGACCTCCCTCTCGCCGTCGTCGACTACGTCGTACGCCAGTACCCGGGGCCCGGCACCGAGGTGCCCCGGGACTCCGTGGTCCATGTGTGGTTCGACTTCGGTGAGGACGACGGCGGAGGCGGAGGGGTGCGCGAGCCGCACGGCCCGCCGCCGCCCACGGGCGGACTCCGGCGCGAACTGGAGGAGCCGCCCGGCGGCGGCACCCACACCGTGATGCTCAGCTGTCCTTGACCCCCCGGTGCAGCGCCACCACACCGCCCGTCAGGTTGCGCCACGCCACCTTCGACCAGCCGGCGCCCTTCAGCAGGTCGGCGAGAGCGGGCTGGTCGGGCCAGGCGCGGATGGACTCGGCGAGATAGACGTACGCGTCCGGGTTGGACGACACCGACCGGGCGACCGGCGGCAGCGCTCGCATCAGGTACTCGGTGTAGACGGTGCGGAACGGCGCCCACGTCGGATGCGAGAACTCGCAGATGACGATCCGCCCGCCGGGCCGGGTCACCCGGTGCATCTCGCGCAGCGCCGCGTCCGTGTCCTGCACGTTGCGCAGCCCGAAGGAGATGGTCACGGCGTCGAAGACACCGTCCTTGAACGGCAGCCTCGTCGCGTCACCGGCGGTGTACGGCAGCCAGGCGCGGTGGCGCTTGCCCACCTGGAGCATGCCGAGGGAGAAGTCGCAGGGCACGACGTAGGCGCCGGTGCGGGCGAAGGGCATCGACGACGTGCCCGTGCCGGCCGCGAGGTCCAGGACCTTCTGGGCCGGCCGTGCGCCGACCGCCTTCGCGACCTCCTTGCGCCATCGCCGGTCCTGGCCGAGGGACAGCACGTCGTTGGTCAGGTCGTACCGTTCCGCGACGTCGTCGAACATCGAGGCGACGTCGTGCGGCTGCTTGTTCAGGCTGGCTCGGGTCACGGGGCCATTGTGGCAGGCGGCCTCCGTGGTCTACGCGCGCCGGTACACCATGCGGCCGCCCACGACGGTGACCACGCACGTGGACGCGCCGTCCCGCACGAGGGCCTCCCGGTCGGGCACGTCGAACACCGCGAACCGCGCGGGTCTCCCTGCGCCGAGGCCCGGCAGCAGCACGAGAGGCACCGGGGAGAGCGCCGCGGGCCCGGGCAGCGTGGCCGGACGCCCCGCCCGGGCGAGCCCTGCCCTGCGCACCGCGTCCAGGGCCGCGCGGCTCCGCAGTTCACCGGCGACCGCGACCGTTCCGTGCGCCAGCATGCGCTGTACTCCACGGCGTGCGCTGGCGCCCCGCACGGACGGGCCGGCGCCGAGGAGTGCCTGCGCGCGTTCCCCGAACACCGGCTCGGTACCGAGCCGGTCCGCCTCGCGCGGATCAGGGTGGTACGCCTGCTCCAGCAGTTCCGGACCGTACGGGTTGAGCAGTCCGGGCGTCAGGATGCCGGGCCACCGCCGCAGCCGGGCGTCCGGGTGGCCGGCGGCCAGCCGCTCGTACGGGCCGAAGGCGGCGATGTGCGCGCCGTCGACCAGGACGGCCGCCTCGGGCGAGGCGTCGGCGGTGTGAAGGGTCAGCACGGCGGCGTCAGTTGGGGGCGAGGAGCTTCAGCTCCGGGTGGGCCGTGCCGCCCTCGATGGCCGTGGAGGAGATGTGGGAGACCACGCGGTCGTCGACGGGGTCGTTGGCCGGGTCGTCGTGCACGACCAGGTGCTCGTAGGTGGTCGACCGCTGTGCCGGGACCCGTCCCGCCTTGCGGATCAGGTCGATGATCTCCAGCCGGTTGGAGCGGTGCCTGGCACCGGCTGAGGAGACCACGTTCTCCTCCAGCATGATCGAGCCGAGGTCGTCCGCGCCGTAGTGCAGGGAGAGCTGGCCGATCTCCTTGCCGGTGGTCAGCCAGGACCCCTGGATGTGGGCCACGTTGTCGAAGAACAGGCGGGCGATGGCGATCATCCGCAGATACTCGAAGAGCGTGGCCTGGGTGCGGCCCTTCAGGTGGTTGTTCTCGGGCTGGTAGGTGTACGGGATGAACGCACGGAATCCGCCCGTGCGGTCCTGCACGTCACGGATCATCCGCAGGTGCTCGATCCGCTCGGCGTTGGTCTCGCCGGTGCCCATCAGCATGGTGGAGGTCGATTCGACACCGAGGTTGTGCGCGATCTCCATGATCTCCAGCCAGCGCTCGCCGGACTCCTTCAGCGGGGCGATGGCCTTGCGCGGGCGCTCCGGCAGCAGTTCGGCGCCGGCGCCGGCGAAGGAGTCGAGCCCGGCCTCGTGGATCCGGGTGATGGCCTCGTCGACCGGCACCCCCGAGATCCGGGCCATGTGCTCGACCTCGCTCGCCCCCAGGCTGTGGATGACGAGCTGCGGGAACTCCTTCTTGATGGCGGCGAAGTGCTGCTCGTAGTACTCGACGCCGTAGTCCGGATGGTGACCGCCCTGGAACATGATCTGCGTGCCGCCGAGCTCGACCGTCTCGGCGCAGCGCCGCAGGATGTCGTCGAGGTCGCGGGTCCAGCCCTTCGCCGTGTCCTTCGGGGCCGCGTAGAAGGCGCAGAACTTGCACGCCGTGACGCACACGTTCGTGTAGTTGATGTTCCGCTCGATGATGTACGTCGCGATGTGCTCCGTGCCGGCGTACCTGCGCCTGCGGACGGCGTCGGCGGCGCCGCCCAGTGCGTGCAGCGGGGCGTCGCGGTAGAGGGCGAGGGCCTCTTCGGGGGTGATCCGCCCACCGGCGGCGGCACGGTCGAGGACGGTCTGAAGGTCGGCCTTCTCGGTCACCGGCGTCCCTTTCGCAAGGTTCGTAAGGGTTGTGGACGGACCGATCCAGCGTACGTCAGCCGCCTGCGCCGGTGGACGTCAGGCCGCGTACGCGCCGATGAGCAGCCCCGTGAAGGCACCGCTGATCAGGAACGGGCCGAACGGGATCGACGTCTTGCGCCCCGCCTTCCGGGCGACGACCAGCGCGCCCCCGTACAGCGCCCCGAACACGAACCCGGCGAGGGTGCCGAGCATCACCGTCGGCCAGCCGTACCAGCCGAGTACGGCGCCCGCGCCGAGCGCCAGTTTCACATCGCCGAAGCCCATGCCGCCCGGGTTGATGAGGAACAGCACGAAGTAGCCGGCGCCCAGCGCGAGCGCGCCCAGCAGGGCGGTGGTCCACTCGCCGGCGTGCTCGGGGGCGAGGGCGGCCGGGCCGAGCAGGACGAGGGCGGTCCCGGCGAAGGGCAGGGTGAGCGGGTCGGGCAGCCGCTGGACCCGGAAGTCGACGACCGCGAGGAGCACGCCGACGGGCGCGAGCAGCAGCCAGACGCCCAGTTCGGGCCGGGTCCCGGTGGCGGCGGCGAGGGCGGCGCAGACCAGGGCGGTGACGACGGCGGGAGCGGCGCCCGACCCGTACGGCGGGCCCGCGCAGGGTCCGCACCGCGCGGGGCCGAGCCAGCCGTTCACCGGGTGCCCCGCCGGGCACGCCGTGCGCCAGGCCTCCCCCGGCGGGGCCGAGAACCGGTAGGCCGCGCGGGGCAGCACCGCGCCGGCCGCCGCGCCCCACAGCGCGGCGACGGCGATCAGCGAGACGTACAGGCCGTCGGTCATCCTTCCGGACCGCTCATCCCGCCGCCGCGACCGCGTCGCGCCAGGCCGGCAGCAGTTCGTCGAGCAACGCCTCGGTACGCGGCGGCAGCCCACGGGCTCCGCTGCGGCCGACGAGGTCGGCGGCGAGGGCGCTGAGCCGCTCGGGGTCGTCGAGGGCGTGGGTGGCGCGCAGCAGTTCGTTCCACAGCCGCTCGTCGGCCGGGGCGGTGCGCAGCGCGGCGTTCAGCGCCTCGATGGCCTTCTCCGCCCGGTCCTTCACCATGTGGAAGTCGGCGAGCGCGAGTCCGGTGTCCGCGACGAGCAGCGGGAGCTGGGCGTCGACGATCTCGTGCGTGAGCCAGCGGTAGCGGGCCGCGGGCCGGTCGGCGAGCAGCGGCCCGCGCACCAGCACCAGCGCGTCGGTGAGCAGCCGGCCGCGCACGGCCCGGCTGTCGACGCCCTTGCCCTGAGTCGCCTCGTGGTACAGGGACCGCAGCACGTCCAGGTCGGAGACGACCGACTTGGCGAGGGTGAGCCGTCCGGTGGCGTCGGTGCCGAGGCGGGGCGTGCCGTCGGGGTCGGTGCCGAGCCAGGCGCGCAGCCGCTCGACGAGCGACTCGCGGACGTCGTCGGTGACCCCGCGCGGCCACAGCGCGGAGGACAGCACGCGCGGGTGCACGCCCTCGCGGTGCAGGAGCAGCAGCGCGAGCGCCTCGTGGAGCAGCGCGCTGCGCTCGTCGTCCGGGGTGTCGAGACCGATGATCTCGTACGGTCCGACCATGCGCGCGTACACGGCCGGCCTGCCCTGCTCGCTGATGTCGACGAGGAACGGCGGTGTGTCGCCGGGGCCGTCGGGACCGTGCTCGGGGTCGGCGTCGGTGAACAGCTCGACGACCGCGCGCTGCTGGGGGGCCGGCAGGAGCTGGGCGTCGAGTTCGAGCCCGAGGAGGGGTGCCAGCAGTTTGCCCTCGCCGGTGATCTCCATCTCCCAGGCGGCACCCGGCAGTTCAGTACCTCCGGTGCCGACGAGGTAGCCGATGCCGAGTCGGCTCGCGTCGGCGGCGAGTTCGGCGAGGGTGACGGCGTCCTCGGCGGACGGTTCGGCGGCGAGCAGCACGAGGTGCGGGGCCCAGCGGGTGTGCTGGGCGGGCCCGGTGCGTCCGGTGAGCACGGAGTCGTGCCCGGCCGCGCCCAGGGCCCCCCGCCGCTGTCGCGTCTCGGCCTCCATGGTCTCGATCAGCGCCTCGACGCCGTCGAGGTGGCGCAGCCTGCTGGGGGCGAGCGGGGTGAGGTCCTCGCCGAATCCGACGAGGGTGATGGTCATCCGGTCCGACCAGCCGTTGGTGGCCAACTCGGCGGCGACGGAGGCGAACACGGCGGCCCGGTCGGCCTCGCTGCCGCTCAGGGAGACGAGGCCGGGGACGGACTCCAGGTTGAGCAGCAGACGGGAGTCGTCCAGCGTGCCGAGGCTGACGAGGCCCGGGTAGGGAGCGGCGGTGTCCGTGTCGTCGTACCGCTCGGCATCGTCCTTGGCGAGCTGCCAGAACGTCTCGTCCTGCCCGAGCTGCCAGGGCGCCGGGGGCCTCCCGGACGGCTGGGCGAGCTGGAGGTGCAGGTCACCGCTGCTGAGCCAGGCCGCGTACACGGTGGGCAGCGGGCGGGACTCGCCGGCCAGCGACGCGGCGAGCCCGCGCAGCGACCGGTCGAGCAGCCGCACGCCCTCGGGGTCTGCGCCGACGAGCAGCGCGTCCTGCACGTCCAGGGCGTCCCCGGCCGGTGTGGGCGGCTCCATCCCGCGCCGCCCGCCGATACCACCGAACGCCGACTGCCACAGCGCCTGGCGGCGCCGGTGCCCGAGCGCGCCGAGGAGACCGGCGGCGAGCAGGGGCGCGGCGAGCAGGGCTTCGGGGAGGCCGAAGGAGGAGGAGTCCTGGGCGGCGGGGGTGGCGTGCTGTTCGGCGGGCTGCTGGTGACCGGCGTTGTCGTTCGCGGGTGCGGGCGCGGGGGCGGGCCGCTGCTCGGGCACGGAGACCTGGGCCGCGCCGCTGCCGCTGCCGCTGCCTCCGCCCTGCGCGTGGTCCCCGGTCCTGTCGTAGTCGCGGATCTGCTGCTGCACCTCGGGCGAGACCTCGGGCGCGTCGTCCGGCATCTCGACGAGGTCGCCGCCGCGTGCGTCGCCGGGCATCTCCATGATCCAGCCGGGCCGGATCAGGCTGGCCTCGGACAGCTTGGAACCGTCGGGCTGCGTACGGTCCTTGTTGAGATCGAAGATCTCCTTGTACCGGCGTCCGTCGCCGAGGTGCCGCTCGGAGATCTCCCACAGGGAGTCGTGGTGACGTCCCTCGGGCGGCTGGATCCGGTAGAACTTCGTGTCGCCCCGCTGCTTGGCGCTGCTGCCCGCCGCCGCTTCGGCGTGCGACGCCTGCTCGGCGAGGGCGGCGGCGGTACCGGCGGCCTGCTCCTGCTGCTGGGCGAAGAGGCCGGGGGTCTGCTGGGCGGCGGCCACGGTGGGCCGCTGGTTGCCCTCGATGCTCTGCCCCAGCTGTCCCAGCCCCGGCGTGAAACTGGCGGCGGTGGCGCCGACGAGCAGCAGCGCGGCGACGAGTTGCCGGGCGAGCAGCTGACTGGGCCCGGCGCCGGGCACCCGCCCCGGTACCCCGACCCCCGACAGCGCGGCCTTCATCTCGACGAGCACGCAGGCGGTGAACTGCGCCCAGGCGAGCCAGACGACGAAGGTCAGGATGCCGAGGAAGGTCCCGACGGAGATGTCCTGCTTGAGCCACTCCATCGGCTCGAACGTCTCCGGGAGCGGCCAGCCGGCGGTCACCGCCAACGCGAACGGCACCCCGACGAGCAGCACGAGCAACGCCACGAAGGCGAAGAACGCCTTGACGAAGTCCCCGAACGACCGCCGCCGCAACCGCACCGGCTGCGGTGTCCGGTTCCTCGGAGCCGTCGAGCTGGACGGGCTGGGACTGCGGCGTCGCGGCATGGCGGGTGTCCTGGGGTCGTGTGGGAGGAGGGTCTGCTGGGCTACGGAGATCCTATTGACTCGAACGGCCCCAGTCGAAGGGCGGCGCCACTCCCTCTCCCCGTCCGCCGTTGGCGACAGCCACGGCACACTCCCCACCTCGCCACACAATCCGCTGATACCTCACAACTACCCATGTCCCGCCCCTGATAGCTTCGTTCTCCGTTGCACACAGCCGACATCAGGGGGAACGTCCGTGGCCCGCCGAGCCTTCACCACAGCCGCACTCACCATGACGACAGCCCTGCTCCTGTCCGCCTGCGGCGGCGCCGATTCGCCCTCGGACGACATCAAGGGAGCGGACACGGGGTCGGAAAGCCCGTCGGCATCGGCATCGGCCTCGTCCGACGTGAAGCGCCCGGAGATCACCCTCCCGAGCAGTTTCAAGCTCACCTTCGAGAACTGGACGAGCAGCGACCCGGACGAGCAGACCGTCCTCAACGACGGCAAGGAGCAGCTCCGGGCGGGCTACGCGGCGATCATCGCGAACGACCCCGGCAGCCAGGCCCTCGCCTTCTACGACACGGAGGCGGGCCTCTCCCAGGACCAGAAGTGGGTCAGGTCCTACACGGAAAAGAACGTCACCGTCGTCGGTGAGCTCCCGGTGTTCGATCCCAAAGCCGAACTCTTCGCCAAGAAGACGAAGGCACAGCTCAGATACTGCACGGACGAGAGCAAGGCGCGGACCAGGCACCGCAAGACGGGTGAGGAGGTCGGCAACCCGGCGGGTACCGCTCCGAAGGTGGCCTACACCGTCACCATGCAGAAGAACGCACAGGGCGTGTGGCAGACCGTCTCCACCACCTCCAAGAGGAATGGCTGCTCCTGATGAGGCGCCGCGTCGAGCTGTTGGCCATGGCTGTCGCATCAACCGTGACCGTCGCGCTCGCTGCCACGCCGGCACAGGCGTTCGGGGCGGGGGACACCAAGGATGACACCAAGGGCAACACCAACGGAAACGGAAGCCTCTCCGCTTCCGCCTCGAGCATCCGGATCTCGTACCCGAGCGGGAAGGTCGGCGGCGACAAGCAGGGGAGCCTCGCCGCGATCGACCCGAACTGGAAGCCTCCGGCGTGCTGGTACGAGCCCGCTTTCACACCCGAGCAACTCAAGGAGTTCGTTGACACGGACGGCGGCGGCGACGTCGGCATCCATGAGTCGTGGTTCGGCAAGGAGCTGTGGACCGACCACTACAGGGACGGCGAACCGGCGGACAACTTCGATCTCCACGCGCCCACCAACAGCACCGCCGAGGGCTACAAGGACTACAACGTCGGCAAGGGCGGCTACTTCTGGCGGGGCATCGCACCTGATGCCAGTGATCCGAAATCGTGGGACTGCGGCCGCGTCATGTTCTGGGTCCACGCCGGAGAGATCCCGGACGACCCGAACGCCCCGACGCCGAAAATGCTCGCCGAGTACGCCTTCAACGAGGTCGAGGTCCCGGAGACCGAGATCGAACTCAAGCCCCAAGCCAAATCCACGGTGAACCTGCCGACCTGGGTCTGGCTGGACAAGGGCACCTTCAAGGAGGTCACCGTCCGCGCCGAGCTCCCGAACACGGGCCTGTGGGCGGAGACCACCGCCAAGCCGGTGACCCTCCGCCTGGACCCCGGCACGGACGACGCGGAGACCTACCCGGCCTCCGGCGACTGCGAGATCAACGACGACGGCTCCATCGGCACCCCGTACGCCAAGGGCGACGCCGACAAGGCCCCGCCCTGCGGCATCCGCTACCTCCGCGCATCGACAGGCGACCCGTACCGACTGAAGGCGTCGATCACCTGGCAGATCTCCTGGGAGGGCACGGCAGGCGCGAACGGCGACCTCCCCGACGGCACCTTCGAGACGACCCAGGACATGAACGTCCAGGAGATCCAGTCGATCAACCGCTGAGCTCTGCCCTCAGCGGCACATCCGCCCGTCCGATCGGCGAACACAGCGTCCGGACCGGTCACTCGCATGGCCCGGCTTGCCCGGGCCCCTGAGCTGCTCCGGGTCGGAGCAGGCGTTCACCCTCACGCGGATGTCGTCCGTGACCTCAAGGGGCCCGGCGTCCGCGAGAGCCAGGACGAGCTCGGCGAGCGAAGCCGGCGACCAGTTCGCCTCGGCGCCGACTCCCTACAGATGAGCCAGATCGAGTCCGGTGTCGCGGGTGTGAGCGAGAAGCGCGTACGTCGCCACGCGGCGCACTACGCCTGTACGGACGAGGAGTTGATCGACGCACTCGTCACGATGGCTACCGATCGCACGCGTGGATGGTGGGAGGAGTACCGGGAAGTGCTGCCCTCGGTGTTCCTGGACACCGCCGAGGTCGAGCACCACGCCACGACCCTGCGCGAGATCGTGATCACGCATGCAACTCCGTCAGATCTTGGCGCAGCTCGAGGACGGTCACGCGACCGTACGCGTCGTCCCCACCCACCAGGACGGCTTCGCCGGTGCCGACGCCTCGATGAGGCACGCATGCGGTCCCCTTCCCCAACCCGACACCGTGCTGCGGGACTTTCCCACCGGAACCGCCTTCATCGACGCGGAAGCTCAGCTGAATCAACTGCGAACCTGTTCCGTAAAGTGGAGAGGGCGTCGCTGGACCCCGCAGCTTCGCTGGATGTCATCCACCACGTGACCAAGGAACTGTGAGACGAGCCATGACCGAGCCCTTGCACTGGCGTAAGTCCTCGTTCTCCGGTGGCTGCGACGGCAATACCTGCGTGGAGATCGCACCGCTGCGCACCCGAGTCGCCATACGCGACTCCAAACACCCCGCCCACGGCCCCCTCTCCTTCCCAGCCCTCCCTTTCGACACCTTCATCGAAGCCCTCACGTCAGGCGGTGCACCGGCATGAGCAAAGGAAAGAGCGACCTCGCGCTTCCGCTGACCGAGATGGAGGACTACGGGCGCCGCCTGCGGTCCCTCAAGAAGCGGATGAACCACACCAAGAAGCTCTTCGAGTCCTACAGGGACGACATCGGCGACGGCAGTGTCAACGACGCTCTCTCCGACTTCGAGTCCAACTGGGAGGACGGCCGTGAGGACATCACCCAGCAGCTCGACGCGCTCGCCGGTATGTCCGACGCCGTGGTGCGCGAGTTCAAGAAGCTCGAGGACGAGCTCACCAAGCAGGTCAACGAGAAGATGAAGGTCGAGGACAAGCGCGAGAAGAAGTGAGCCGGGCTCCGGCCCGCGATCAGACCGGGGCCGGTACACGCACTCGGAGCACCACCGCTGGGGCGGAGCCGGGCGCGGGCGTCAGCCCACCTCGTTCTCCGCCACCGCCTGCCCGCGCACCACCACGTCCCCGCCGTAGAACATGCCCGTGAAGACCGGCGCGTACGTCAGCTGCACCTCGACCTCCACCGCCTCCACCGTCGCCGCCACGCAGCGCGTCCCCGCGATGTCCGGACCGGACATGTCCATCTCGCGGGCGAACGCCTTCACCCGGGCGTCACAGTTCTCGTAGTTGATCGGCGCCGGGCCGCCCACGTCGTCGTACAGGGCCTCGCGGTCGATGTCCTGGGCGGCGTAACGGGCCGCCTGCTCCGCGATGTCCGCCGCACGCTCCCGCTTGGAGATGGACATGCCGCCGTCGATGACGAACGCCGCCAGGGACAGGAAGACGAGCGCGAAGATGATGACCGCGCCGGCACCCGAGCCGCGGTCGTCCAGCCGCGTACGGCGGTCCGAAACCCATGCCTGCATACGTGCCGGTCTCACGCCGTCCTCCGGTACGGGTCCAGCGGCGAGCTGAAGCTCGCGGTCAGGGTCGTCGGGATGTCCAGGCCCAGCATGGCGAGACCCCGTACCTCGCAGCTCACCTCGACCGTGAAGATGGTGTCCGGCTCGAAACCCTGACTGGTCTGCACGACGGACACCGGACCGGAGCAGATGTCCGTGAGGTTCGCCTCCGCCGCCGCCCGCGCCTCCGCCATCGCCGTGCCGTGGTCCTTCTGGATCGAGCCCGCGCGGGCCGCGTCACGCGCCGCACCGTCCAACGCGCCGCGTCCGTCGACCATTTGCCCGAAGGCCACCAGGACGAGAATGAACATGATCATCACCGGTGCGAGGATGACCACCTCGATGGTGGACAGCCCACGGTCGTCCATTCCCGGCCGTCCGTCCCCCAGGGGGAACCCCATCTAGTTCTCCCCCTCCTGCACGAACCGCTCCACCGGCCCCACCGACTGCGCGTGCACCGTCAGGTCCAGGCCCGGGAACACCGTCGGGATGCGTGCCGTGATCTCCACACCCACCGTGTCCTGCTCCGGCTGGAGCATCTTCACGTCGGGCCCCAGCACCAACTGCGGGCCGAGCTGCTGGATGTAGCTGTCCACCACGCCCCGTGCCTCGCCCCGCCAGCCGCCCGGCTGGGCGTCCGCCGTCGCACGCGCCTTGCGCGCGCCCGCCTGCGCCGCCGCCTGGGCGACGTGATCGGCGAAGAAGTACAGCGCGAACTGCACCGTCGCGAAGATCATGAAGAACAGGACGGGCGTGAGGAACACGAACTCGATCGCGGTCATGCCGGACTCGCCGCGGGCGGAGGCGGCCTCCACCCGTCGGCGTACCCAGCGACGTACGCGCACCTGCATCCCCGTAGGAAACGTGAGGGCCGTCAGCAGGTACCGCTCGCGTTGGCGCCCTTGATGCAGTCGCCGACCTTGTTGGCGCCGTCGCTCAGCGCGGCGTTGATGATCGCGGCCACCACACCCACGATCGCCACGACGACCGCCGAGATGATGACCCACTCCACCGCGGAGGCACCGCGGTCCAGTTCGCCGGAGCGGGCACGCTCCACGCGGGCCCGCATGAAGGTGACCAGGAAGTCCACGGCAGGAATGCCGGTGTGGAAGGTACGTCCGTTCATGACGCGTTGTCCTCTCGAATTCGGTTCACGGAAGTTCTGACGTACGGCGCAGGGGTCGCGGTTCTCACACCTGGAACACCCTCATCGCCGCCGGGAAGATCAGGAACACGAGGAACCCCGCGCACAGCAGCAGCTGCGCCACGAGCATCGACTGGGACTTCTCACCCGCGCTGCCCTCGATCTCGGCGAGTTCGCGGTGCCGCATGGTCTCGGCGCGGGAGGCGAGGGACTCGCGCACCTTGGCACCGTCGTCGGCGACCAGCGCCAGCGACGCGGAGAGGTCCTTGAGCTCCTCCACGCCCAGCTCCTCACCCAGCTGCCCCAGCGCCTGCCACTGGCTGATGCCGGTGATCCGTGCGTCGGCGAGGGCGCTGCGGATACGCTGTGCCGCCCAGCCGTCGGACACCTCGGCCGCCGCCATCAGCGCCTCCGGCAGACCCCGGCCGCCGGCCAGGCTCATCGACACCAGGTCCAGATACGCGCCGATCACCCGCCGCAGATCGCGCCGCTTCTCGGCGGCGTCCCGGCGTACCTCCAGATCGGGCAGGAAGAAGAACAGCGCCGCGCACAGCAGAGCCATCCACACCGGGATGACCGGGCTGTCGGCGAGGGCGAGCGTCCAGACGATGGCGAAGAGGAACGGCCCGAAGAACAGACCCGCCACAGCCAGCAGCACCTTTGTCGCCAGGAACTTCTCCCAGCTGCGCCCCAGGACGGCGAGGTCGGCGCGCAGCGAACGCTGCTCCCACCCCTGCTGCAGGTACAACTCGGCGATACGTGCGCCGACTTCGGCGCGCAGCGAGCCGAGACGGCCGGTGTCCTGCGCCCCCGTACGGGCCGACTCGTACGCCGTTCCACGCGCCCGCATGGCGTCGATCCGGGCGACCTGGGAGATCGCACTGCGCTTGGTCTGCATCAACGCGCGGACCAGGACGAAGATGCCCAGCCCGATGACCGCGCCGACGACGACCGGCATCGTCAGTTCGTCACTCACCGGCGTACCCCCTCTTCCGGCTGGAACGGCGCCTGCTGCCGGTCCGGCACGGCATCGGGCGTGCGCGGACGCACGAACAGCACCGCCGGCTCGTCGCGCACCAGGAACCGCTCGGGCGTCTCGATGGTGGACAGCTTGCGCAGCCACCAGAAGCCGAGCGCGAACAGACCGCAGACACAGGCCAGTACGAGCTGTCCGACCGCCGTACCGTACGGCTCGACGAACTCCCGGTTGAAGATGGACAGTCCGAGCACGAACGCGACCGACACGGCGACGACGATCTGCACCGACCGCCGGGTGGAGGAGCGCTGCGCCATCACGCGCTGCCGCATGTCGACCTCCTCGCGGGCCGACTTCGCCAGCGCGCCCAGCACCTGCCGCAGACCGGGGCCGCGCAGCCGGGCGTTGAGGATGAGGGCGGCGACGATGATGTCGGCGGAGGCGTCGTCGATCTCGTCGGCGAGCTGCTGGAGCGCCTCGGCCAGCGGAGTGCGGGAGCGCAGCCGGTCGACGAGCGCGTCGAGGTGCGGGCGCAGCACGGGAGCGGCGGCGCGCGCGGACGCCGGGATGGCCTGCTCAAGGCCCACCGCGCCGGCGATGGTGTCGCGCAGCGACTCGGTCCAGGAGGCCAGCGCCTCCACGCGCCGCATCGCGGCCTTCTCCTCCGCGGCCCCGCCGAAGAGGCGGTCCCAGAAGAAGACGAGGACGGCGGCGGCGATCCCGGCGACCGTCCAGCGGGTCAGCAGCAGCACGGCGAGACCGACGAGCGCGGCGAGGGAGCCGCGCCGGCCGGCGAACCGGACCAGCTCGTTCGCCCGCTCGCTCGCCTTCTGCTTCTCGTGCTCGGGCTTCGCGGGCAGTCCGCGTACGGCGACGGCGAACAGGGCGAGTCCGCCGCCGACCGCGACACCGGACGCGAGCGCGTACAGGACGGTGGTGGAGAACAGGCCGCCCATGGCGCCGAGCGAGTCGAGCGAACCGGTCGCGGCGAGGTCGGTGAGGTCTGTGGTCGCGATCTCGGTCGCGGTCGCGATCTCGGTCGTAGCGGTCACCGGTTCACTCACCCCCACGTTCCGCTGGGCCGGTAGCCGTAGGCCATCAGTTCCTCCAGGCAGGCTATGGGGGCGTGCGCGGTGACCCGACCGTCGGAGGCCTGAGCGAACACCTCGCTGGACAGCACGCGTCCGTCGACGCCGTTGACCTCGCGCACGGAGGTGACCATGCGCTGGAGACGGCCGCCGCTCTGGTACTCGTTGCGCCGCTGGATGAACACGACGAAGTTCACCGCGCCCGCGATCAGCATCTGGCTGGCCTCGATGGGCAGCCGCTCCGTCGCCTGCAGGGCGTAGGTGGAAATACGGTTGAAGACCTCGCTGGAGCTGTTGGCGTGGATCGTGGACAGCGAACCGTCGTTGCCCTGGGACATCGCGTTCAGCATGGTCACGATCTCGTCGCCGAGCACCTCACCGACGATGACGCGGGAGGGATTCATACGCAGCGACCGGCGCACCAGCTCCGCCATGGAAATGGTGCCCTGCCCCTCCGAGTTGGGCAGCCGCTCCTCGAACGCCACGACGTTGGGGTGGAGGTCGGGGAAGGTGTCGAGGCCGAGCTCCAGCGCCCGCTCGACGGTGATGAGCCGCTCCTGCGGCGGGATCTCGTTGGCGAGGGCACGCAGGAGCGTCGTCTTACCGGCGTTGGTCGCACCCGCGATCATGACGTTCTTCCGGGCACGGACGGCACAGGCGAGGAAGTGGCCCAGCTCCGGGGTCAGCGTCCCGTTGCCGACGAGGTCGGAGATGAACACCTTGCCCATGCGCGCACGCCGGATGGAGAGCGCGGGCCGCCGCGTCACGTCCATGACGGCCGACAGACGCGAACCGTCCGGAAGCCTCAGGTCGAGCTGCGGGTTGGCGGAGTCGAAGGGCCGCGACGACAGACCGGAGTACGCGCCCAGCACCTGGATCAGCTCGACGAGTTCCTCATCGGTCTCGGCGACGGCGTCACCGCGCACCTCACGGCCGTCCGAGTAGCCGACGAACACCTGGTCACAGCCGTTGATGTCGATGTTCTCGACCTCGGGGTCGTCCAGCAGCGGCTGGAGCCGCCCGACCCCGAACAGCGCGGCGTGCACGGCGGCCGCGTACTGCTCCTCGGTCTCGGCGTCCGGCGGCGTTCGGCCCGCGTTGATCTCCGTGCGGGCGTACTCCTCCAGTATCTGGGCGATGACGGCACGGGCGTACTGCCGCTCGTCCTCGGTGGACATCGGCGTGACGCCGGCCACCTGGTCGAGGCGGCGCTGTTCGGCGATCCGGTCGCCGGCTTCCTGACGGAACCGCTTGACCAGCTGATGGTCGACGGTCATCGCCCGGCTCCGTGCGCCTGGGGCGGCTGCTGGGCCTGCGCCTGGACCGTCCACGCGGCGCCGTACTGCTGGTACACGTCGGCCGTCACCTTGCGCGCGGAACGGATCAGCAGCGACTTGTCGAGCCGCCCGCGCCGCCGCCCGGCCAACTGCTCGGCACCGGCCGGGTCGTCGGCGAGGGTGCCGACCACCCGGGCACCGGTCTGGGCGTGCACGAGCATGTCGTTGACCTGGGACGCGAGCTTGGCCGCGTTACCCGTGTCGGCGATCAGCACGACGCCGATCACCGGGTTGCCGAGTGCCGCCGCACCGCGCGGCCCACCGTGCAACTTGCCGGCGAGCGCGGCGGCCCGGTCCCGTACGCGCGCGAGCGCCTCGGGCTCGGTGCGCGAGAGAAGCAGGACGAGGGAGGCGTGCGGGAACAGCTCCACGGCCGGAGTGTCCCCGCTGATCCGCCCGCAGTCGGCGATGACGTCGGCGGGCGCGTGCGGGGAGTCGGCGAGCGAGGCGAAGGCGTGCCCGAGCGTCGGCCACAGCCCGGCGAGCCCTGCGGCCTGCTCGGCGATCCCGAGTCCGACGAGCACCTCGAGCCCACCGCTCAACGGCTGGACGTGATCCCAGAGTTGATCGGGCACGAGCCCGCGGCGGGCGGTCGCGGCGATGGACAGCATCCCGGTGTTCGGATTCAGCGGCCCGCCGTGCGCGGCGGCACTGCGGTACACGAGGTCGCCGCCCGCCGGGTCGGTCTCGGCGAGCAGCACCCGCCGCGGCCAGACCGCCGCGAGGGCGACGGCCGCGGTGGTGACGCCGGGGGAACCCTTGTCGGCGGCGAGGGCGATGAGGGCCATGGGTCGGGTGCCGCCTTCTAGTTGCCAGGAACGAGGACGAGAGCCACCTCGCCGTTGGAGGCGGCCTGGGTGAGCGCCGCGGCGTCGGCGCTGTCGACGAGCAGCGTCACCGGCTTGTTGGTGCTGCTGATGAGCTCGTCGCTCTTCGTCTCCTGGGCGAAGTCCACGCGTGCCTGCTCCACGATCACGGAGTTGCCTCCTCCGGTGGAGCCGGAGGAACCGCTGTCGGCCTCGTCGGAGTCGGACCGGGAGGTGCCACCGACACGGTAGGCGGCGACGGTGTTCCCCGACTTCAGCCCGGTCGGGTACTGACCCTCCTTGAGGGAGAGCCCGACGAGTGCCTTGCCCGCGGGGACCTTGGCCTCCTCACCGAACATCTCGCCGACGGCGACGACGCCGCCCGGGATCGTGCTGACGGCCTTGAGCTTCTTCAGGGTGGCGAGCTGCGACCACTCGATGTAGTGGATGCCCGGGTCCTCGGCGACCATGACCGACGTGGTGTTGGCATTGGTGACCGCCTGCCCGGCGGGGATCTCCTCGGTGATCTTCACGACCTCGATCCGCTCCCCGGCCTGCAGCACGAGCATCGTGGCACCGAGCGCACCGACCAGGATCAGCAGCACCGCGAGCGCGGCCAGCGCCGGTTTGCGCTCACGAGGAGGGGTCGGAAGCCGGTCACCGACCGCCGGCCCGGCCGGAGCCGCGGAACGGCCGGCGCCCGCCCCCGTACGTTCTTGGATCTTCACGCCACAGCTCCCCGTACACCCAAGGCGATGTCTGCCAAGTTCTCTGAAGTTCCGGACACTTCACCCACGTTCGCTCGCGCACGGACATGCGCGACGGGCCGGACCTACTCGCCCAACCTGGGCGAATAACCAACGCTGAGGGTGACTGTCAAGCCATCGCACCGTATCAGCCGCACATAAGCCCCTCAAGGCGGAGCCCACCTCACGCACCCCACCGCGCCCACCGTTACTCATCTGCAATTTCACTGTTGAACAACCCAGTTGGGACTCCAGAACTCCCTGTGCGTGAGCGAACCGCCGACTCACGCCGCCCACCACGGAGGACATACGGTTCGTCACGCACCGCACACGAGCCCTGCACCATCCACTCACGAGGACATCGGGCGACCATGCCATGATCTTCGCCCGGACGGGTGATGGGACGTACGGGATGTACGGGATGTACGGGACGCACGGGACACCACTCACCCAAGCCACTCGAACGCCTTGAGGAGCAGTCCACTTGAACCGCACAACATCGGCCACCATTTCAGCCCTGTCGCTGCTCGCCGCGCTGTCACTCACCGCGTGCGGCGGGGAGGAGGAGTCGGACAGGACGACGGGCGAACCCCGCCCCTCCACCTCCCAGTCGAAGCAGCCCACTCCCGCCGAACAGCTGGCCGGGCTCATGGTCTCGCCCGCCGACGTGAAGGGGTTCTCGGTGCAGAAGCACAGCGACGAGTTCGCCCTCGCCAAGTCACCGGAGGAGGTCACGCTCGACAAGCCGGCCTGCGCGCCCCTGGCGTACGCGATCAACCAACTCCCGCTCGGCGAACCTCAGGCCGACCTCACGCGCGTGATGGCGGACGAGGCGAAGGGCGTGAACAGCGCACACACCTACATCACGCTCACCGCCTACGCGTCCGGCGGGGCCGAGCCCGTCATGGCCGACGTGAAGAAGGCCGTGGCAGCCTGCGAAGACGGCTTCACGGCCAAGGGAAGCGGTGGTACCAGCACGTACGACTCCGTCGCTCCGGAGGACGTCACCCCGGCGGGTGACGAGACCCTCGGCTTCAAGGCCACGCTGACCTTCCGCGGCGCCCCTCACACCATGCACACCCAGGTCGTCCGCGAAGGCGAGGTCGTAGGCGTCTACTTCTCGGTCAACGGCGCCGCCATCGCCAACGCCAGGCCGAGCGACGCGAAGCTCACCCCGGCGGTGGTGACGGCGCAGAACGGGAAGCTGGGCTGACACACCGCACATCGCACGGGTGCTCCCTCACCGATGGGGCTTCGGACGACCTGCTGTCATCTCTGCCGACGGACTTACGCGGCTCGTGGCGGCCGCATGGAAGGCGGGACAGTCGGCTGAGCCCTGATCGGGTGATTGCCGGGACAATCCGGCCCGAGAACCGGCAGCCGCCCGATTGTGTGGACGCTGTACGCGTCCACGAACCCACGCCCACGAACGGAACGGCCATGTCGGAACCACCGGCCCCGGACCTCTACACCATCGAAGTGGAGCCGGAGGTGCGCGCCTGGCTGGAAAACCTCTCCCATGCGGACTACCGAGCCGTCGAACGCTTCGCGGACCGGCTCGCCACCGACGGCCCCGCGTTGCCCTTCCCGCTCGCCAGCCACCTCGGCGACGGCCTACGAGAGCTGCGCATCGGACCGGTGCGCGTCACCTACTGGTTCGCTCGGGGACGCCGCGCGGTCCTCCTCACGGTCTTCCGCAAAACCAGGATGCGGGAGCGGGACGAAGTCGTGCGTGCGCAGCGAGCGAGGAAGGGAATGCGAGGCGGAACACGCACCGGCCGGTGAGCACGACGTTTACCGTAGGGACGAGGAGGCCCGATGAGCAGCGGATACCACACCAGCTGGAAGGTCCCGCCGGAACACCGCGAGGACCCCGCGTACCGTGCCGCGGGCCGCCGCATGGACTTCGCCCAAGCGGTCTACGACCGGCGCTCGGCCCTCGGCTGGACAACAGCGGAGCTGGCCCGACGCGCGGCGCTCTCCGAAAAGGACATCGAAAGCATCGAGGAAAGCAGCGTCGACCCCACACTCGAACTGATCGAGCGCCTGGTCGCAGCGCTCGAGGCCGGAGCCCGTATCGACCCGCGCACCAGCCCCGAATTCCGCTTCGAGGACCACGCGGCCTGACCTCGGAGAAGCCGCGGAAACCGCCCGTGCCTCCTGCCTCACCTCCCGATCGGCCCCCAGTCCCGCCGGGGTCGTGGCGGCTCGACGGGTTGGGCCGGCACGACCGGGTCGCGGCTCGATCGCTTGGAGAACCACTCCCCCACCTCCAGGACCATCACCGCGAGGGAAGGACCGCCGAGCACCAGACCGAACCCCAGGCCGAACCACCCACTGCCGTCCCCGCGACTCAGTGCCCCCACTCCGGAGACAACGAGGACGACACCGCCGATCACCGGGGGAAACAGCCAGTGCCAGGCGTCCGGCTCGGCCACCGCCTCCTCACGCCGCCCCTGACAGAAGGCCGACCACCAGAACCGGGCGCTCCACCACACGAGCAGGTACGCGGAGACGGCTCCGGCAACGAACCCCAGCCGGGCCGGCCACCCGACCCGGCTCGTGACCGCCGCGGCGGTGAGTCCGACGGCCATGAGGACCCAGAAGAGGAAGAGCATGACGCCGACGGCCAACCGGTGCCCACGGCTGCCCTGAAGAGCACGGTGCGAGATGAAGACCACGCCCGCAGCGTAAACGGAGCGGCTCTCCGCCGTACGCCCTCTTGGCGGCCTAAACATCGGATAGTTCGCGTTGGTGAAGCCAATATCCCCACTGATACCGTCAGTTCACTTGAAACTTTCATGTTACGGAGAGCCCACAGTGAAGCGCCGCACTTCGCCCGTTGCTGTCACGTTCGCCGCCGCAACAGCCCTGCTCCTGACGGCTTGCGGCAGCGGGAACGACAAAGCCGCCGACAACGACAAGATGCCCGGCGCCGGCCAGGGAGCGGAGACACCGAAGGAGTCAGGGGAGCCCTCGGGAACACCCGCAACGGACACGCCGGACGGCGTGGACGTGTCCTTGCCCGCGGACATGAACCTGCTCTTCGACTGGAAGAAGCCGAAGGACAAGAACGAGGCGGCCGCCATGGACGACGCGGCGAACTTCTTCCGGGCCATCTACCGAGGCGTCGACAAACGTACGGCCAAGGACGCGTCCGTCGCCGCGTATGCCACCGGTGACGGACTGCAGTACGCGGAAACGCAGATCAACGCCTGGATCGACGGCGGCTGGACCGCCACCGGCACACTGCGCCACTACGACGTCACCACTCGGTCCGCCGCGAACGGCAAGTCGGTGGAAGTGGCGTTCTGCGCGGACGCCGGAAAGTTCTACGGCAAGGAGATCAAGACCGACAAGGTCCTCAAGACCGAGCCCAGCATCGCGGACTACGACCACTACAAGATCATCATGATCAAGTACCCCACTGGCACCGGCTTGTGGCAGGCGTCCAAGGTATTCGTCGAGACGAAGGCGGCGAAGTGCCGGTAATCGGACCGCAGTGTAAGTTCTCCGGAATCGAACGCCGTCGCTCCTCTTTCTCTCCGTCCGCCGCTCGGTCACTGCCCGGCGTACTCACGACCCCATCTGCTCTGCCGCACGCCACCCCAGGTGCCCATCACGACGGCGATCACGAAGAGGGACCCGAGAAAACCTCCGTAAGAGCTGCTGTCCGGGTCCTCGGTCGGACTGGCGACACCTTCGGGGTCGTACAGCACGCGTAGCCTGTCGCCCTTCGACACCCAGTTCTCACAGCCATCGCCCTCCGAGAGCGAGAGCGGGATCTCACGCCCGTCGACCATACGCAGGTCGCAACGGTTGGTCCCGGTGTCATCCATGCGTACGACCACGGCGTCGGTCGACACGCCCCGGTCCGCCAGCGCGACCTCGTTACCGGCAGCACTGCCGAATATTCCCATGGCAATCCCGGCCACCAGCGGAAAGAACAGCTGCCACGCCACCTTCCGCTGCTTGCGCGGCACCCGCCGCAGCATGAGCAACGGCACCAGCAGCGAGGTCAGCGGAAGCACCAGGAACGCGAGGACCAGCCCCGCTCCCCGCAACGGACTCGGCAACGGCACGACCGGCCCGGCCCAGGACAGCCCGAGCGAACCACCGGCACACACCAGACTGAACAACGACCAACGGATCGCATCCGCCCGCCACCGGACGCCCGTACCGGCCCCGGATGTGCCCTCTGCCACGTGGAACTCCCCCCTCAGTCACACTTCTCATGTCCGAGGGATCACCCTAACGAGCGCGACATCGCCGCAACTGCCCGCAGCAACCCAGGCACCAGTCCGAGGTCACGCTCCCCCGGCATCGCGCGTCGGGAAGGTCCCCGTGTCGATCTCGACCCGCTCCCCAGTGGCGAGCGTGAAGCTGACCGGCTCGCCGTACGGGGTCTCTACGACCCGCCCGTATCCCGAGGCGTGCGGCTGCGACATCAAGGTGACCATCGTCTTGAAAGGGTCGGCGATCATGTAGAAGTCGATCCCGAAGCGACCGTACTTCCGGACGTTCCGCACGTAGTCCTTCTCGTCCTCCGGTTCCGACGGGACCTCGACCACCGCCAGCACGTCGAGGCACGAGTAGCTGTTCTTCCGGCGCTCGGCATCGAAGCCGACGACCGCCAGATCCGGCGCGGCGTCGTTCTCCCCGGGGAACGGGATGAGCACGTCACCGAAGACGCGCTCCCGCGCGATGCCGGAGTCTTTGACCGCGTCCTTGACGTCGGAAACGGTCCAGTTTCGCTCCGGGCTCTGTGGCGTCATGATCACCCTGCTGTCGAACACCTCGACCTTGTACCCCTCGGGTACGGCACCCCGCTCGACCAGTTCGCTCATCACCGACACGGCAGCTCACCTCCTACCGGCATTGTGGCTGGCCGGGGCGAGGCGGGCGCGGCTTCGGACCGGCTGCTCCTGCTCGGCGACTGAGGAGTCACCGGGGCAAGGTCACCCTCACCCGGCAACCGAACATCGGGCCGCAGCTCTCCTTTGGAGCCCCGTTCGGTTGCTCCACGAGGTCCATGCCGCCACGAGCCCGGCTTTAACGCGTACACATGTCCGGAGTGCACCCGCGCTACCCGCCGATGACGCACGTGCTCGAGGTCCTGGGCTCCACCCGCCGCCGCTTGCGCCTCACGCTCCGCGTCTACAAGGAGGGAGCCGTGACCGATGGCAAACGCAAGGCCGAGATACAAGCCGACAAGTCCTCCGAACCGCTCCTCTGTTCGCCAGCACACCCGCCGTGCGCCTGTCCGAGATGCGAGCCCGCGCCACAACGAGCGGAAGCGTGCACAGGAACAGCTGTGGCCCGGACACAGCGCATCACAACGGGGACGTTGAACAATCGAAATGCCCTGGCACTCTGAACAGTTCGCGCTGGCGAAACCAGCAACCTCACGGCTAGCGTCTGTGCTCTTGACTGAACCTTCGTCTCAAGGAGAGTCCGCTGTGAAGCGCCGCACTTTGCCCATTGCCGCCGCGTTCGCCGCTGCCGCGGTCTTGATGCTGACGGCCTGCGGAAGCGGGGACGACAAGTCCGGCGACAGCGACAAGCCCGCCAACGCCAACCAGGGCGCGGAGAAGCCGAGCAAACCGGCGGAACCTTCGAGAGCACCGGCAGAGAACAAGCCGGACGGCGTGGACGTGTCCCTGCCCGCGGACATGAACCTCGTCTTCAACTGGGACAAGCCGAAGGACAAGAACGAGGCGGCGGCGATGGAGGATGCGGCGAACTACGTCCGCGCCATTTACCACGGCGTCGACAAGCGCATGTCCAAGGTCGCGGCTGTGAACGCCTATTCCACGGGCGGAGGGCTGAGCTACGCGCAGACGCAGATCGACGCCAGGCTCGACGGCGGTTGGACCGCCACTGGCACTCGGCGTCATTACCAGGCCAACACCCGGTCCGCCGCGAACGGCACCTCAGTGGAGGTTGCGTTCTGCGTGGACTCCAGCAAGTTCTACGGCAAGGAGATCAAGACCGGGAAGGTCCTGAAGAGCGAGCCCAGCATCGCGGACTACGACCACTTCAAGATCATAATGATGAAGGATCCCACAGGTGACGGGCTGTGGCAGGCATCCAAGGTATACGTCGAAGCGAAAGCGACGAAGTGCCGATGAAGGGGCCATTTCGCGTCGAAAGCCGGAAGCGAAATGGGTACAGGCGCCACCCCACTGGTCAAGCCCCTCGTCATCGGGATGAGCCGCGCAGGCCGGCGCCGCAGCACTGGGACGGGTGGCCTGCGGCAGCAGCGGAGACCCCCTGAGGATCCCCCTCGGCGCCCTGACGCGCCGGAAGCACCCCGCACACAGGTCCTCTCCGGTCTGCGCACCTACATTCACAAGTGCGTGCACTCTGAGACCGGGGCGGGCTGGTGAGCCTCGTGGTGCCCTCGATAGCGTCTGTGCGTTACCTGAACCTTTGTCTCACGGGGAGCCCTTCTTGAAGCGTCGCACCTTGCCCCTTGCAACCGCGCTCGCCGCGACCGCAGTCCTCCTGTTGACGGCCTGTGGCAGCGGGAGCGACAAGTCCAGCGACGACGACCGGATCGCCGGAGCCGACACCGGCAACGCCAGTCCCTCGACATCGCCCAGTACGTCCGAGAACATCCCGGACATCAAGCGTCCGAAGATGGCCTTTCCTTCGGACTTCACGATGGAGTTCGACCGCGCCGTGCCTTCCGACGCCAAGCAGGCAGCGGCACTCACCGACGCGGAGAACTTCGTGCGTGCCATCAACTACGGCATCGTTCAACAAGACGCGGAGGACGCGGGGTACAAGTTCTACTCCACACCCGGCGGCAGCGCCCAGGCGTATGCGAAGAAGCAGATTCAGCAGTACGTCGACGGCGGCTGGACCATCACCGGAGTCCAGCGCTACACGCGGGCCAAGGTCGAGATGGCGAGCGACGGCAGCCGCGCCTCGGTCTCCTTCTGTGACGACGACTCGAAGTTCTACGGCAAAGAGGTCAAGACCAAGAAGGTCCTCAAGACCGAGCCGAGCGACAAGGACTACTACTTCTTCGAAATCGTCATGACGGCGTCCCAGGAGGCAAAAGGCCTGTGGATCGCTGACACCATCGAGGTCCAGAAGGAGGCCACGCAGTGCAAGGCGTAACCCACCGCAGCCTGTGCACAATCGGCCTCGCAGCCACTCTGCTCCTGGCACCCGCGCACAGTGCGTTCGCCGGCGGCCCCGTCGACAAGGGCACGGAAACCGATGCCGGTCTCAAGGGCGACGACCTCTACGCCAGGGCCACGGCGATCTCCTACGACACCTCGAAGAACGGTTCCGGCCCCGCCGCCGGATCCGTGACTGTCGCCGGAGGTTCCTGGAAGCCCCCGGCATGCTGGCTGGCGCCCAAGTGGACTGCGAAGCAGTTCGCCAAGGAGACCGAGGCCGGCTACAAGGAGATTTCCGGTGACCCAAACCAGGCCCCTCACGCGAGGAAGGCCACGCACGAGTTCCGCCAGATGTACAAGGACGGCAAGTACAAGAACTACAACCTCGACAAGCAGGACGAGGGAATGTGGTGGGGACCTGTCGAGAATCCGAACGCCCCCATCCTCGAGCGCACCGCCTGCAACGGGACGCTTCCCTTCTGGGCCGAGAACGGCGAGACGCCGGACGTCGAGAACGTCATCACCCCCGAGATCCTCGCCGGCCTGGCTTATGAGCAGATCAAGGTTCCCGGAACCAAGGTGACACTCGCCCCCGAGGGTACGACCAAGGTCAATCTCCCCACGTGGGCCTGGCTGGACAAGGGCGAGTTCGAGCCCGTGTCCGTCACCGCGTCACTCGACGCACCCGGTCACAACATCCAGGCCACGACCACAGCCAGGCCGATCGCACTAAAACTGCTGCCCGGCACCGAGGATGCCGAGACCCATCCCGCGTCCGGCGAGTGCACCGTCAACGAGGACGGCTCCATCGGCGAGCCCTACGCAAAGGGCGCGGCCGATCGGACACCTCCCTGCGGCATCACCTATTTCCGCTCCTCCGGAGACGAGACTTTTAAACTTCAGGCGGCAGTGACCTGGGAGATCACATGGACCGGCACGGGCGGCGCAGGCGGCGATCTGCCCGACGGGACCTTCGGCAACGACCAGGACGTCACCGTCCAGGAGATCCAAGCCATCAACCGCTGACGATCCATTGAGCGCGTCGCTCTAGAGCCACCCCGCAGCTACCGCGGTTCACACCCACCGCAGGGAATGGGCGATGGCGTCGCACAGGTTCCCCATGGGCCCTTCGGTGCCGCTCAGCGGCACCGAGAAGGCCAAGTGGAAGTAGCCCACGTCACCCGGCATCCGAACGTGGTAGTCCAAGGTGGTCTTCCCGCGCGCGTAGACCGTCCGACCGGCCGGCAGATCGATGAGGACCACATCGGTCTGAGGGTCCGCGCGGCAGGTCAGCGCCTCGGCAAACTCTTCCGGCGCCGGTGTCATGCCTCGCGGGGTTGGTGGCCATGAGATCAGCAAGGAAGCGGGTACTACCGGTCCCTCGAACGACTCCGCTCGGAGGAAGAACTCCAACGCACCACAGGTCAACCCGTTCTCTGCGGTATTACGCAAGGTGGCCCAGACTCCCCGGGCCACCTCAGCAGAGGAGCCGCTGCCCGCGAACTCCTTGTCCACGAAGGTCTTCAGCTGCCCGCGCCAGCGTTCCTGGGTGAGGTCGACGCGGAACCAGTCGCGGGGGACCAGCAGACGGTAGTCCGAGGGTGGATCTCCGAATACGGGTCCGCTCATTCCCCCACCAAAGAGGTGATGAGCGCCGTTCCGTCGGCGCGGAACAGACGGATACTGCTGACGACGTTGCCGAATATCGTCGAGAACATGTCCCAACCGGGAGTGGTGGGCGTAGACATCTCCATCACCAGGGTGCTTCCGTTGGGAAGGGGAACGTAGACGCGTATGAACGGCGTCAGAAAGGTGAAGCCGTCACCGGTTTCCGTGAGTTCACCGAGCACCTTGACTTCCCGGGTACCGACGTACGAGACGGCCCAGCCGCATGGGAGCTCGATCCGGGAGACCTCACCCTCCCCAAGCCGACGCAGCTCCGCAGCGATCACCTTGGCCGTTCCCCGAAGGGTGTCGCTTTCCGGGCTGTCGATCAGAGAGGCGAAGACCGTCGCGGTGCACACTGTGTCATCGACCGCAGTGACGCAAATACCGGCGTACTCGGCCCCTGCTGCCAGCAACTCGTCGACTCCGAGTGCACACGTGACCGCGAGTGCCGTCTGCGCTTCCTCACCGGCGCCCGGGAGCGCCTTCTCCACGAGCTCGCCCAGTCGGCGTACGGCATCCTCATCATCGGCCGCGTCGATCGGAATGTCGTGGAAGTTCTCCGGCATGACCCAGCGCACCTGAATGTCATCGGCACGCAGGACTGCGGGAGCCGCACCGGTGGGAATCAGCGATGACACCTCGGAGTGAGCTGTCACGAGGACGCCTCCTGCTCGGGAATGGGGCGGTCAGGAGCCTCGGGAAAGAACTTCCGAGACGTTGCATACATGCCGTAGTAGGGGTATAGGCGCGGGATATCGGCGCCGCCCTTACGGGCAATGCCGACGATCTTTCGATAGAGGCGAGCCCTACAGCGTGTGTTCCGTATCACCGGGTCGAGCAGACTGGGACGCCGGGCCAGATAGGCGCCGACGACCACGGCGCAGAGGATCAGCGCGTCGACGGCGAGGAAGACCATCTGGAACTGACGCGATCTCTCAGACGCCACCAGGTCCCAGAATGGCCAGGCGCCACCCCCGAAAACAAGCAACGGTACAACGAATAGACAACCCAGAATACTGCCCTTCTCCGTGTCCTCGCGACGCTGGAACAGCATCCAGTGCACGGCCTTGTCGTCGAGGAAATCGAAGCGAACCTCCCGGCCGTACTTCTCGGCCGCCTCCTTCGCCTCAGGCACGGCGGCGATGGCAGCGGACGGGACCATGTCGTGGGCCGTTCCCTGATCATCGACAAACTTGCCAAATTTCAGCGCGTGGTAGTCACCCATGAATCAATCTCCTTACGCGGCAGGGGCCAAGGCGGAGTGGAACGCTGTTGACGACGGGCTGGGAGCTGGCTGGGGCGACGGCGTGGGCGCCGTCGGTCTCCCTGATGGGCCGGGGGCCACGCCCGGCGTCGGTGTGGGACGCGGAACTACCGTCGGCGTGCTGCTCTCCGCCGGCGAGTCATCGATGCCATCCATCCGGTTCTTCACCCTCAGCAAACCCTGCACGCCGGCGTTGGCCAGGGAAGCGCCCTTGATGTACCGCGTGACCAACTCCGGGTCGAAGCCGTTCGCCGGTAGTTTCACTCGCGTGATGCCCTTGCTGGTCAGGTACTTAGACGCCCAGACAACACCCTTGTTGAAGTTCTTCACGGCGAAGCCGTTGGTGAAGCCGGCCCAGACAGCTTCTCGCGCCGCGAGCAGGCGCGCGCCCTTGGCCGCCGCCGTGAGTCCCTTCAAGGCACCGAGGCCGGGAATGATGCCCAGGATGTCAAGGCCGATCTTCAGCAGGTCGAGCTTCCCACCCCTCGCGAACGCGTCGTACAGACGGCCGGTCAGAGCGGTGGCGCTCGCCGCGGCCGCCAGGCCTACGAGGATCGCCGCGACGACGCCGCCGGAGAGGACCACCGCCGCGACCAGAGCCGCGACCGCCAGCACTGTGGCAGCGGTCGACAGCCAGTCCGCGTGATCCGCGATCCAGTTCAGGATCCCACCCGGGTCCCGAACCGCGTCATGGTGCACGACGTTCTTGATGTGACGGGCGGCCTTGTCTCCCGCATCGTCATAAATGTCCCTGGCGTCCTTCACTGCTTTGCGTGCGCCACCGATGCGGTGCAAGGCCTCGTCGCGCTTCTTGACCCAGCGCTCGTAATCACCTTTCTCTGCGGCTGGGATATCGTGCACCATGGGGTACTTGTCCGTGAATTTCTTCACCTCACCGTCCGCGAGATCATGGTCAGCCTTGGCCTCACGATAATCAGCAAGCGCCTTGTCCGCCTTGCGCTGCGCGCGGCGCATTTCACTGGCGAACTGGCCCGAACCCCCTTCTCGCACTTCCTCCCCAATGGCCTTGGCCGCCTCGTCATAACGCTTGAAGGACTTTTTCAACCTATCCGCCGTACCATCGGCGATTTCATGGAACCCTTTTCCGGCCTCACTGTCCCAGCCGTCCACCGAGGCCAGCGCCGCAATAACCCGGGACTGTTCATCGATCGTGTCGGCCATCTTGCGCAATTTACGCCCGAGTTCGGCCACTTCCTCCGGGTCGCCCGGCGTCGGGTCGTCGTGCCAGAGAGGCGGCCAGTCGGCGTCTGTCCTGCTCACTTCTTCCCCTTGCTCTGCGCCTTGGCATCCCGGATGGCCTTGGCCAACTCCTGGTCGATCTCGTCGTACGCCTTGGCGGCGGTCTTCGTGAACTCCGCCAGCTGCTCAAGCTCCTTCATCAGTTTCTTCCGGGTCTTCTTCCAGGTGTCTCCGAAATCGGAGAAGGCATCCTTGAGGCCGCCATGGCCCACGGCCTGGCCGTACTCGTCCGCAGGATTGCCGTTCCGTTCGAACTCGCCATGGATTTTGGTGAGGTCGCGTGAGCATTGCTTGATGGCGGCAAGATCCGCCTTAATGTGGTCCCCCATGACTAACCCCTCGTGTCGAATCTGTGAATATTCTCAGAAAAACCTGAAGAGCGCAGGCACGATTGCGGTCTCCCTCACCCCTCGTGGTTCGCCCTACGAGATACTCTCGACCCACCGAATCTGTTCCGCGTCGGCGAGGAGAGTCTTGACGTGACACGTAGGGGCAAGCAGCGCGTGGCAACCGGCCGCCTTGGCGTCCACGCCGAAGCAGGCGACTGGTGCTGGATCGGCAAGATCCCGCGGCCCCCGGCAGACGTGCTCCAGACCGCGGGGAACCCCCGTATCCGCCCTGCTGGACTGCCCCTCCTGGGAATGATCGGCGCGATACTTGGTGCACCGTTCGTACCCCTCATCATGCTGCTGAGTCTTCTGTCAGATGCGGAAGAAGCTATCAAGCGATCCCTCGGCACGAAGGACGAGAAGGAACGGTGGCATGCCAAGAAGGAGGAGGACAAGCGCCGGGACGCCGCCATCGGTCAGCAGGGCCTCGACAAGGTCTTCGACGGGAACTGGCATGGCGCGGCCGGGCAGTTCCTGCTGCGTTGGTACGGCCACTCCACCCACCACCAGCGACTACTGCTAGCGACCCCGGAGGGGATCGTCCTCGCGGCTCCGCCGCGGCGCGTCAGCGTGGGACGGGAGAAGCACATACAGGTCGTCGCCCGTCTGTCCGCCGACGAAGCCACTCTGGCCGACCCCTTCTCCGGTGAGTTCGAGACTCGGATGCTACTGATCCGCTTCCACGACGGCTCCTGGCTGCGCATCGACACGGAGGAGCTTCGCAGCGAGCTGCACATGTATGTGCTCCGGCAGCCCCGCTCCGACGGGTCATGAAGCCGCTTCGCGGCGTTCGAGCCCTGCCAGGCCATCCAGCCGACGACCCTAGGAACTCCCCGAGTTCCCCGAGGGCGAAGGCCGACGCGCCGAGTGCATCTCCCGGGTGGCGTCCGCAACACCCGACCTCTGAGGACGGAGCTCTCCCTCGGAATATCCGGCCACCGCCACCACTTCGCCGACGTCGAAGCGGTCGCCCCGGGCGACGCTGGTGCACCTCGGCGACAAGAAGATGGCCAGCATGGCGATTTCCGCTGGAGTTATGTCCGAAGGCTCCCTGACGGAGTCTTCTGGGCTCGCTGTCCATACGCTCTTGAAATGATCTGGGCGAGGAGATCGGTGGGCAGGCTGGTGACTTGGTACGGCAGGCACGGCATCGCGAGCTGCACGCTGGCGCTGCTCGCGCTGGCCGGATGCGGATCGAGGTCCGACGAGGGCAGCGAGGAACCGACGGTGGCTCCCGCACCCACGGAGGCAGTGGTGGAAGACAAGGGCCCGGTGTGTGCGGGCGAGGCGCCGCAGGGCGGGGTGCACGTCCTACGTGGCGGCGGCTTCCAGTTACCGGGTGGCGCAGGCGTGCAGTACGCCGAGGCCCGGGCCTACGGCACGACCCGCGAGGCGACCCTCCGTGAAGGCGTCCGGTACCACTCCGGACAACGCCAGTGGAAGCTGGGGCCCGGGGCCCAGGTCACCGTCTCCGGTCACACCTACACCGTCCGGCAGATCTGCTCCTACCGCGTCGTCCTCGAACCGAGGACTGCCGAGGACAGAACCGCGCTCGCGGCGCCGCCCAAGTCGATGGAATCGGCGGGAAGCCCGGCGGACGCTTCCCTGTGCTTCACCACGAACCAGGACGTCCTTGCCGCCGCCGCGGCCGGTTTCCCGGCAGAGGGCAAGGTCCTGGCCCTCGTTGCCAACGGCGGAGTGCAGCGCTTCCCCACGGGCCTGTCTCTGACCGTCTCTTACGTCGACACCGGCACCGGCACGGCCGGCATCGCGGCAAACTGCGCGGCGGTCCAGGTTGCCGCATATGAGAACGTGCACGTCGGCGATCCGGTGGAGTTCGCGGGTGTCCTGTTCAAGGTGTCTGCCCTGACGGAGGAGTCGGTACGGCTCACCCGCACGAGCTCGTAGTGCTCGGGCCCGTCGGCACCGGCATCGGCATCGGCAGAGGACCCGACGTCAGGCGCTGTTGTGGTACGACCAGGCCTCCTCCGCAGCCACCTCCTCAGGCACAGGACTCGCCACGCATCCCCCATTCACTTCTTCGGTCGGCATACCAAAGTCAACATGTCACATCCTGCTCCCTCTTCTTGAGAAGAATACGTCGTCGTATCGTGACAAGAATTCCGCCGACCATAAGGACGAGGAACACCAAAAGCGCAACCAACATCGGCAGGGTGATACTCGGCGGGCTATTCACCCAATCCGTCGTGAGTACTCGCGCCGGATCTCGCGGATCGTACGTCACAGATATCGTGCCACCGGACTCCAGTCCCTCAGGGCGCATACCGCCCCAGTCATTGAGCTGGGTCTCCAGCTCGCCCTCCGGCCCATGGAACTTCACCTTTACATTTCCCGGGTTACCGTACTTGTCTTTCGGCGATTCTGTGACCTCAGCCCAGGCAGAGACTCCCCGGGAACGCAAGTCGCTCACCAGCGCATCCGAAGGGAGCAAAAAGAAGAGAAACATTCCGCCAGACATCAGGGACAGCGCGAAGAGCCCCAGGATAACTCGTCGCTGAGGTACGGGAGGCTGCCTCATTTGAACACGATGCCTGCGCAACTCCATTTCCATCGCAATCCGCTCGGCAGACTTGGGCGGCGGCGTCCAGCCTGCCCGCGGCCGTCTTTTCTTTTTCCCCATGACATTCGCTCTCTGAATGTGTCCAAGCCCTAGCCAGCGACTTTTGCCCGGCTGCCCCGGACGGGATCGTCCTCACGGCTCCGCCACAGCGCGTCAGCACGGGACGGGAGAAACACCTGCAGGTCGTCGCCCGCCTGTCCGCCGACGAGGCGACCCTGGTCGATCCTCTCTCCGGCGAGTTCGAGACTCGGGTGCTGTTGATCCGTTTCCGTGACGGTTCCTGGCTGCGCGTCGACACGGAGGAGCTCCGCAGCGAGCTGCACATGTACGTCCTCCGGCAGCCCCTCCCCGACGGGCCATGAGGCCGCTTCTTCCGTACTGCGGTGGGCATCCTGCCGCGGCTCAGTCGTTCGGGACCTCCTCGATCACCTTCTCGGCGAAGCGCCACGCGCCCCGATTGCCCATCGCCTCCGCGCGCAGTCCCGTCTCCCAGGCGATCCGGGCGGCACGGTGGTGCGAGATGTCGGGATACTCCCCAGGGCTGATCTTGATGTAGCCGCGACGGTCGCGGGGATGCGTGCGCAAGGCCTCGCGCAGCTTCGCCTCCTGCGCCTCGTGCGTGGCGTCGCCGGCCTCCGGACGCTTCCGGGCTTCCCGCCGCTTCGCGGCGTCCGAGCCCCGCCAGGTCATCCAGCCGACGGCCCCGAGCGCCCCGAGGGCGAAGGCCCCCGCGCCGAGCGCGTCTCCCATGGCGTCCGCATCGCCCGGCGTCCGAGGCCGGAGCTCTCCCTCGGGATCCTCGACCACCGTCACCACGTCGCCGACGTCGAAGCGGTCGGAGGCGTCCCTCAGGGCGGGGCCCGGCACCTTGCTGCCGTCCTGCCGTTCCAGCGCGTAGTTGTAGAACCTGGCCTTGCGTCCCTGGGCAGGGTCGCGCCACTCCTCGACGACCGTCGCCGTGACCGTCTCACCTCGCTGTTGCAACGTGAGATTGTCGCGCGCCATGTCACCGACGTAGACGGACATCAAGGACGTGGCCACGATGAACAACATCGCATATCCGCTGGACGCCCTGGCCCCCAGGTTCCGGAGGAACAGGACGAGAAGCACGGCATGCGCGATCCACAGCGGTACGAGGAGGAGAAGGCCGGCGTCATCGGCCAGGAAGTACAACCCCGTGATCACGGCCAGCACATAACAGCTGATGCCGAGCGCCCACACGAAGGGGTGTTTCGTCCGCCTTCGCCTCTCCTCGTCCTCCACGCCACGACTCATGCCGACTTCTCCGTTCGTCACGCGACCGAGGAGGACGATGGGGTGCCCTCCCTCTGCGGTTCCTCGGCCGAGATGGATTTCACTATGCCGCTGAACACCTCAAGTTGCTCTGACCAGTGTTCGATGTCCTCGGTCATGAACACGAACAGAGCCGACCCGGGGCCGGTCTTCAGGGGCAGACAGAGCTGCACCTGCCGTACCGTCGCGGGAGTCGGCTCCTCGAGACCGAAGAGCGCTCCCGGAAGACGTAGGTCCTGATCGCGTATGCAGAGGGCCGCCATGCCGTACGGCAGCATGATCAGTCCGGCCTCCGCGTCGGGATAAAGACTCCGCCACTGAACGGCCGTGCGCTTCGCCGTTCCCTCTCTGTCCTGGTGCTGCGGCCCGACGTCCGGTCGTTCGACGAGAACGCACAAGGTGCCCTGGGTCAGCTCTCCGTCGGGCATGCGCAGCAGACAGCTCGACACGTGTTCGGCCCCCGCGTCGATCATCGTCCGGAGTATGTACTCGCCCGAGACGACGAGGCTGAACTTCTGCTCGGGGGTGGCCCCGGCGAAGACCGGGTCGATCGTGTCGGCCATCCTCAGCACGCGCGTCTCGGAATCCTCCTCGAGATCGAACTGGGTGAATCCAGGAGGGAGTCGAAACCACAGGTCGGGAATTTCGTCGAGGGACACCGTCGTATCGGCAGGACCAGTGGTGGCCGGTCCGTCGTTCGTACCCATCAGTCCGTCAACTCCCACGCGCCCAGGCCGACGACACTGCCGACAGCGACGAGCCCGCCGAACTTGCCGCCTCCGGTGCCCGTCGCGATGTTGCCCACGCCGGTTCCCCAGGTGGCCGCGTCGTACCGGCCCGTACTCGTCTCATAGGCGTTGATCGCGGTCGGTGCCGTCCATGCCAGCGTGGCGGCTGCCTGAACGCCCTCCGTGACAGTCAGAGCGGCGCCACGCGAGACGCCGAGCCTGCTCGCGGCGGCCATGATCGGCTTGTCGATCACCGCGGCAACGGGATCGGCCGCTTTCATGGCGTTCTTCGCCGTCGTGCCGGCCGTCTTGATGCCGACCGTCGCTCCCTTTGCAAGGCCACCGGCGCCTCGTCCCGCCTTGAGACCGGCCATGATCCCCGCCTTGGCCGCCCCGACGCCGGGCACCATGCCCAGGGCGTCTCCTCCCAGGGTGAGCCAGTTGCCGATGCGCGGGCCGGTCGGCGGCCAGAGCCCTTCGACCCCGTAGGACGCCGCGTGTGCCATGAACGCGACGGCGCTGAGGCCGATCGCGAGCGGAGCCAGGACCGGGCAGAAGATGGCGACGACCCCGATGACGGACGCGGCGACCGTGATCCAGTCCGCGTGGGCCTTGATCCAGTCCCCGATGTCGGAGAGGAGTTCGCCCACCTGACCCGGCAGGTCCGCCAGGGCCTTGCCCAGGTCGGAGATGGCGTCCCCGAGTCTGTCCCACATGCCGGGCTCGTTCGGAGCGATGTTCATGGCCTTCTTCAGCCGCTCCGCGATCTCCTTGCCGTATGTCTGATAGGCGCCGGCCATGCGACGTCCGTCCCGGCGGAGTTCCTCCAGTTCGAGTTCCTTCGCGTTCACCGCCCGGTTGGCGTCCTTGAGCTTGCCCTTGTGGTCCTCGGAGTCCTTGGTGTCGTCATCCGCCCTCTTCAGCGCGTCGGCCTTCTCGTGAGCCTTTCCCAGTTGCTCGTCGAGCGCGGCGGCCCGGGCCTCCAGCTTCAGGGCCGCGGACTGCTTGCGTTCCATGTACGCCGCCCAGTCCTCAAGAGCCGTGGCCGCGTCACCGAACGAGTCGCGGGCGTCGTCCATGCGGGGACGGAACTCGTCGTCGAACTTCTCCCGGAAGGCCTCGGCCGCCTTGCCCTCCCAGTCGCCGACACCGGTGCCGTGCAACACCTGGCATATCTCGGAGAGCGCCTTCGCTGTCCGACGCACAGTCCTGGCCACGTCGTCAGCAACCGTGTGATCACCAGGGCAGGGAACGAAGCCCAGGGCGGGGTAGTTCTCCGGCTTCGCCGCAGTCATGCCTTCTTTCCGTTTCCCTTGCCCTTGCTCACCTCGGCGAGTTCGTGGTCGAGGCCCTCGAACGCCTCCTTGACCTTCAGCAGCGCCTTGGACGCCTGCTCCGAGAATTTGGTCAGCTGCTTGATCCCGTACGACCACTCGTCGCCGAAATCGTCCATCCGCTCGGCCAGCTCGGGAACGCCCATGGCATCCCCCGTGACGTTCTCCATGTCCCGGCCCGGCTTCTTCATCAGGTGGGCTATGTGGTCCAGGTTGTGCCGTACTCGGTTCAGCGTTGCGTAGTCCGCCGACAAATCACTCATGTACCCCCCGTTTCACCAGAGCTCGCCCCGGGCGGACGAAGGGGGGGGGGGGGGGGGGAACACCCCCCCCCCCCCCCCCTTCCCCGCGGGGAGGAGGTACCTCTGCGCGCCCTTTGTCCGGTCTTTGTCGATCTGCCTTGACCTTTTTGGGGTCATCGTCAGAT